>JAFVEZ010000049.1 GCA_017475745.1 Selenomonadaceae bacterium
TGCTGGAGTTGAGTGGCGGACCGCTCAACGAATCAGCTTACATAAGATATCACATCTTTCTATTTTTGTCAATACCTTTTTTTAACTTTTTTTTAAAATCTCTTAAAAGGGCTGATTGTAGGCTGATTAAAAGTTTTAAATCTGCATTAAATATCGCTTTATCGCATCTTTCCAATTCGATAGACGCCTAAATCCGGCATTTTCAAGTTTTTGTTTACTCAATCGAGAGTTTAGCGGTCTAATCGCCTTAGTTGGGTACTCACTAGAAAGAATAGGAATAACCTCAGTCTCAGCGCCCACTTGACGGAATATCTCCGCAGCAAACTCAGCCCAAGAACAGAAACCCTCATTAGTTGCATGATAGATCCCATATTTGTCAGTCTGGACCATATCAACAAGCAGAGGTGCCAGATCAGCAGTATAAGTTGGTGACCCGATCTGATCGTTTACTACTGTCAATCTGTTCTTGGTCTCACTCAGCCTTAACATCGTCTTGACAAAGTTCTTGCCATTTTTGCCGAATACCCAACTAATCCTAACTATAAAGTATTTATCTAGAAGCTTGAGGACAGCTTTTTCGCCTGCAAGCTTAGAACGGCCATAAGCATTGGGCGGATTTTTAGGATCATCAACCTCATAAGGTTTGTCACCTGTACCTGGGAATACGTAGTCAGTGCTGATATATATCATCTTGGCGTCAATTTCTTTGCAAACTTTGGCTATCGCTTCAGTCGCCCGACCATTAACTTGCATAGCCAATTCCGGCTCATCCTCTGCCCTATCAACAGCAGTGTAGGCGGCACAATGAATGATCGCGTCAGGTTTATGCGATTTGACAAATTGTTCTATTCCTACTTCATCGGTGAGGTCAAAGTCCTTGCGCGCGGCACCTATAGCTTCAATCTTCCTTCTCTGTAGTTCAGCCATTACATCAAAACCAAGCTGACCTGTTATTCCTGTCACTAATACCTTCATCAATTATCACTTCCGTTAAATCAAAATATCTATCACCGATAGTGCAAATTTTGGAGACTCTTCTGGCAACTCGTTAATCTTCTGTTGAGCGCGTTCAATCATCTTCTTAACTTTCTCGACCTCAGCTTCATCACACATATTGTTTTGGAGACCAGCTTCACACTCTTTGAGATCTTCTTGCAAAATCTTCATTAACTTGCGGAGATCGGCAGGAGTCTTAACTGCTGCAAGTTGAGTGGCACGCTTTGACTCATTAAATGTAACGGTTGCCTTCGCAGAAGTAATACTTATGTTACCGTCTTTGTCAACTGAAACCGATCCGCCTTGAAATCCAATCTCACCTTTGCGGCTGTTGAGATAATCATTTGCGGCCTTGAGACTTTCGGCAATCTTTTGACGCTTGGCGAGTTCTTTATCTGGTAAACGTCCGGCCAAACGCTGCTTGAATTCTTCTTCGGTCATGTTGAGGAGTACGCGAACTTGACTTTTACTGTTATCACTCTTGGAAATGCTCCACATTCTCAAGCCACCGTCACTGCCGATGACGAAACCTTGAGCTTGAAGATCGGGACGGTTGGCGGTGTTCTTCAAAGTCTGACGACAATCGTAAATCAAAGCCTTATACTCAAGGCGCTTATCAGGATCATCAGCCATCTGTCTCAGAACATTTGGTGAGATTGAGATATTATTATTTCCCTTGCCGTTAAATGGCTGAGTACCAACGCTGAAGTTGACATCTTTAAACTTTCTTGACAAATCACCAAGCACATTGCTACCCTTATTGCTGCTCTTTAATTCTTCGATTGCTTGAGTTTGGGCATAATTCAGCGCCGTCTCAGATACATAACTGTTCCCCAACTTCACTGCCATGATAAACCATTCCTTCCATAGAAAACGCTCTATCCTTTATAATTTCTCATTAAATTGGGTCTTTGCAAAAATTGATAAAAGCTTGAGCAGCCTTGGAAACGTAGCGGTCTCTTTTCCAAGCCAGTCCAATATCAACAAATATAGGTTCTTCTAAAGGTATGGCACACAAATCGGTTGTATCATCTGCAATAAAATCAAGTAGAAAAGCTATTCCAACACCGTGAGCCACAAGGCCTTTGATGGTAGTAATCTGACCAGACTCAAGGACAATATTTGGAGTAATATTAATTGAATGAAGGCGCTCTTGCACAATTTGGCGAAGATAGGAGCCTTGTTTCATCACAATGAGATTTGAGTTGGCAATATCCTCATTTGAAATTGTCTTCTTCTTGGTAAGTGGTGAAGAAGCCGGAACACAGACTACAAGCTGAGAACGCGTCATAGGAAGAATATTTAAGGAAGATGAAGCATCTGAGGTAATCACTATTCCAAAATCTAATTCATCGCGATCAAGCATTTCACGAATAGCAATAGAACCTTCCTCAAATAAAAGAACATCAAGTGAAGGGTGTCTCGTTTGAAATCCTGAAAAGATTTTTGGAAAGAGAAATGCACCCATCATTGGTGGAATACCAATTTTTATTACACCCTTTTGAAGCTGTTTGAAGTCATTTACTTCAATTAATGCATCATTCAGACAGCGAAGAGCAGTATCAACACGACCTAAAAATACCGATCCTTCAGGTGTAAGTGAGAGCTGCTTTTGACTGCGATCAAATAACTGAATACCAAGTTCTGCCTCAAGTTTCTTTATGGCAACAGTGATATTTGGTTGTGAGACTCGCAAACGCTTTGCAGCGCGCGTGATATTCTTGAGACGACTTGCCATTTGAAAATATTCCAACTGTCTAAGTTCCATATCGACACATCCTTAGTAAATAATTAAAACCTATTGTTACTATTGTACAACGAAAACTTTTTTTGTGCAATAAGCAGGAAAACTTTTATTGATAGGGAATTTTAAATTTTAAGATAATATGAGCAAAAGGGTGAGCTTATGAAATATAAAAGAATTGTGTTGAAATTAAGCGGAGAGTCACTGGCAGGAGACGGAACATATGGCATAAACCCGGAAGTAGTTGAAGAGTTAGCAAAACAAGTTAAACGAATACACGATAAGAAACTCGAAGTGGCAGTTGTTGTAGGTGGCGGAAACATCTGGAGAGGTCTCAGCGGCAGTGCCAAAGGTATGGATCGAGCTTCGGCGGACTATATGGGAATGCTTGCAACTGTTATGAACGCCTTGGCATTGCAAGATTCACTGGAAAAGATGGGAGTCTTTACTCGAGTTCAAACAGCTATTGAAATGCGTGAGGTTGCGGAGCCTTACATTAGAAGAAGAGCTGTCCGACATCTCGAAAAAGGTAGAGTCGTTATATTTGGAGCCGGAACGGGAAATCCTTACTTCTCAACTGATACTACGGCGGCACTCAGAGCGGCAGAAGTTGAAGCGGACGTTATACTCATGGCGAAGAAGGGTACGGACGGCATTTATGACAAAGACCCCAACAAATGTAGTGATGCAAAGAAATTTGATAAGCTCGCCTATATTGAGATATTAAATTTGGGTCTGCACGTTATGGACTCAACTGCAACTTCACTTTGTATGGATAATGGGATTCCTCTGGTTGTATTTAATATAGACGATTATGATAACATTTACAGAGCGGCGATGGGCGAAGAAATCGGCACTACTGTTGGTTAATTTATAATTAAATGAAAGGCAGATGTAACCATGATTGACGACATAATGAAGTCACAAGAAGAGAAAATGAAAAAGACCCTCGAAGGGCTCAAAAAGGAATATGGCACACTCAGAGCAGGCAGAGCGGCGCCTTCGCTCCTCGATAAAGTTATGGTTGACTACTACGGAACACCGACGCCTGTCAATCAGATGGCGAGTGTAACTGTTCCCGAAGCACGTATGATAATGATTAAGCCTTATGACAAGGGCAGCCTAAAAGACATTGAAAAAGCTATTCAAAAGTCAGACTTGGGTCTCACTCCAAACTCTGATGGTACAACTATTCGCCTTGCTATTCCTCAGCTCACCCAAGAAAGACGTAAGGAATTAGTCAAAGTTGTCAGCAAGAAGTCTGAAGATGCCAAAGTGGCTATGCGAAACATTCGTCGCGACGGCAATGAAGCAATCAAGAAAGCTGAGAAGAACAAGGAAATCACCGAGGACGACCGTAAGGACGCTCAAGAAAAAATACAAAAACTCCTTGATAAATACATTAAATTGATCGACAGCACCAAAGCCTCAAAAGAAAAAGAGGTAATGGAAGTTTAACCTGATTGGAATGTTAATTGGGAATGAATTTAGATAAAAATCTATTGCCGCGCCACGTTGGAATTATTATGGACGGCAACGGACGCTGGGCACAAAATCAAGGTTTAATTAGAAGTGCTGGTCATTTGGCGGGTGTCAAGACTCTTAAAGAGATCATCAAAACAGCGGTGAATATTGAATTGGAAGCTTTGACCGTGTATGCTTTCTCAACCGAAAATTGGAACAGACCGCATACAGAGGTTGATTTTCTTATGCATTTGTTCAGCGAATATCTTGAGAAAGAGAAGCGCGAACTCAACGAAAAGAATGTCAAAATCCACTTCATCGGCAGAATTGACGAGCTGCCTGAAAGTCTGATAAAGCAGGCACACGACGCCGAAGAGATGATGAGGAATAACACAGGGCTGAAGTTCAATGTGGCGACGAACTACGGCGGTCAAGACGAGATTGTCAGAGCGACGCAGAAGATCGCTCAACGTGTCCTCAATGGCGAATTGAAGGCTGAGGATATTGACAGTGATATCTTTGAAGGTGCGCTTGATACTTGCGGTGATCCGCCTGTTGACTTGATGATCCGAACAGGTGGAGATTTGAGGGTCAGTAACTTCTTGTTGTGGCAGTCGGCTTATGCTGAATTTTGGTTCACAGAAACGCCATTTCCAAATTTTAAGCCCGAAGAGTTTTTGCAGGCACTGTCTGACTTCAGCAAACGAGACAGGCGTTTCGGCAGTGTGAAGTAATTCTTCAATTATAGGGAGGCATTGATAAAATGGAAGCGAATAAAATCAAAGGTGAGGCAAAAAGTTTGATTCTTGACAATGGAATCGAACTGACTTATTGTGAACGTGGAGAAAAAAATAAAGAAGTAATTATTTGTGGAGAATTTTTCTTCCATACTTTCATTCCGATGATTGAAAAGCTGGCAGAAAGATTTCACGTCTACGGTGTTGTGATGAGATTCGACGGTAAAGCTGTTGAACTCAATGAAGACGGCTCTACCAACTGGTCACGCCAATGGGGCAGCGATATTTATAACTTTGCAAAGAAATTAAATATATCAAAATTTCATTATGTAGGAAAATGTCACGGCTCAGTACCAGGTTGGTATATTGCGAAAAATCACCCTGAATGTCTGCAAAGTTTTTCGAGTTTTTTGCTTGTTCCACATCTCAAAGCACAGAACAGCAATAAATTTTTTGAAGTTGCAAAAAATGAAGGAATAGACGGAATGTTAAAAGCCACGATCAGAAAACCTGAGGGAATAAAACTCAAAATAGAAGAAATGGCAACCGTCGGAAAAGTTGATGTAACAATTATTCCGAAATATGCAGTAAATTTTGCAGAAAATATTTGGAAAACAAAAAAAGAATGTATCGAAACCCTTGAAAATATTGAAGTTCCTGTCGGATACTTGTTTGGCAGTGACGATTTATTTTTCCAAGATCATCTTGACAGCAATATTTTCGCAATGACAAATACGAAAAATTCAAGAGCAGTTATATTGAATGGAGAACGTCATTTTATGGAGTTGGATTGCCCTGACAGAATTGCAAATGAAGTTTTCATATTTATTGAGGAAAGTAAAAAAAATTATTAGGTGATAAATATTGATAGTTAGAATAATAAGCGGAATCGTCGGAATAGCAATCGCCGCCGTCGTGATTCAACTCGGTGGCTTGCCGTTTGCTGCTTTTGCAATGCTGCTGACATTGATCGGCTGGTATGAATATTCCTCAATGATGAAAGCGAAGGGTCTCGACATAACTTTCCTTCTCGGAGCTTTAACGCTGATATTGATGTTGTGCTGTGCTTGGCTTGGCAATACTGAGGAACTCTTAGCGGTGCTGACGATTGGAATGTTGATGATCTTCCTTATGACGGTGCTGCTACACGGATCAGTGAGACCAATAGACGCTTGCGCCTCAATCGCAGGCGTTTTGTATATAGGCTTGCCGTTTGCACATTTGATACTTTTGCGATTCCTTGATGACGAAAGTCAAGTGATAGATTCTGTCGCACCGATAGCTGATAAGGGATTAATGGCGATTGGCAACGCCCTTGAGAGTTTAATGGCACTTAACTTTGATGTTGGAAGTGCAATGATCTGGTTGCTGTTTATATGTACTTGGTCGAGTGATACCTTTGCCTATTTCGTCGGCGTAGCGATAGGTTCTCATAAGTTGGCGAGTTCAATAAGTCCAAAGAAGACCGTTGAAGGTTTTATCGGTGGAGTATTAGGTACAACGGCAATGGCAGTGTTGGTCGGGCATGTGTGTTTTAACTTTCCTTTTGTGGAGATGGCAATTCTCGGATTTATACTTGCTATAGTGGCAACTCTCGGCGATCTAGTTGAGTCGGTAATGAAGCGCTTTGCTGGTATCAAAGATTCAGGTATTCTACTACCTGGACATGGTGGAATGTTGGACAGATTCGACAGTATCTTCTTCACCGCGCCAGTCTTTTATTACTTCATCATTATAGCAGGTTTAATCTAAATATGAACTCATTAAAAAGTCTTGTTTCAATGTTACGAAGCAAGATTTTTTATTTGGCTTTCCCAGCAAACAAGAATATTAATATTGTGATAACGATTCCTGCAACGCCATAGAGAGGACCTTGCTCAACAAAAGCATAAATCGTCAAGAGAATACAAAAGATAGTTGCAAATAAGAGTTGCTTTGCTGATTCCCTGCGATAGGCAAATGTCTTGTAATCGACACCTGTCTCCTTCTCGAAACAGTCATAACAGATGATCTCACGCTGTCCCTGTTGATTCTTGTGAATTAACGCGCTCTTCTCATCAAGATTCTTGCCGCAGAGAACGCATTTTAGTTTTACTTTCTTCGTTTTCTTAGTATCGACATTTTTGTCTGACATCAAATCAACCTTTCAAATATAATTATATCTTCACTAGAACATATTTCCCAATATTAGACCAAGCACACCACAAGAAATCAGTATTTTAATAACTCCAATTTTTTTGCGTGCGGCTGCTAACGCCAATATCAAAATGATTAGTCCTTTTGGATCGAAGGCTGTCCAGTCTGTCGGTGCAGATTCAACATTCCAGACGGCTAAAAGTACAAAGGAAATACAAGCTGCTGCGATTAGTGCCATGACTGCTGGTCTCAGTCCAATTAATATACCGTGGATTGAGCCAAGCGATCCATATTTAAACATTATCTTTGCCAAAACTATGCAAAGAAATAGCGATGGCGTGACAAAACCCATTGTTGCGCTTATTGCCCCGCCAAGTCCCGCTACCTTCATTCCAGCGAAAGTTGCGGCATTGATTCCTATTGGGCCAGGTGTCATCTGTGAGATTGTGAAGATGTCTATAAACTCCGGTAACGTCAGCCAGTGGTAACTGTCAACAACCACCGCCTGTATGAGCGGCATTGAAGCATAACCACCACCCACACACACAAGACTTATCTTGGCAAATTCAAGAAATAATGTCAAATATATCATTAAGCACCCACCATTCGTTTGTATTGATACTCCAATTCAGCAATAAAACCTTTCGTATCAAGAAGTTTTGAATTGCAGAGACGTTCACGCAATGTCCTTTTCAATGAACTCAATTTGATTTGATCTTCGGCAAGAGAAACAGATTTATTGATATATTCTTTCATGTCGTTTGCTATTAACTCGCTCATTCCGGCAAGTCGCAGAATGTCCGCGCCGAATCTCGAACTGTGCCGCGTGCCATAAAGACTGATAACTGGAACGCCCATGTAGAGAGCTGTTGCTGTCATAGTGCCACCGTTGTACGGAAAAGTATCAAGAATGATATCAATTAAAGCATAGTCTTTGAGATAATCGTCATTACCAAGGCGGAGTTCAATCTTGTCGAGTGGCAGACGAAGTTTTTTAAGACGTTTTTCCATCTCAATCTTGCGCGCAGGAATCATTGTGGTATCCTGAATTACAAATTTTGAGTTTTCAACTAGATTTAAAATTTTCTTGACACATTTCAGATAATCATCAGTTATCTTCATGAAGTTATTAAAACTGGCAAAAGTAATGAAAGAGTGAGCTTGAGTATATAGAGACGATACAGATTCCATTGACTCAGTTGGTTTGAAGGCAAAGGCACCACTTAATCGTAGAAGTCTTTCGGTAAAGTATTTTTCGTGACCGATTGGCGCGAGGTAATTGTCAGTCAAGAAATAATCAATAGCCTTCAAGCCAGTTGTATCAAACCAGCCAATTCCGCTGATTTGAATTAGTGCAGGCTTATAACTCATAATTTGCAGTGTCATTCCACCTTCACTGTGTCCACCGAGATCGAAGAGTATATCAACGTCCTCGTCGACAATCTTCTGAGCCGCTTCTTCAATAGAAAAATCTTCCAATATAATCATATTGTCAACGTTAGAATCAATGAAATTCGTAAATTGATCGCCTTCATGAGAGAGTGAAAAACATTTGACCATAAAATCATTACGGTTATATTCCGTCAGTAGTGACTCATAAAATCTTGCTGAGGAAGATTCCAAAAAATTTGGTGCTATGTAACCGATTGTCAATTTGGAATTTTGAGACCTTGAGCGAATATCAGATGTCAAGTAGTCATTTTCAAACAAATTGTTGTATATAAAGTGCTCATTTGCAAGCTCTTTGTCAGTGATTGAGTTCAAATAGTGTAGTGCAAAGAGATAATTGGAATAATGCTCGCGCTGACTGCGTAAATATCTGTCTTTGTGAGCAGTGTAAAGATAAGCCTGTACAGCACCGTCAGCATCACCCAAATCATGAAAGACAGCTCCTAACAATTCATGGACTTTCCATTCGTCTTGGGTATCTTTGAACTTTGGCAAGATAGTTTTGAGTCGTTTGAAGGCTTCGTGTGTTTTTCCAATATTTAATAAGAATTTTGACTCTTCCATATACAATCTCCAGAATAACATTTAAGTGTTATTATACTTTGTATTCAACAATTTTTCAACGATTGCAACAAATTCATTTAAAATTGTTTTTCACGAATTTTTATATGTGTTATAATATTTGATAGTTGTAAAATAAAAGGTGGTAGTTATGGATAAAATTCATCCGATCATTGCAAATTTAAGCACTACACGACACATCTTAAAAAGTTTCAATTTACGTACAAGCAAGCGTCTCGGTCAAAACTTTCTGATTGACAAAGGTGTCGTTGATGATATAGTTTATGCTGCTGATATTGAGGAAGGTGAGCTCGTTCTTGAGATTGGTCCTGGAATTGGTACATTAACCCAAGGTCTATTGGAAGCCGGAGCTTGTGTCACTGCCGTGGAACTCGACAAGAAATTACCTGCAGTGTTGGCGGAAACTTTGGCGGGTTATGAAAATCTTCAAGTAATTCAAGGAGACATCTTGAAGGTCGACATTTTGCAAATAATGAATAATCAGCCTTTTAAAGTCGTCGCCAATTTGCCTTACTATATAACCTCGCAGATAATATTGACACTCTTGGAGAAAAGATTGCCAATAACCAAACTGGTGACAATGGTACAGCGTGAAGTGGCGGAAAGAATGGTTGCCACGCCGGAGAGCCTATCAGCCGCCAAGGAATCAGCCAAGACTTACGGTGCATTGTCAGTTGCGGTACAATTTTATACAGAACCGCGCATAGCCTTTGATGTGCCGCCAAGTTCTTTCCTGCCAAGTCCTGAAGTCACATCATCGGTCATAGTCTGTGATGTACGCAAATCTCCTGCCGTTGAGGTTGAAGATGATAAATTCTTTTTTAGAGTTGTCCGCGCTTCATTTGGACAGAGACGCAAGACCTTGATAAACTCTCTTGCAAGTGTCGGATTTAACCGTGAATTGCTATCAAAAGCTTTGGAAATGTCAAATATAGACCCTCAACGAAGAGCCGAAACGCTATCATTGAGTGAATTTGCAACATTGTCCAATAATCTCAAATCACTGCTCCACTGATATCTGGACTGTAATTATGGGATTTGTTGTTTGGACAAATGTATTTGAAGGAATATTATCATTTATGTAGAATTTACAAGCAAAAATATCAATCATATTGGGAGCGAGAAGAAGGTGGAGATAAATTTAGCGCGAGATGGCATAACAGATAACGATAGTCCTACGGCGTTGATATATTATGGCAGATATGAGGTCAAATCTTGGGAAGAATTGTACTTCGCAGCAGTAAAGACACTTTACATAGAGTATCCGGAAGTGATAAACTCGCTCGTGAGCAAAGACCCGACACGTGCCTTATATTTGCGTACCACGAAGATAGATATGAAGCAGCCGGCGAGGATCAGTACAATCTTGTATTTGGACGTTAGCAGAACGCCGACTGAAATCGTTAAGGCCTTAAGAGAGATATTCCGTTATGCAAGAGTGGTTAATATCAATATGAGTATAGAAGTCAAACGCTCATATGATATTACAAAGTTTGAAGATCATGAAACAGTATCAAATTCACAAGATACACAAAATTTACCAAGTTTGCCGAGTCTACCTATGTTGCCAATGCCAATAAATTCACCAAACTTTTCAACTTCATTTCAATCGCCCAAGTCTGCCAAGTCAACAGCAATTTTGGAAGTACCTTCATTCATGAAAAGTGAATCCATTAGGAAAGTAAGTGCTAGAGAGCAGTACATCGAACAAATGAAATATTTAGTCAAAACCTATCCAAATCAAATGAAGAAGGAAGCAGGCATTTTTTTGAATAACAGGCGAGTAACCCTGGCAGAGTCTGGATATCGCTATTTTATGGAAGAAGTTGAGTTAGGCGAAGGGCTGAGTATAGAGCTGAATTTTAGCGATGATGATATTAGAGAGAATATTAAATATTATCAACAACTTATACAGAAGTTTTCTTAACTTCGAGGATATAAAGTAAGTGCTTATATCTTCTTATTATTTGTAATTTGGAGATGATTATTTGAAAGTCACACTTTTGACATACACACCTGAGCCAGAGAAGATTGTCGCTGCGGCAGCACGCTGCTGCTATTCCAACGACGATCCTGACAAGCTCCTGGATAATATGACTGACGAGAAAGCTGCTAAATTTCTTCAAAAGCTCAATGATCTCGGTCACCAGTCACCGATTGAGCATGTCTCATTTACATTTGCGATTAGTGGAGTCTCCAGAGCACTATTGGCACAGATAACTCGTCACCGTCTTGCTTCGTTTAGCGTGAGAAGCCAGAGATATTGCGGATTTAACTATGCTGATTTTATCAAGCCACCGTCAGTTGAAAAGTTAGATGTTGAGGATATTTTCGATGAGTCTTTGAATCAATGCAAAACTCATTACGATAAATTGATCGAAGCCGGCATTGCCAAAGAAGATGCACGAATGGTATTGCCAAATGCCGCGTCAACATCTATGGTTGTGACTATGAATTCTCGCGAATTGCTGCACTTTTTTAGTCTTCGCTGTTGCACTCGTGCTCAGTGGGAGATCCGCAACCTTGCAAATGAGATGCTTAAACTCGTCAAAAAAGCCGCGCCTAACCTTTTTGCTAAGGCAGGTGCGGCTTGCGAACAACTTGGCTATTGTCCAGAAGGTAAATTTTCCTGTGGAAGAGCGCCCTCACTTGATAAAGTATTGGAAGTTTACAACAGTGCCAAGATTAAAGAGTCGTGAGGATATATTCCTTTGACTCTTTTTAGCGATGTAACTTTTGAATCTCATCAAGCAAGTACTCATTTAAAATCTTTATGTAGGTGCCTTTCATTCCAAGAGATTTAGATTCTATAACGCCAGCAGACTCAAACTTACGTAGAGCATTGACTATCACAGAGCGAGTAATACCCACCCTGTCGGCAATCTTCGATGCAACCAGCAATCCTTCATTGCCGTTCAATTCGCCCAGAATGTTGATAGCTGCCTCAGCTTCAGAGTAGGAAAGAGTTGCCAGCGCAATTTGAACGGTCGCCTTCTTTCGCGCTTCGATCTCCAGCTTTTCGGTACGATCTCTGAGCATTTCCATTCCGACGACAGTTGCGCCATATTCTGCCAAAAGCAAATCATCATCAATAAAATCATTGTTGTAGCGCGCAATTATCAAAGTACCGATTCTCTCACCAACGCCGTAAATAGGCACAATAGTTGTGTTCTTGCCATTGAAGAGACATTTTTTACCCTCTTCGTAAACACACATACCAGTTTTACTTCTGCGGTTGGCATTGGTCTCGTCAATTCGGTTGAGCCAGTTGACATATTGTTTTGGGAATTTTCCTCTACGAATGACTTTATCAACCATTAAGTCACATTCAAAGTCATCTAAAAAGGCATAACCAAAAATCTCACCCTTTTTGCCGGTGATGTAGACGTTCGCGCTGAGTACGTTGCTGAGTATTTTCGATATACCGTCATACTCAACCGTTTCTGAGCGTTGGAGTAATTTGTTGATTTGCCGTGTCTTTTCCAATAATGTCGTCATAAGCAGTCTCCTTTTCTACATTGTGTTGCGATTTTTCCGTTGCTCTTATCGTATCACATTTTTGAAATAATTAACAGATATTTTCAGAATTTTTTTGTAAATTTTGTAAAATAATATTAACATATAAAATCATTTTGTAATTTAAACTTTTCTTAAACTTTTTGTTTTTTGTCGGAGGATTGATTATGATAAGAATATTAGTACTTTTGCTGTTAATACTCGCAACAGTTGATTATTCTGCGATTGTTGAGGCGGCAGAGACTACAATAATAGTTGAACGCGGCTCGAAGGAAGAATCGGTAACTGTAGTTAATGACCAGCCTACCTGGCGAGATAAGCCAAATAAATCAAATGAATCGGGAGCAAACGATACTTCGAGTGACTCTGAGCAAGACGAAGTATATTTACCGTCGATGGACGTACCGCCAATGAGTACTAAATCACCGTCAAGTGATCCTGAATCTGACAATCCGCCTGAACCTATAGAACAGCCTATCATTCCTGACTACTCTATACCGGAAGTTCCAGCAGATACCTCAACGCCGCCAAGCGTTGATAATCCGCCTGAGATCGAAGAGGTTGAAGGACTTGAGTTTAGAATGGTTAATCGCGACGGTATCATGGCTTTTGCGATAATCGCCGATCATGAGAAGTATACTTTACAACCTGTCTTGGCACGTGACAAAATTCCAGGCAGGGCAACCGTCAAGCAAATGAGCAACGAATACAATGCTATTGCTGCGATTAATGCTAGTTACTTTGCACTCAGCGGTGAAATTCTCGGCAATACGAAAGTCAACGGCGTCGTTGCCGGTACAACTTATTACACGCGATCAACTATGGGTATCAACGCTGACGGTTCCACTATATTTGGGCGTACAGGCTACTATGGCAATGTTACTATGGGCGGTGCGTCTCTAAATATCAGTGGAGTAGATTGTGAGCGCGGTGCTGATGCTTTGGTGATTTACAATCTTCACCAGGGTGCTACGACCGGCACGAATGATTTTGGCGTTGAATATATCGTCACCGATGGCATTGTGACTGATATTCGTCAAGGTAAAGGCAATAGTGAGATACCGATCAATGGCTACGTCGTCAGCGTCCATGGCAAGGCGGCAGAACTTTTCCAAAATACTCAAATCGGAGATCGTGCGATATTTGACGAATCAATCATTGATGTAGACGGTGTCGGCGACTTCGATCAAGCTATTCAAGTAATAGGCGCCGGTCCTAGACTGGTTAAAGATGGAATGATTTATGTAAATGTCGATGAGGAAGAATTTCCAAATGACATTCGATTGGGTAGGGCACCTCGTTCGGCTGTAGGTGTGACTCAGTATGGTGACTATATCTTCGCCATTGTCGATGGCAGGCAGGCACACTCCAAAGGTTGTACGCTTCAAGAGTGGGCAGAGATTCTCCTAAATGACTTTGATGCCGTCAATGCAATCAACCTAGACGGCGGCGGTTCCACTGAGCTTGTTGTCAAGGGCGATATAGTCAACTCACCGAGTGATGGCAAAGAACGACCTGTTGGAGATGCCTTAGTAATGATCAAGAAAGCAGCATAAATACAAAGACCTCCTGCATACATTACAGAAGGTCTTTTTGTATACGTAGATTTAATCACATTGACAAGTTGAACTTATGCACCTCATTTTGGAGCTGCTGTGCCAATTCTGACATCTTGGTGCTGGCATCATGCATTTCATGGATTGTTGCTGCCTGTTCTTCGGCTGCTGCCGAGACATTCTGTGCCTTTTGTGTTGACTTATGACTGATCGCCTGCACAACCTCAATGGCATTGAGTATGTCGTGGCTTGTTGTGTTGACTGCCGCGATGTGGGCAATCGAACGTTGTACATTTTCGTTGAGCTTTTCGACTTGCTCTTCAATAGCGTTGAAGGCGTCACCCGTTGCCAGTACAGAAGTGGAACCTTCGTGAACACTGCGGTTGCCAAGTTCAATAGCTTCAACGGCAGAAGATGTCTCTTCTTGAATAGTGGTTATCAATTCAGAGATATTCTTTGCAGCGATACTGGACTGTTCGGCAAGCTTGCGAACTTCCTCAGCAACAACCGCAAAGCCGCGACCATGCTCACCGGCACGTGCCGCCTCAATAGCTGCATTGAGGGCAAGAAGATTGGTTTGATCGGCGATTGCAGCAATGGTATCTACTATCTTACCGATCTCATCTGAACGCTTACCAAGCTCACCGACAACCTCTGCAGACTTACTAACCTGTTCAGCAATGCTCTTTATCTGCTCAACGGCAAAGTTCACCTTCTGTTTGCCATCATGTGCCTTCTCCTCACTATGACGAGCGACTGTATTCATCGCATTTGCACTCTCGTGGAGTTCTTGCATCTTATCACGCATATCGTTTATGATGTTTTGCAGACCGTTTATTGTTTCAGCTTGCTTTGAAGCACCTTCAGTCATCGCTGTTGCATTGACAGCCGCCTGCACAGTGGTCTCAGCGACATGCTCTGTGCTTGCCGACATCTCTTCAGACGAAGCGGCAACTCTCTCTGAAGCATCGGCAACATCTCTGATTAGTTGATTCAACTTTCTCTTCATCTCATTTACGCCATTAGCTAGAGTACCAATCTCATCTTGAGAAGTTACCGGCAAATCTGCAATTCTTAAATCACCACCGGCTATCTTGTCAACTGTAGTTGCTGTCTCAGCGAGTTTTCTTGTTTCGCGACCTATTACAATCCAAGAGCCGATACCCATAACAAGAATTATCACTACAACCGTTATTGCTATCGTGAAGATAAAGTCGTTCTGAATGTGACTCATTGAACTTGCCGGTAGACCGACAAAGATCATACCAATGACGTTACCGGAACCGTTCTTTATAGGTACATAAGCAGCATGATAGTCCTGACCAACTACCTCAGCACGACCGGTATAGGACTTGCCGCCCTTTATAACCTCTTCAATAACTTTATCAGAAGCTTTGGTTCCGACTGAGCGCTGTCCATCTGTGCCTTTGACTGTTGTCGCCACGCGGGTATCATTTTGAAAGATAGTAACCTGTCCTTCACAAATAGCACCCAAGAAGTCAACGACTTCATTGTTGCCGTCAATCTTTAATTTGCCCTTATAGAGTCCACCTGCCTCAATATGCCATTCACCGGGATAGCGAAATTCCACTATCTCCAAGATTGACTTGACATTGGAGCTTGCCTTACTTTGAAGAGATATTCCAAATCCATTGTCAGCGCTGCGATAGCCAAGAATGGCCATACAGATGCAAACTAAAACAATAACAACGTTAAAGGACACGACAGACTTTGTCTGCAAATTCATAAACTTTTCCTCCGATTATCAAAGAATCGGCAAACTCTCGAAAGTTTGCCTAAGAGCCGATAAAGGATTCAATAGCGCTTGATTTGATTCTTCATTGCTTTTGTGAAATTTCTGACTGATTCTGGACGCAAGATTCGACAGCTATTGAGGACGACGGCAAGAGTAGCGGTATTGTGAATGACCGCCGCCCAGAGTGGACTGATCTTGCCTATTGCACCGAGAATCATTGCCGAAGAATTGACTAAAATCGTTGCGGTAAAGTTCTGTTGAACCAAGTCCATTGTACGTCTACCTAGTCTAAGAGCTTCAACTAGTCTTGAAGACTCTTCAGAATGGATAGTGACAGCGGAAGATTCTGCCGCGATATCTGTCTGTCTGCCTCCAAGAGTGATACCCACATCAGAGAAGGCAAGTGCAGGAGCATCATTAATGCCGTCGCCTACCATCATCACTGTACCGTATTGTTTGAGCTTGTTGACGTAGCGAGCTTTATCTTCGGGCAGTATCTCAGCGAAGTAAGCATCTAAATCCATTTCAAGAGCAACCTTCTCCGCAACCGCCTTAGAATCACCAGTCAACATGACGATCTCATCAACGCCAAGACGCCGCATTTGATTTAGTGTCTTCTTCATTTGTGGACGAATCGGGTCTTCGATGCCAATTATTCCTATCAGCTTCTTGTTGCGGGCAACATAGAGGAGATTTCTGCTCTCAATATTTGATTCTGCACTGTCCAAAATACTTGCAATGCTCTTTGAGGTAACCTTATTCTCAAGCATAAACTTTTTGGAGCCTACCAGAATGTCACCACCTTTGAACTCACCAAAATCCGGGACTACTGCCGTCATTCCGCGAGCAACCACTGTCTCAGACTTGATATGCTGAGGTACAGTCCACTCATTTTTTTGGACAACATTTTGAATTGCCACTGCCAATGGGTGGACTGAATGTTGTTCTGCTGAGGCGGCAAGTAGAATTAGTTCTTCTTCTTTGACATCTTTGGCAGTCTTAATGAATGAAATCTGTGGTACACCCATGGTCAGTGTGCCGGTCTTGTCGAGGACAACAGTGTCAGTATTCGCAAGCGCTTCAATATAGTTGCCGCCCTTTACGAGAATACCTCGCTTTGCTGCTGCACCGATAGCGGCAGAAATCGCCGTCGCCGTCGAGAGCTTCAAACCGCAGGAGAAGTCTATAAATAGAAGATTTAACACGCGTTGCCAATCACGAGTAGCACCGTAGACTATGGCTGCACCTATGAAGGAAACCGGCACAAGGAAGTTAGCCATCTGGTCGGCAAAATTCTGGATAGGAGCCTTGCGGGTTTGAGCTTCCTCAACGAGATGGACGATATTTGCCAAAGAGGTGTCCTTGCCGACCTTTTCAACTTTGACAAGTACTTCACCGGCTTCAACAACGGAACCAGCATAGACTTGGGCACCCTCTGACTTCATGGCAGGGCGAGATTCACCAGTAATGGACGCTTGATTGACGGCTGCTGTGCCCTCTATGACTTTGCCGTCAACGACGATCTTTTCGCCTGTGTGTGCAGCGATGATGTCACCTGCGCGAACTTCCTCAACGGGTATCTTGTTCTCAACTTCGCCGTCAACTTTCCAGACGAAACGCTGATCGAGTGACAGTAAACCGGAGATGTGAGTACGTGCTTTTTCCGCCGCGTAACTTGTCAACATCTCCGCACCGTTTGACAATGCCAAGAGGGTTAGACTTGACTCTGGCTTACCCGCAAGGACCGATGCAATAACCGCCGTTGCAGTCAAAGTATCGGCATTCGGGCGCTTGTCTTTGAATAAACCTTTGACGCCATTTTCGATAAAATCTCTGCCAATGCCAAGTACCAGTGCCATACGAAGGAACTTAATGCCTGCAAAGACATTTGGCGAAACCTTCTCTAATATCTTCATTGCAGCGAAGCCGGCGATTGAGATTATGGCGTCGCGCTTGTACTTTCTGAGGTTATCTGCGAGATTGTCATGTTTGACAGAGCAGCGTTTGTGTTGAATCATGCGCTGTTGAATCGCAATCCAAGTAGACGGTCTGATACTCATACAAATCGCCAGCCTCTCAAGATTGAAGAAGCCCACCAAATCAACTGCCAAGCTGACGGGTATTGCTTCTCAAGGATAAACTTTCTAACACCGCGAATAATGAAGAAGATCGCCATGGACATATTTAAATCGAGTATGCCATTTGTCTTTAACTTAACCCAATCGTTAAACTCCTTGATGCTCTTTCTGAAGCTGTTGAGGAGCTGATCGGATGGATCATCTTTAAACTCATCTTTGAACGTATAATTAAATCCGGCGTTAAATGCTCTGTTTTCTGCGGTCTCAAGAGGAGTTTGAGTTTGGCGAAGTTGCCTTGCCTTCATTCTTTTGTATGCCGCTATTCTTGCTGACTGTAGCCTTTGATCTTGTGTGCTTGATTTAACCGCCCTTCGACCGCCGAGACCTTTGGCTTGCCCTCTACCCATACCGACTAGTTTTTGGCCGAGTGCTACACCTGCCATAAAACCTGCTGCTACCATTAACATCACTCCATTTAATTTTAAACCTATCTATATTATACGCCTATATTGTCGAATTTCAACAACAAATTTGAAGTCGGTTGATTTTAAGGATTAAACTTTGACTGCCTTCGACAAATTAGAGAATCACTCTGACGCTTAGATTTTGCTCTCTTCGCTATCAATGATAACTGTCCGCTAAACTTCTGCAATACCGAGCATTTGTTTGGCAAGTTGAACTGCCTGGACACCGTCCTTGGCATAGGCATCTGCACCGGCAGAGTCGGCATATTCTTGTGTCAGTGCTGCACCGCCGACCATCACTTTAGCTGAACAACCGGCAGCGTGTAGGTCAGCAATGACCTTATCAATCTGCACCATTGTCGTAGTCATCAACGCACAGAGACCGACAATATCCGCCTTGTTCTCAATAGCAGCGCGAACAATCTTATCAGACTCTACATCTTTGCCAAGGTCAACAAGCTTGAAGCCACTGTTGGAGAGCAGAGCGCCGACTATGTTCTTACCGAGGTCGTGAACATCACCCTTGACAGTTGCAATAACAACCGTGCCATTCTGCTTAGTCTCTTGAGCGGGCAGCAGTTCTTTGAGTTTATTGAAGGCAGCCCTCATCGTCTCAGCAGAGAGAAGTACCTGTGGCAGGAACATCTTGCCGGCGCCAAAATCAACGCCAATATCGTTCATTGCAGCAGTAAGCGCCTTGTTCGTTATCTCGTTGGAATCGTGACCAGCTTCTATTGCCTTCGAGACAAGTTCGGCAATCTCGTCCTTCTCACCCTCAATGACTGCTTGCTTAATGGCATTAAGCGGGTCGAGGTCTCTCACTTTAGAATTTGTATCATTTTGATTTACTTGCATTGAGATATTAATTTGTCCAAGTTTACTGAACTGCAAGCCGTTCGGGTCTTTGCCAAGGAGCGCGGCACTTGCCTTGAGGGCATTTTGCATGAGTTCGTCATAAGGATTCATAATCGGTGCATCAAGTCCGGCAGCAAGGCACATCGCAAAGAAGGTAGAGTTAATCAGCGGACGATTAGGCAATCCAAAAGATATATTGCTGAGACCCATTGTTGCCGGATAGCCAAATCTATCGCGGTACATTCTGAGGGTCTTTAGCACCTCATGACAGGCATTAGCGTCAGCAGAGATAGTCATCACCAGCCCGTCAAGCAAGAAGTCGCCGTCACGAAGTCCTTGTCTCTTCGCTTCGTCAATGATCTTACTCACAGTCTCAACGCGCTCTTCGGCAGTCTTTGGAACACCCTTATCGGTAATTGGCAAACACAATATAGCAGCACCGTACTTCTTGGCAAGTGGCAGGAACTTCTCTAGGCGATCCGGCTCCGCGCTGACAGAATTAATCAGCGCTCTTCCAGGATAAGCCCTCAAACCTGCTTCCAATGCTTCGACATTACCGGTGTCGATGGCAAGTGGTACCTCAGTAAGCTGTGCAATCTCCGTGACTGCCCGCTTCATTGCTGCTGTCTCATCAATGCCGCCGACACCCATATTGACATCAAGGACAGTTGCACCAGACCTTATCTGCTTGAGTGCATCTCTCTTGACACTGAGAAGCGATCCTTCGCGGATTTCAGCCGCCAGCTTTTTACGACCAGTTGGGTTGATCCTCTCACCGATTAGCACTGTTGGCAGTGACTTGTCAATAGTGACAGTCTTACTCCTACTCGTCAATCTTAACATATTATCAGATTTACGTGTAGTGTTGATTATATTGCCTTCAACACTACGAATCACCCTAGTCAACTCACGAATGTGATCAGGTGTAGTGCCACAGCAACCGCCCAAATAAGTCGCTCCGGCTTCAAGGAGTTTGGGCGCACACTTGCCGAAGCTCACTGCGTCCATTGGAAATTTGGTCTCACCGTTCTCAAGATAGGGCATACCTGCATTGGGTTGCACACTGACGGGTACAGTGCAATTCTCAGCAAGTTCCTTGACAATCGGGACTAACTGCTCAGGACCAAGTGAGCAGTTGACGCCAATCACTGCAGCACCCATAGCTTCAAAGAGGACTGCTGCCGATTGTGGATCAGTGCCGGTGACGGTCCTGCCGTCCTCACTGTAGCTGAATTGACAAATTACAGGGAGATTGCAGGCATCTTTGGCGGCAAGTAACGCAGCTCTCATCTCTTGAAGATCAATACAAGTCTCAATGATAATAAAGTCAGCACCCGCTTCAGCAAGCGCCTTTGATTGTTCATAGAAGCCGTTGTAAGCTTCCTCGAAGTCCAGATCACCAAGCGGTGCAATAAAACGACCTGTGGGACCAATGTCACCAGCTACTTTTGCACGACCGGCAGCAACTTCTTTAGCAATCTTCACCGCTGCAGAGTTCAACTCCGCCATTCTGCTCTCAAGTCCATAGTGAGAAAGCTTCAATCTCGAAGCACCGAAAGTATTGGTGGTTATAATAGTTGAGCCTGCTTCAATGTAGGCGCGGTGTATATTTTTGACAACTTCTGGTAACTCGATATTCATTAACTCAGGACAAGCGCCTGCCTTCAAGCCGCCTGCCTGCAACATTGTGCCCATAGCACCGTCGAATATTTGTATCAATTCAATCATCTCCGTTCATGTGGTATGGAATATTGTTTCAATCTTATGAATATGGTATAATCTATTGTCGTGTTTAATCAAGATATACTAAACGGTGAGTTTTGTCAATATGAATAAGAGATTAGTGTCTGCCCTGCTTGGGTATCTAACTTTGTTTTGTGGCGCGGCAATGTTCCCACCACTGATATTTGCAGCTCTGGCACAGGAAGCAGGTGGAGTATGGGCCTTCCTGCTTTCGATGTTCTTGTGTTTGGCGGCGACTTTTGAATTAGAGCGCTTTGGCGGCGTCAAGGGCAAGGACAACTTGGGCGTTCGTGAAGGTATTGCCATTACCGTTATAGGTTGGGCGTTGGTATCAGTTCTCGGTGCAGCGCCGTACTTTGCCAGCGGATATCTTGGCCTTCTTGATAGTCTAGTTGAATCTGTCTCCGGTTTCTCCGGTACAGGTGCAACGGTCTTTGAGGACGTTGAGATTTTACCTCGAAGTATCCTGATTTGGCGGAGTCTTTCAAACTGGGTTGGCGGTCTTGGAATAATCGTCATATTTATGGCAATCCTTCCACAATTCGGTCGTGGTGCTATGTATGTAATGAAGGCGGAGAGTACAGGACCCACCAAGGAACGCCAAATGCCTAAGATCAGAGACAATGCCAAGGCTCTTTTCTTGATCTATGTTGCTTTGACTGTTCTCTGCGCCGCTACTTATTACCTTTGTGGTCTCACTCCGTTTACTGCCGTCAACCATGCAATGACGACGATTGCCACCGGCGGTTATGGTATCTATAATGGTACAGTTGAGGAATACGGCAACGGCTGGTTAGAGCTTGCAATGACCATATTTATGATCGTTTCCAGTGGTAGCTTCGCGATGTACGTCGTTGCCTTTCGCAGAGGTGGACATATCATTCTTGATAATACTGAGTTCCTCATCTTCCTAAGTATTATTGGCTTTGCTGCAGCGGTCATAACGGTTGATCTCTTTGTTGAAGCAAATATGGACATATTGACTGCATTGAGACAGGCAAGCTTTCATGTCGCGTCACTTGCTTCAACAACGGGCTTTGTTGCTACGGACTTTGATAAATGGCCACCGCTGTCAAAGGGCTTTCTGATGATGACTATGTTCTTGGGTGGCTGTGCTGGCTCCACTGCCGGTGGTCTCAAGGTCGCAAGAATTGTGCTTCTATTCAAAATGCTCAAAGTTATCGTCCTTCAAAAGATACACCCTCAGAGTGTTTCTCATGTTAAAATGAATGGGCAAGCCGTCGAAGATGAGGTCGTTTTCGGCGCTGCGCGATTCTTCTTCGCCATAGTGATAATGGACACAATCTTTGCCTTTGTGATGATGATTGATGGCATTGACTTGATTAATGCTGTGAGTGTTAGTATATCGACGATGGCTAGTGTAGGACCTGGATTTGGCATTGAAGGTGCCACGAGTGGATATAGCTTATTACCTCCTATGTCGAAGGCATTTGCCTGTTTGTTTATGTTTATGTCCAGGCTAGAGGTCTTTGTGATATTGGCCCTTCTATCGCCGTCATTCTGGCACAAATCCAGGAATTGGTAAGCTGAGACTTCCATAAATTTATGACTCAATAGAATCATTACCTTGTTGACTTGTTTGTAGTAAATTGGTAAACTAATAACAATGTAATTTGTTGTGCTGGCTGATTTACTTTTGACTGATCTTCTAAATTTAATTGACTTGAGGTGTTACTGATGACTGATAATCGTTTAATAGTTGCGTTGGATTTTCACCATATTGATGATGTCAAACGACTTGTCAATGATCTTGGTGATAGTGTGAGCTACTACAAGGTCGGAATGGAGCTCTTTTATAGTGTTGGTGCTGAGGTTGTCGACTTCCTGAAGGACAATGGTAAGAACATCTTCCTTGATTTAAAACTTCATGACATTCCAAACACCGTTGCTGGTGGACTCTGCTCTCTTATGAATCTTGGAGCAAATATTTTGAATATCCATGCCGGCGGTGGCTATACGATGATGAAGACAGCAGCGGACCGCTTAAAGGCTGAAGCTAAACTCTTAAAGATTGAGCGACCGAAGTTGATCGCTGTGACGGTATTGACTAGTATTAATCAAGAGGATTGGGAGGGTCTCGGATATCAATCGCAAATGAAAGGACAGGTTGTGAGACTTGCCAAACTTGCACAAAAGGCAGGACTTGACGGTGTAGTTGCTTCACCGCAAGAAGCTAAAGCTATTCGAGAGTCTTGTGGTGATGATTTTTTGATTGTAACTCCAGGTGTTCGTCCTGCAGGAGCTGCAATTAACGATCAAAGCAGAATCGCTACTCCTGCTCAAGCTCTTGCAAACGGCGCAACTCATTTAGTCGTAGGGCGTCCAATCATTGCCGCCGAAAATCCAAAAGAAGCCGCGCTGTCTATTATCAAAGAAATGAATAGCCCACATGTACTCGATAAATGATTTAATATTATATTAACTTTTGATATGATGAAGTCGACTGTTGATCGTAAATATATTATCAAGAGGTGATTAGCCTTGTTTGCAAGAACTTTCGGAGCAACTACATTTGGTGTCGACGGGCAAATAATTTCAGTTGAAGTGGACAGCAGCAACGGTATGCCGACTTTTGATATAGTCGGATTGCCTGATGCTTCCGTTCGTGAATCAAAGGAACGCGTCCGCACTGCTGTCAAAAATTCTAATCTCCTGTTGCGAGCGGAAAAGATCACTATCAACCTTGCACCTGCCGATATGAAGAAAGACAGCTCCGGTCTTGATTTGCCGATTGCTGTAGGCTTGCTCTCTGCTCAAGGTTCTATCCCTACGGAAAAAACTGTCGGCTGTTTGTTCACTGCCGAATTGTCACTTGAAGGCAATCTTCGTGCTGTCCGCGGTGTGCTACCTATGGTTGTTACTGCTCGCGATCGTGGATTTAAAAAGGTCTTCGTTTCAAAAGAAAATGTTAATGAAGCTTTGCTGGTTGAAGGTATTGAAGTATATGCACCGGAAAATTTGCTGGAATTGGTACGCCATCTTCAAGGTTATGAAGACATGTCTCCTGCAGTCAAACAGAATATAGTCAATGAATCACCTATACTTGAGTTTCAAGATGATTTTGCTGATGTGCAGGGTCAGTTTATGGCGAAACGTGCCCTGGAAATAGCAGCAGCAGGTGGTCATAATGTGCTGATGGTAGGTGTTCCGGGTTCTGGCAAGACAATGCTGGCAAAACGATTAAACTCGATATTACCTGAATTAACACAAGAAGAAGCATTAGAAGTCACCAAGATTTACAGCATTGAAGGCAAACTTGGACCCAACGGCGGATTAATGACCAAACGTCCATTCCAAAATCCAAATCACGATGCTTCTACTGCTTCAATGATAGGCGGTGGCACAATCCCGCGGCCTGGACAAGTGACACTTGCTCATCACGGTGTATTGTTCTTAGATGAGTTTCCTGAATTTAGGAAAGAGACTCTTGAGGCACTTCGAGAGCCGCTGGAAGAACGTCAAATCACTATATCACGCGTAAATGCAACATTGACATTCCCGTCAAGTATAATCCTAATCTGCTCAATGAATCCTTGTCCTTGCGGCTGGTATGGTGACCCTGAACACCCTTGCCGCTGCTCTCCACAGGAGATTAAACGCTATACTCGCCGTCTTTCCGGCCCTCTGCTTGACAGAATTGACATACACATTCGCGTTCCAAAAGTGGAGTACAAAGACCTTGCTTCAAAGAGGAAAAATGAGCCGTCTTCAGAAATTAGAAAGCGTGTCACGGCTGCTAGAGAAATCCAATTTGAACGATTGAAACCCTATCACTTGTTTTGTAATGCTCAAATGAATCACACATTGATAGGCAAACATTGTCAAATGACAGATAGAGCTGAGGAACTTCTTGAGCTAGTCTACAAGAAAAAACACCTCTCTGCTAGGTCTTATGACAGAATAAAGAAGGTAGGGCGGACGATTGCCGACCTGGAAGGCAGTGAAGTCATTGACAATGTTCATATTGGCGAAGCGATTAAACTGCGTAATGATGTAGATTTTGATTCTTATTGAATTTGCTGTTCAACATTTGTCTAATATAGAGCAAGTAAAATTGATTATATTTTTGAAGAGGAGATAATAAATTGAAGATCATAGTAAGCGGCGGTGGTACTGGTGGACACATTTACCCCGCATTGACGCTTATCCGAACAATTCAAGAAAAAGCACCGGAAACTGAATTTTTATATGTTGGTACTCGTCAAGGTTTAGAATCAGATATCATTCCAAAAGAGAATATACCTTTCTTCGCGTTGGATTTGGCAGGTGGTTTTGAGCGTCACTTCACACTCGCCAATATTAAACGCGCTGCAAATGCAATTCTCAGCGTTAGGAAGGCAATGAATATTGTTAAGACATTTAAGCCTGATGTGGTGGTTGGTACTGGCGGTTATGTCTGCGGTCCTATTCTTTTGGCAGCAAGTCTGGAAAAGGTGCCAACACTTATTCAAGAGCAGAATGTAGTTGCAGGAATTACTAATAAAATTCTCTCCAAATTTGTTACCAAGATTGCCGTTGGTTGTGAAGGTGCTTTGAATCATTTCCCGAAAGACAAGACTGTTTATACTGGCAACCCTATTCGTGCTGAAGTTTTGCAAGGCACTCGTGAAGAGGGCTTACAGCACTTTGACTTCGAGAGCAACAAGCCTGTTGTACTAATCTCAGGCGGCAGCCGCGGTGCAAGAAGTATCAATCGTGCTATGGTCGATGTACTCGTCAATGCTGCCACTAATCCGACCGTCCAATATCTCCATGTTACCGGTAAAGGTGAGTATGATGATATTATCACGAGGATCAAGGACGCCGGCGTTGAGCTTGAAACGCTTAGACACATTCGTGTTGAGCCTTACCTCTACAACATGCCTCAAGCGATGGCTATGGCTGACTTAGCAGTATTCAGAGCAGGTGCCACTGGTCTTGCCGAACTCACTGCGCGAGGTATTCCGTCAATCTTGATTCCATATCCATATGCGGCAGAAAATCACCAAGAGTACAATGCCAAAGCCTTGGTGGATGCCGGAGCTGCAAGAATGATACTCAACAAAGATTTAACCTCAGAACTACTACAAGAAAACATCACTGAATTGTTGGAAAGTCCCGACAAGTTGAAGGAAATGTCAGCAGCAAGTTTGAGTTTAGGGCGTCCACAGGCAGCAGAAGAGATAGCCGAGATGATATTGCAATTAACCCGCGATTAGCTGATAAAAAAATTGCTTATCCATTGTTGTAATGGACGTTTTGCAACTCTACAAGTATAAATGGACTTTTTTTGATAAAGACTTGACAAGTTATCGAGATTGGTGTACAATAATATCGTTTTCGGGGCATAGCGCAGTTTGGTAGCGCACTTCGCTTGGGACGAAGGGGTCGAGTGTTCGAATCACTCTGCTCCGACCATTTTTTTTATAGAGAATTAGCTGCTCAACAAAAACGAAAGCAGCACAAGAGCTTCGGAGATGAGTTCAACAGCTCCATAAATGTCGCCGGTTACTCCGCCGACTTTTTTTGTTGCAAATCTTCCAAAGTATAATGTAAATATCAATGCTATTATCAATGAACTCAACAAAGCCTTTACTGTTACAGCGAATAGCAGAATCAATGGTGATAGTAGGATCAATGCTTCGACTATCGCCAATATGATCGTTGAACGCGTTGTGTATTCAGCAAAAGCCTTGCCCATGCCCTCCGGCCTTGCATATGGAAAGCAACCGATCATAATTACCATCATCAAGCGTCCGATTATCGGCGCTGAATATATGGCAACAATAAGCATCAATATTGAAGTTCTCGACAATTCCGATAATACTGCAAACTCCAAGATTGAGAGCATTACAAAACTGACGACACCGAACGCACCGACTCTGCTATCCTTCATGATCTCCAACATTCGCTCACGGTCTCGTCCGCTGAAGAGTCCGTCCATTGTATCCATGAAGCCGTCGCAATGTATTCCGCCAGTCAAGATCACCATTAACATTAAAATAACGGCGGCTGTAAGCATTTGAAATGTGCCGCCGGTCAAAAGATTGAGTATTTCTGCAATGATAACGTAAACTAAACCAAGGACAGCACCAACCGCCGGAAAGTATTTTACGCTCTTACCAAATGATTCCTCAGTCCACACAGTCTGTTTGACTATTGATATTCGTGTCAAGAATTGAAGTCCGATAAAGAATGAATCCAACATCTCTTTAAAAGCCAAGTTCCACTTTGTGTTCAGTCATACCGTCAATGCAGCACTGCATCAATACACTCAAATCCAAGCCGAGTTTAGCAGCGCCAAGATTGATGATCTCACGATTACAACCGGCGGCGAATTTCTTATCTTTAAACTTCTTCTTCAAACTTTTAACTGCCATTCCGTCCATGTTCTCTGGTCTCATTAGCGCGTAGGCATGAACTATACCGGTAAGCTCATCAACGGCAAATAAACTCTTCTCAAGATCGGTTGTCGGTTCAACTTCCTCAGTACAAATTCCATAACCGTGAGAGATGATAGTTTTGATATCTTCTTCATCGACACCCTCTGGGTCAAGTAACTCACGAACGTGTTTGCAGTGTTCTTCAGGAAACTTTTGGTAATCAACATCATGAAGATAGCCTATAGCCTGCCAATGATCCTTGTCGGCATTGAAGTAGTTAGCCATTGCACCCATTGCGGCAGAAACTGCTGCTGCGTGGATCAGTAAATGCTCTTCAGTCGTGTGCTTCTTGAGGATTTCCTTTGCCTTGTCTAATGTCAATTTACTCATCTAATCACTCCTAAATATTAGAATGAATATAAATTTAAACCCTTTTGGAGGACTTGTCAACTGTTTATTTAGTTAAATCGTTGCCTTTGAAATATTTCTTTCGCTGTTTGCGAATATCTTTACTGAATCGCTCTTCTTCACTGAAGATACAACCGCAATAATTTTGGCGGTAAAGTTCTAATTCGTGACTTATATCAATGCCTTCCTGCCAACCGACGCGAAAATCCTCATAGTAAAACTCAATGCCCACCTGCTTGGCAATCAATTCTGCCGTCGACTTCATAAGCTCATGATTTTGATGGATACTGTAAAAGAGAGTAGAAGACCAAGCTTCAAAATGATTATCTACTGCAAACTTTGCCGTCTCATAAAGTCGCCAAGCGTAGCAAATTCGACAACGAGCATGGTGACCATCTGCAAACTTGATTGTATCCTCACCCTCAATAGGCTCAACGAACTTTTGAACTCTTCCTAAAAAGTCACGAAGACCATAATGATCGACGGTGTAAATCTCCATTGAGACCTTTTTGGCGAACTCTTTAGCAGTCTTTAATCTCTGTCGCCACTCTTGGTAAGGATGGATATTTGGATTAAAGAAAAAACCAACCGGTTCTATTCCGTCCGCTCTTAACTTTTTGACCGGGTAGCAAGAACACGGTCCGCAGCACATATGCAGCAATATTTTATCCATTGACTCTCTGTCACCTCTTACAGTTTCTATTCATTCTACATTGACAAGCACTTTTTGTGGTTGTATAATATTTTCAATTATAATAGGTGTTTTGGGAGGTTTTGTCATGTTTGGCATTGGTGCCGGTGAGTTTGCACTTATTTTGATTGTCGGATTGATCGTCTTTGGTCCCAGTAAGTTGCCTGAACTTGGTCGATCTTTGGGTAAACTTTTGAGAGAGTTTAGAAAAGCTCAAGCAGCTTTATCAAATGTTGTGAATGAAGTTGACCAAGCACCGATAAAACCTTCTACTGCGGCTCGAACAGAGACTATAAGTACAGCGCATCAAGAAGTTCCTCAAGAAGAACAAACTGTTACTCAAGTTTCAACTTCAAGTAATGCCGATTCCTCTGCATCACCAAGCGCACGCATTGATCAGGTAACCGAAATGATAAATGCCAATCCTATTAAACTGACCAAGGAGCCTGTGGAAAGATGAGATATTTTAGCTTCGTCTTGTTTATGATAATGCTCGTGTCGAATGCTGAGGTACAAGCACTCAGTTTGTCTGAAGCAGTTCGGATTGCTCTTGAGAATAATCCAAGTCTCAAACAGTCACAGAAAGCAGTAGAGAGCGCTTCAAAAGAAATCAAGATTGCCAAAGGACAAAAAGGCTTTACCGTTGGTGTTAGTGCTTCTGCAGATGCTGACAAGACGGAAGGCACCGATACTTCAGAAAGTACGTCTGCTCGTATTTCCGGTTCTATTCCTCTTTACTCAGGCGGACAACTCAAAGCCAATATTGCTGCGGCTGAGTACAATTTTGATGCTTCTAAACTTGATTTAGAACAGGCGGTTGATGATTTAACTTACCAAGTAGCCACAGTTTATGTCAATGCCTTTGAGCAAAAGTCAACCTGGTCTGTTAATCTCGATACCTTTGCCAACCTCAAGGAACATGAACAGTTAATCTCAGACCTTTACTCAGCAGGAGCAAAAGCTAAGATCGACTTACTGAGAGCGCAGGTTGAGACCTCTAATGCTAATCAAGATGCTATTCGCGCTCAAGCCGCTTATGAAGTTGCATTAACCGATCTTGCCATTTTAATGAGTCTTGACAATGCAGCAACTCTCAATGATACAGATCTGTCAATCATCAATCCGAATTCAACTGAGGATTCAAACTCAAATCCTATAAACAGTGATTCTTTGGTCAAAGCTTACTCTCTCACGAATGAGACATTTGATATAGAGACTTATATTAGTCTTGCAGAGCAAAACCGCGCAGACCTTAAAGCCGATAATTTCAGAATACAGCGTGCTGAAGAACTCGTTAAGAGTGCAAAAGCAGCTTATCGTCCTTCTGTCAACGCTTCAGCATCGACCGGTCTAAATGCACGCTCAAAGGATTGGGACCCTACTTCCAATGCCACTGCCGGTGTCTCTGCTAGTTGGAATATATTTGACAGCAAAATAACCAAAAGCAGAGTCGAAGAAGCTAATCTGGAAGTTGAGCGCCTTGAGTTTGCACTTAAATCAGACCTTGACAGTGCTCGTTCAGATGTAATAAGTGCCTGTAAAAACCTCAAGACGGCACTTGTAAGACTTCAAACTACTGATCTTGCCGTTAAGCTTGCTGAAGAGGAACGCTTTATTGCTTCTGAGAGATATCGTGCAGGTGAGGGCATACTTCTTGATATTTTAGATGCCGAAGTTGCACTCAAAGAAGCACGTCTTAATCATCTCAATGCTTACTGTGACGCCGCCCGCTATCGTTTTGCTCTCAATCATGCCATTGGAAAGACTCTGGAATCCTTGAGTTGAACTTAATTATTGTAGTAATGCGGTTTCAGAGTAGATAAACCCTTGACCGTATCGACAATTCAAATCAATTAAAAGTTTTTCTTGATCTTTTGTCTCAATACCTTCACAAACTACATTAATTTTGAGTTTTAATCCAAGAGATATGATGTTGCTCAAAATATCACGCATTCTGTTGGACTCAACAGCATCTTCAACGAGTGATCGATCAATTTTTATCTCATCTATCGGCATAGAATTTAGCAGCTTGTATGAAGAATAGCTACTACCGAAATTGTCAACAACAATCTTTAAGCCAATATTTTGAAGAGCGCGTAAGATACTATTTACTCGCTCTATTTCTTTTTTCTGCTTTAAATTTTCAAAAGCCCTTTCACTAAATTCAATCTTTATCATTCCCCTGGGCAATTTGTACTTTTTAAATATGCTCTTTATCTTGTCTGTGTAATGATCTTCACTGAGGTGGAGACTTGAATGATTTACGGATATCGGTACTACTTCTGATTTTTCGTCAAGTTTGCTTCGTTGCAGTTTGCAGGCTTCCTCAAAGACAAAGTAATCTGACTGTATAATAAATCCGCTTCGCTCAAATATAGAAATAAACTTTCCAGGCATCAGAAAACCCAGTTCCGGACTTTGCCAGCGTATAAATAATTCATTTCCAACTGTCTTGTGAGTTTTTAACTCATATTCAGTCTGATACCAAACTTGGAACTCTCCATTTTTTAGAGCTTCACCCATGTGAGCTGTCACTTTGTCTTCAAATTTCACCTTCTCTTCAAGATCATAATTGAACATCAAAACGTCACTTTGAGTGGTTTGACAAGCGATCTTTGCCTGTTCCATACTTAAATGTAAATCATTATGGACCCTACAAATACCTGCTTTCATGTGCAACCAAATCCTGGAATCCTCCGTCACAACATATCCAAATTCACTGATAGCTTCCCTAGCAAGTCTAACGATCTCTGCATCATTCTTTGTCTCACACAGACAAAATAGACTGCCACTCTCATCGCCGGTTGTAGTGAGCAAGTTCCAATCCTTATCTTTAATTCCAGCTGCCATATTTTTCAACTGCTCATCACGAAGCTGCTTATCTGACAGTAGATAATTGCCATTGCTATGGAGAGAAGCGAATTTTACTACATAAATATTCTCTTCAGTTTCGATATTGCTGCAAATTTTGCCTGCTTCTTCCTCAAAAAACTTTGTATTTGGCAGATTGTAGCGTGAATCATTATAAGCTATGTGTTTCATTGCTTCAGTCTGTTTACGACGCAAGTGGAATCTGTACCAAATAGCTCCACCAATAATTGACCAAAACAACAAAAACAATGCAATGGCGCGAGCAGGATGCTCCTGAATCAACCATTGAAGACTCAGCCTATGTGTTCCTGTACTCATATCCTCATTGACAGCATTTCTGATATTAGCGATATCCATATGATTTACCTCTTTATTTAGGATTCGCCACAATCTGCTGTCAGACTTATTGTAAACACCCAAGCTTATTTCATCAGAGAAAGCACTCTCAGAAGCAATCTCTAAATTGTAAATACCAGTTTCCTCCATTAAATAAGCCACTTCACTTCGCGGAGCATACAAAATATCAGCGTCGCCCATATTCAATATTTTAAAACAATCTTGCAGACTGTCTGCATATATCCTTTGAGTTTCGCCATATCTTGGGAAGATAAAATTTTTTGTATATAGAAGATTAGGATCACAAGCTATCTTTAATTTATCATCACTATTTATACCTCTACGAGTAATTGGAACATATTCCAGCATAAGATAGGCTTGAGTAGGTGCCATATTTAAATCGCCAGCCCAACTGAAATCGCAAACACAATCGGCAATAAAATCAACTTGACCGTTTCTTATCAGATTGACTGCTTCAGCAGGAGTATTTGTATGAACTATCTCGATTTCAATTTCCAAGTCTTCAGAGATTTGTCGAATCAAGCGTGGTAGTACACCCTGCAACTCTCCTGTACTGTCGTAATAGGCATAGGGCTTCTGCTTCATTAAAATGGCAGTCTTGAGCTTCCTCTTCATTTGGAGATAGTCTTTTTCCTGGCGGTTAAGTATCAAAGGCGAGCCGCCTGTCCTCAGATATTTATCATTGAGACGGTTTCTGATATTGGGCTGATCCATGAGCATTTCATCCATGGCAATATTCATTGCGGCAAGCAAGTCCTTACGATCGGGTCTTACGAGAAGACGGTAACTTTGGCGATCGAAAATAGAGGCAACATTCTTCTCTTTATTTGGTTCCAGCATTGGTGCAATATAGCCGTCAAGTTCGCGGCGTTGAAAAGCCTCTTCCATATCGTAGAAGGTTGGGAAATTGACAAGCTCGTAAGTAAAGCCTTCATCTTTTGCAATCTTAGGAAGTGACGGCAATGGCGCATTTGCAGGGATTGTCCCTATCCTCATATGAGGTTTGATTGTACCATCATGAGTGACCAATTCCATCGGATATCGCCCAATAACATGGTCCGTCCTCACGACGTTTTGAATACTGCGATAATCTCCAGGCATCGCGGGCAATACATCAATCATTCCACTTTGTAGTTTTTCATTACATTCCTGCCAAGTCAAACATGGAATATACTCAAATTTCCAATCACCGTATCTTGACAAAAATTCCATATACTCATAGCCATAGCCGCGATAGTGTCCAGCTCTATCTTCCTCCAAAAAACCAGTTTTTGGAATGTATCCAACTCTCAACTTGGTCTCTGCTGACACCGTGCTGAAGATTCCCAAAGTTATCAATGCAATTAATACAAAGCGAACTGCTTGTCTCATAGTTCGTCCTCTCTTTTGCCACAATCTATTTCTCACCCTGCTTAACAACGGCATGATCAATCTCTGTGCCGTCCGGCAGAAAGCATTTCACTTCTATTTTATCCTTTGCAGCTTCCAACGTCAAGTAGTTATCTGTTTCGGGCTGTGGTGCCTTTGCAACATCAAGCGCATGATCTATCCAAAGACCAGGATACCGAACATCACCAGCGAGACCCGTCAAAATATAGAGTGGACCTTGTGGATTGTGCTCAAAGTTATAGATATGCCCACGATCGCGATAAGTGTGAAGGTGTGCGGTGAAGACAATATCTATCTTCAACTCGTCAAACAGTGGCATGAATAAAGTTCCAATATCACTGAAACCTTCGAGACGCTCCGGCCTACCGTTGATTCGGTATTGCAAAACATCTTTATGAATGAACACAATTTTCCATTTCTTTGAAGTGTTTAACATATCACGTCTCAACCATTCTTGCTGCGCGCGAATAAGCTCATTACCAGCGCCAGCATTGACGGCATTGAGTTCGTCCCATTGGCTGTCGAGTATAGCAAAGTGAACATCACCATAGTCAAAGGCATAGTAACGTCGCTCAAACTTTTCATTGCCATTGCTTGGAACTTCAAAGTATTTCAAGTAAGATTCTGGCAGTCTAGTTTGCCACTGCCTATTATAACATTCGTGGTTACCCATAATCGGAACAAAAGGTATCTTGTCGAGGAAATTATCGGCACCTTCAAACCAAGCTCTCCATTGCGTCCAATCTTCACCGTTATCCACTATGTCACCAACGTTGACAAAGAATGAAGTATCCTCATTGCGGCTATAGGCGGATTTAGCAACTTTGCCCCAGACCCTATAATCAGCGCATTGAGAATCAGGAAATATCAACACCTTGAAGGACTTGTCGTCTGTTGTTTTAAAATTATGCCAATCACTGCAGTGATCGCCGTCAACTATTCGATATTGGTAGTTTGTGCCAACAATGAGACCTTCAAGTTTAACCGAATATTGATTATTGATGTGATCGTCATCTGTGAAGGAGCAGTCCAGCGCAGCGAATTTATAAGTATCAGTTGAGTTATCTGCCTTAACCTCAACGGCAGGATTCATTAAAACATCATTGCTCTGCCACATGATACAGCGAGTTTCATTGGCGTTGTTTGTGATAATCTGCCGCAAATGATTGACTTCGAGATCGGCAATCTTATCGAACTCATTTATCATTCCGTCGCCGTCTAATATTTCACCGCAACCGCTAAAGATATTGCCGCTTGCCAGCAGAAAACTGCCACCGATTGCTGCCTTGATGAACTTCCGCCGATTTATCCTTCTTTCATTCATTGTTCTCATCTCCCGAAGAGATTTTAACAAAATATCTTCTAATGGACAAGACAATAATTAAGCATTGATATGGTGACGGTACCATGATACTTAATATATATGAATATAGAATCTATTAGTGACAAATGAAAGCCACCTGCCGAGATTTGTAATTTTCTGCATTGCAAATAAAAAACGATGATTTTTTATATCACCGTTGACTTAGATATTGAATATAACATCATTTAATAAAAAATTTTCAATTTCTAATTTTCTTTTTAGGTAGTGTTGAATAACTTTAAAAATTCTCATTGTTCATTTATAATATATCTGGGTGGTGAAGTAAAATGTCAGGAAGAAGATATGAATTAACAGATGAGCAATGGGATAGGATCAAAGAATATTTTATCATTCCAAA
>JAFVEZ010000050.1 GCA_017475745.1 Selenomonadaceae bacterium
AATTATCTAATCCAGTCGTATAATCTGAATTTAAATGGTTTAAAGAAAAAAAGTATATAACTGAAACGAAAGTAAAAGGACAGACCAAATTTATAATCAATGAGAACCCGGAAAATATATCGGACAAACAAGAAATAGAAACATCTGTGGTTAATAAACCGAAGGCAACTGTAATTCATAGAGGCGGCAAAACTATCACAAGATTTGAAATTCCTGATTAATCATCGAATCTGCCGGAAATGGCGGATTTTTTCATTTTCACCACTTTTTCCCAATCTCACTGAAAATTCTGCAAAAAAATTGTGAAAATTGCTTGACAACCGTTTTTTTTTTTTATAATATAAAGTTAAAGATTTTTAGATGTGTTTTGTTGTTTGAAGTGATTGGAGGTTGATTTATATGATTGATGAAAAGAAACTCGCAAATCTTGAAGCGATGAGCGACGAGGAACTCGATAACGTTGCAGGCGGCACTTTAGGGCAAATGCAAGACCTTATGTCAGCTATTGTTGAGGTAGAAAGTGGTTCTTCTGGACTTGGTGATTTTGCGGCTGGTGCTGGTTGTTTTTTACCTGGTATGAATGAGATTGAAAAATCTATAGTTAAAAAAGCTTTATCAATGATTGGTATTGACGCCAAAATTGATATCGGTTGGTTGGGCTATGGTATCTGCTCAGAGGATAATGTTTATACTGACAAAAAAACAGGTAAAAGCCTTTCACATGAAGAGGTTTTGAGCAGAATTAAACGTGATTATTTGAAGAGCCTATGAAAAAAAGTCTGTAAATAGGAATCTCGATGTTGATTTAACGCCATTCAATTTCCTATTTACAGAAAAAATTCCGCAGGCTCTATTTGACGTGAACATACTTAAATTTTGCCAAAATTCACAGAAAATTCCTCAAGAAAATTGTGAAAATGGTTTGACAACCGTTTCTTTTTTTTTTTTATAATACAAAGTTAAAGATTTTTAGATGTGTTTTTGTTTTTTGTAGTGATTGGAGGTTGATTTATATGATTGATGAAAAAAAACTCGCAAATGCAGCGATGAGCGATGAAGAACTCGACAACGTGGCTGGCGGCACTTGCTATGAAATGGCAGATGACAGCCGCTTTCTGAACAGTTTGAATGGTTCGTTTAACCGCTACGGTGCTACAAGATGTTTTTTTAGCAGTTCGTATGGTAGAGAAAAACTTAAAGAAGCCTGGTTAACAGTCGGGATCGAAACAAAATTGTCTAAAAGTCTTAGTGTTAATAATGAATATTATCTTGATGGCAAGCAAATCACGCAGGAACAGGCACGTCAGCACGCAATGGAAGTTGTCGGCAAGCAGATGACCGAATCCGATTGGAAATGGTAAAAAATTTATTATATGCAGCAATAAAAAAGTTGCATATTTTTTCTAAATCGAGGTAAAAATTTATGAAAGAAGTACAAATTCAAGTAAAATACGTTGATTCTTGATGTGATTGGAGGTAGATTGATATGATAGATAACAAAATTTTGGAAGATGCAGCGATGAGCGACGAGGAGCTCGACAACGTGGCTGGCGGCACTTCATATGAAATTGCAGATGACAGTCGCTTTTTGAATAGTTTGAATGGCTCATGCGATCGCTACGGTGCCACAAAAATTGTATTTAATGGCATGTTCTCTGATTCTATAAAGACAGAAGTTGAAAATGCCTGGGCGACAGTCGGCATAAAAGCAAGATGTGATTATGATCTTTATCGTGCTACTAGTAACGTATACTCTCTTAACGGGCGAAAAATCACTCAGGAACAGGCTCGTCAGCACGCAATGAAAGTTGTCGGCAAGCAGATGAGCGAATCCGATTGGAAATGGTAAAAAATTTATTATATGCAGCAATAAAAAAGTTGCATATTTTTTCTAAATCGAGGTGAAAATTTATAAAAGAAGTACAAATTCAAGTAAAATACGTTGATTCTTGATGTGATTGGAGGTAGATTGATATGAAAGATAACAAAAATAACAAAATTTTGGAAGATGCAGCAATGAGTGATGAGGAACTTGACGGCGTTGCAGGTGGCACTTTAGGGCAAATGCAAGACCTTTTTTCAGCTATTGTTGAGGTAGAAAGTGGTTCTTCTGTACTTGGTTATATGATGAATGGTGCTGCTTGTGTTATACCTGGTGTGAATGAGATTAACAAATCTGTAGTTAAAAAAAATTTATCATTGATTGGTATTGACGCCAAAATTGATATCGGTTGGTTGGGCTGGGGTATCTGCTCAGAGGATAATGTTTATACTGACAAAAAAACAGGTAAAAGCCTTTCACATGAAGAGGTTTTGAGCAGAATTAAACGTGATCTTCCATATTGGATATGAACATACTTAAAACTTGGTTATATTAGAAGAAAATATTTGTAAAAGTTGTGTATTTTTTCAAAATCGAGGTAATAAATATGGCAGTAAAAGAAGTGACTTGTCAAGTGCGTTATATGACTGATAACGCCAACACAATCAACAAAAACTACACCGGACTGAAATCCACAATCACAAACGATCAGATTAAAGCATTGGCGCAATTTTTCAAACAGTTGACCGACGATGAAGTGATAATTAACTAAAAACAGCAAACACAAGACAAGTATAATAGAAATTGAGCAGAAAAATAAGGCGGTGACGTAAAAATCACCGTTTTTATATTTCCAAAATTTGAAAGAAATGTTATAATTAATCAATATTGAACCAAGGACGCGACTTCTCCATACCAACAGTTGTTGGCTCGCTATGCCCAGAGAGTAAAACAGTCCCATCAGGTAAGGTCAAAATCTTCTTCTTGATGCTTGTTATCAGCGTATCATAATCTCCACCTGGCAAATCCGTTCGACCTATGCTTCTGTTGAAGATAGAATCACCAACAAACGCTATGCCGTCATTTACGCTGTAGTAAATTGCGCCATCAGTAGTATGTCCAGGTACAGGAATCAACTTCAACTTGAACTCTGGATTACTACTCAGAATTATTTCACTGTCATCTTCAAGATACATCACTTCGCCATTAATTACCGTTGGTGGAGCATAGAAAGCGGTTGAGCCATTCATTTCAGTATCTTTGACATAATTGCAACCGTTCTTTTGCATACAGACTGGCACATTTAAAGTAGTTTGAAGCTCGTCAACTGCGCCGATGTGATCGAAATGTCCGTGAGTAAGCAAAATTTTTTCAACTGTTAATTTACGATTCTCAATGACTTGTAAAAGATTTTGTGCTTCATAACCTGGATCAATTAAAAATCCATGTTGTGTCGAATCATCAATATAAAAGTAAGCATTAGTTGGAAAAGGACCTACCTCACATGTCAGAATCATGTTGTCACCACCATTGCCGATTATTTATTTTAGTTTAACACAAAATTAGTAATTATGGAAACAAAATTTGCCAACAAAGACTGCCCGCTGGAATATGCCGCAAACATTCTCGGCGGCAAATGGAAAATCAAACTCATCTGGATCATTTACGAATATAAGACGATTCGATTTAATCAGCTAAAACGCGAATTGTCTGGTATTACTGATTTAATGCTGACCAAAATTCTAAAAGGTCTCGTCAATGACAATATTGTCAAGCGAGAATCCTTTAATGAGGTGCCGCCGCATGTTGAGTACTCGCTAACAGAGAACGGTTTAAAATTGATCGAAGCACTCTCTGATATTCGTCAATGGGTCAAAGAGCAAAATTAACTTTCAAAGTGGCAACCATTAGGTCCGCAGGTCATTCCATTGAATGTTTCGTCGGCTTCATTTGTCATAGCTTCAGTTATCGCTTGTTTCAGTACTTCAACAGGCTGGGCACCCGATAACCCGTATTTACCTCCAATGACAAAGTAAGGTACACCATTTATGCCAAGCATTGCCGCTTCTCTCTCGTCGTTGCGAACTTCAGCAGCATACTTGTCACTATTGAGGAGAACATCTACTTCATTCTCATCAAGCCCACACTCAACAGCAATCTTCTTGAGTACATGGTGGTTGCTAAGTTCAAGGTTTTTAGTGAAGTAGGCATCAAAGAGTTTGGTTATTATCTCATTGTGACCATGCTCTTGTGCAAGCTTCGTCAAGCGGAGTGAATCGAAAGTGTTGGTGTAACGCGTCGAAGAGTATTTAAAGTCAATGCCTTCACGTCTACCCATCATTGATATTTGCTCAATACGGTGAGCAGCGTCCTCTTTGCTCATTCCATACTTGATAGCGAAGCGGTCAATAGTATTAGATACAACCTCATTGCTTGCTGTTGGATCAAGTTCAAAACTTTTAAACTCAATATCAATATCACCATTGTCAACTTCGGCAAGTGCTTTTTCCAATCGCTTCTCACCTATATAACAGAATGGGCACGCATAGTCTGACCAAATCTCAATCTTCATATTAAAGCCTTCTTTCGTTTGGATTGCCTGTATTATACCACTCTCAATCTTGAAGGCAAGAACGCAATTATTATTGAGTTACTATATTAAAGTATAGTGTACAAATGAGGTAATTTATTTGAATATATTTATACTACTTGCGATAACGCTGATGATAATCATATTGCTGCTAAGACGCAAATGGCAAATCGGCATTTGCATGCTCGTTGGCGGTCTCTTCATTTGGATTATGCGCTCAAGTGATCCGTCTGATTTAATGACAACACTGGTCAAGACGTTTTCTCAGTACAGGACTTATGACATAATCCTAGCTCTTTACTTTGTGATGTGTCTGGAGATTGAACTTCGACTGAGCGGATCTCTGACTGACATGGTGAAGGCATTGAGGAGAATATTTTCGAGTGTTAAAGTCCTACTTGCGGCAATGCCTGCCTTCTTGGGGCTGCTGCCTTCAGTCGGCGGAGCACGATTTTCAGCACCGATTGTCGAAGAACTCAGCGATGATTTACATCTCACCGCTGGACACAAGGCAGCAATAAATTTTTGGTTTCGCCATCTGTTTGAGTTCTCAAGTCCTATAATCCCAGGAATGATAATGGCCTGTTCTATTGCTGGTGTCACTTTCGGTGAGTTCATTCGTCACCTCTGCTGGCTAACAGTCCTTGCCTTTGTTGTCGGGTGGTTTGTGCTGATTCGTCCTATCAAGGTCGAACGTGAAGCCATACCTCAAGAGACCGCAGCGGAACTCAAGCATGAGAACAACGGATTGATAATCTCACTCGGCTCAGTAGTGTCGATATTCTTGATCGTTGTCTTTGGCGGTCTCAATGCTTCAACGGCAACGGCGATTGTTGTAATTGCGATGTTCTTCGTCCTGCTTGCAGTTGGACGCTTCGTCAGTGCAAAGGAGATATTTATCAGTACATTCGATCTCAAGATGATCGCCAATATCGGTGGCATTCTATATTTTACGGACTTACTATCCGTCACAAATGTGTTGAGTGAAATCGTCACCGCCTTCCAAAGTTCGCCACTACCCGTGCCGGTGATAATTGCCTGCGTATCGCTGATAATCGGTATACTGACAGGAATGAGTCAAGGCCATGTGGCAATGGTCATGCCAATCGTTGCAGCAATGGGCACAGGCAACCTCGATCTTGCAGGTGTGGCTATGGCGTTCGGTGTTGCAGGGCAAATGTTGACGCCAACTCATTTCTGTCTTATTGTGACTATAGATTATTTCAAGACGGACATCTTCAGCACATTGAAGCCAGTATTGATCTGTGAGATTATCATTTTGACAATCTTCAGCATTTACAGCTATCTCAGTTGGAATAGCTTTTAAGAGACGTAGTCAAATTCTATAATTTTCAAGATAGATAGTCTCAATAAGAGTAAACTAAAAGCCACTCGTTAAGCTCTAATCAACGAGCGGCTTTTTTGTTAATAGATTTTATATCATTCCTTCGTTACTTGCCAAATACAGAACATCTCTACAGTTTTCAGTACAACTACTCATTGTATCTTGTCATTTAATACTTCCACTGCCTTGTAGAGCTGTGCATCTTCATTCACATCTGTAATCAAATTCTGTGGTATAAATATTCTCTGCTGTGTTTTAGAAGGTTCAACCTCAATATCTGGCTCAATACCTACACCGTCAATGCTGCGATTATTAGGCGTGTAGTACTTTGCAATAGTGAGCTTAAGACCGTCTTCGTGAAACATTGGCATGAGTGTCTGTACAGAACCTTTGCCATAAGACTTGGTGCCAACAATAGTTGCAGCCTTGGTGTCTTGCAGGGCGCCAGCTAAAAGTTCAGAAGCACTGGCACTATTACCGTCAAGCAACACAACTATCGGATATTTCGATTGCTCAAGCTCAGAAGTGTAGACCTCTTTGGTTCCGTCGCGCTGAATGACAGAGACAATGGGACCCTTTGGCACAATCTCTTTGGCAATCTCAACACAGCTTGTTATAACGCCGCCAGGATTCTCTCTCAAATCAAGTACAAAGCCTTTCATATTCTGAGATTCAAGATCACTCATTGCCGATTTAAATTCCTCGCCAGTCTTCTCGCTGAATGAAGAGATTTTAATATAGCCAATATTCTCGTCGAGCATCTTATCGGCAACCGTCTTGACATTGATAATATTGCGAGTGAGTGTGTAAACCTTATCTTCTTCACCTTCGCGATGTATCAACAAATCAACAGTAGTACCAGTCTCGCCGCGGATTTTAAGCGCAACCTCGTCTGGTGCAATCTCACTGACAGGCGTGCCATTGACTGCCATGATTGTATCGCCCGGTTTTAGACCAACCTGCTCACCAGGCGAGTTGGGCATAACGGACATGACATAAACGTTGCCGTTCTTGAAGCCCATATAAACGCCGATACCGCCGAATGTGCCGCTGGTATCCGATTTAATTTGGCTATATAGCTGTCGATTAAGATAGACAGAATGAGGATCGCCAAGAGAATGTACCATGCCGCCGATAGCGCCATCAATCATCTTGGTATAATCAACAGAGTCAACGTAATTATCCTCAATGAAGTTCATGGCACAGAAGAACCTTACGAGATTTGCAGCACGTCCTACATTAAGCTCCAAAAGAAAGCAAATACCGACAATCGTCACGATTGAAGATATAAAGGCCGTCAATATTATACTGATAAATAGTTTCTTCTTACTCATAATATCACTCCATTAGTAGCTGATAGTTTTCAGCAGGTAGCGATTAGTCTAGTTGAATTATTTTCTACTAACTACTAATCGTCATCAATTATCTGCTATCTAAAGATAGTTGTATGGACTGACAGGCTCGCCGTTAAGTCTGACTTCAAAATGACAGTGAGGTCCTGTTGAGTTGCCCGTCGAGCCGCAGAAGGCGATAACCTGTCCTTGTGATACCTGCTGCCCTACACTGACGTTTAGTGATTGATTGTGTCCGTAGAGGGTTACAATTCCGCCGCCGTGGTCAATCATAACAGTATTACCGTATCCACCTATCCAGCCAGCGTGTGAGACCACTCCGGCCTTCGCCGCGTGGATCTCCATTCCATAGTCGCCGCCGATATCAAGTCCGCTATGGAATCTCTGACTGCCAAAGATCGGGTGAGTTCTCCAGCCAAATGGTGAGGTAATAGGACCGGATATTGGCCAGATCATTCCACCGGAGCTTGAAGGTGTAGCGTTATAACTACCGGAAGAGCCGGACGAGCTTGGTGGAGATGGTGGCGGTTTATATTTACTTTGCTGAATCAGCTTGGCAACCTGCTCCGAAGCTGCCATCATCTCATCATATTGTCTGTCATAAACCGCTTTGTCATTTTGCATTTTGTCAATCAGTTCTTGCTTCCTAGCAACTTTGGCAAGTTTGATTTCCTTGGCTTCTTCTGCCTTTGCAGCGAGTTCTTCCTGGACGAGTTGATCGGCTTCAAGCTGCTTGCGAACAGCCTTTATCTCACCTTGTTGCTTGATTATAGCTTGGACAAGCGCATAGTCCTGCTTGATTATGCGCTTCAAGAGATCCATTCGCGTGAAAAAGTCGTTCAAATCCTTGGAGCCGAAGAGAACATCAAGGTAACTGATTTGCCCGTTGATGTAGATATCTCGGACACGTACCATCAGAACACCATGCTTTTGATTATAATCCTTCTCGACAGCTTGAAGTTTCTCCTCATTCTCCTCAATTCGGGCAAGAGTCTCATCAAGAGCAGCTTGCTTCTCCTCGTAATCAGCAACGGCAGCATCAGCTTCCTCATCAAGATAGCGCTTCTGCTCAGAAATAGATTCTATCTTCTCCCAAAGCTCATCAGACTTCTGTTTTGCCTTCTCCGCTTTGGCGTCAATATTAGCCTTCTTGTTTTCAAGTTCCTCAGTTTCATCTGCTTCAGTTACCAGCGGAATAATAAATATATTTATAGCCATCAGAATGGCAATCAACTTCCTCAAGTTCAAACCTCCTGATACATCGGTAATTGATTATAACATTTTATTTTAATTTTATCAACAATATGAAAAAATAAATCCTTGACCCCTATTTCTCCGATATGTTATAATAGCGTGAACTTGTTAATTGAGAGGAGACTACGAAAGTTTTATGAGTAGTAAAAAAATGAAGACAATGGACGGCAATCAAGCAGCCGCCTATGTTTCTTATGCGTTCACTGATGTTGCAGCGATTTACCCTATCACTCCGTCATCACCTATGGCTGAACACGTCGATGAGATGGCGGCGAAGGGCGTCAAGAATATCTTTGGTCAGAAAGTTCGTTTAGTTGAGCTGCAATCAGAGGGCGGTGCAGCAGGTACAGTCCACGGTTCTCTCCAGGCTGGTGCTTTGACTACAACTTACACCGCTTCCCAAGGCTTTTTGTTGATGATTCCAAATCTCTACAAGATTGCAGGTGAGTTGCTCCCAGGCGTCTTCCACGTCAGTGCTAGAGCGCTTGCAACCTCTACCCTAAACATCTTCGGCGATCATCAAGATGTCATGGCAGCACGTCAGACCGGTTGTGCTATGCTTGCTGAAGCAAGTGTCCAGGAAGTCATGGACTTGGCGGCAGTTGCTCATTTGTCCGCTATCAAGGGCCGTATCCCATTTATCAACTTCTTTGATGGTTTCAGAACATCTCACGAGATTCAGAAGATTGAGACCATCGACTACAATGATCTTGCCGGTATTGTTGATTACGATGCTATTGACGAGTTCCGTCGTCACGCGCTCAATCCAGACCATCCTGTCATTCGCGGTACAGCAACTAATCCTGATGTCTACTTCCAGATTCGCGAGACTGCCAACGACTATTACAATAAGCTGCCGGATATTGTCGAGTCAGCAATGGCGGACGTTGCAAAGATCACCGGCCGTGAACATCATCTCTTTGACTATTACGGCGCACCAGACGCAGAGCGCGTAATCATTGCAATCGGCTCTGTATGTCAGACTGCCCTTGAAGCTGCAAAGTATCTCAACGAGAAGGGTGAAAAGGTTGGTGTTGTCAGCGTTCACCTATTCCGTCCGTTCTCACTCAAGCACTTCTTTAACGCCATTCCGAAGACTGTCAAGAAGATTGCCGTTCTTGACCGTACCAAGGAATCAGGCGCAGTCGGCGAGCCACTCTATCTTGAAGTTCAATCCGCATTCTATAACAGTGACATTAAGCCTGTTATCGTTGGTGGTCGCTACGGCCTTGGCGGCAAAGACACTACGCCGGATCAGCTCCTCGCTATCTTCCACGAACTCAACAAGGACAATCCGCAGAATGGCTTCACTGTCGGCATTAACGATGACTTGACTCACACTTCGCTTGTGTCTGATACTCATGACGTTGATTTAACGCCGGAAGGCACGACTGCCTGCAAGTTCTGGGGTCTCGGTTCCGACGGTACTGTCGGCGCGAATAAGTCGGCAATCAAGATTATCGGCGATCACACAAACCTCTACGCCCAGGCTTATTTCGCTTATGATTCCAAGAAGTCCGGTGGTATTACAATGAGTCACTTGAGATTCGGTGAACAGCCTATTACTTCGCCGTACCTCATCACCGCAGCGGACTTTATCTCTTGCTCACAGAAGAGCTATATTCACCATTACGATCTTCTTGCTGGCCTCAAAAAGGGCGGTATCTTCCTTCTTAACACCAACTGGAACGATGAGAAGCTTGCCTGGAAGCTCTCGCCCAAGTACAAGCGCTATATTGCTGAGAATGAGATTAAACTCTATACGATCAATGCCGTTGGAATTGCTCAAGAATTGGGTCTCGGCGGTCGTTTCAATATGATTATGCAATCGGCTTTCTTCAAGCTTGCGGACATCATTCCGCTTGATGAAGCTGTCAAATACCTCAAGGACGCCGTAGTTACAAGCTATGGCAAAAAAGGTCAGAACATCGTCGACATGAACTGGGCGGCGATTGACAAAGGCATTGAAGCACTTCACCGCGTTGATTATCCTGCTGAAGAATGGAAGAATACTCCGGATAAGCCGGAGACTGACCGCGAAGAGCCTGCCTTCATTACTGATATTCAAGAGGTAATGAATCGTCAAAACGGTGATACCCTGTCAGTCAGTCAGTTGAAGGACTTAGCAGACGGAACTTTCCCTGTCGGTGGTTCTGCTTATGAAAAGCGCGGCACTGCCATTAGCGTACCGGCTTGGGATAAATCTAAGTGTATCGGCTGTAACCAGTGTTCCTTCGTCTGTCCACATGCTGCTATCCGTCCGATACTTACAACACCTGAAGAGCGTGCCAATGCTCCTGAAGGCTTTGAGTCAATGCCATATAAGCCTTCCAAAGGTGCTTATGATGTGAGCATCACCGTTTCAACTTATGATTGCCTTGGCTGCGGCAACTGCGCTCAAGTTTGCCCGAAGCAAGCGCTGTCAATGGTTCCGTTTGATGACGCTGCAAAGGCAAGACAGAAGTACTTCGACTTCGGTGTAGATGCCAAGAAGGTTGCTCCGAAAGCCAACCCAATGAAGAAGAACACCGTTCTTGGTAGTCAGTTCGAGAAACCGCTCTTTGAGTTTAGTGGTGCCTGTGCAGGCTGTGGCGAGACACCTTATGCTAAGTTGTTGACTCAACTCTTCGGTGATCGTATGATGATCGCCAACGCCACCGGCTGCTCCTCAATCTGGGGTGCGTCCGCTCCGGCAATGCCTTATACCACCAATGTCAAGGGTCATGGTCCTGCTTGGGGTAACTCACTTTTTGAGGACAACGCTGAGTTCGGTCTTGGCATGTTCCTTGGTGTCAAGGCTGTTCGTGAGTCACTCGTTGCTGATGTCCAGCAAGCTCTTGACGAGGGCAAAGGCTCCGATGCGCTTAAGGCTGCACTTTCCGATTGGAAGGATAACTTCAACGTCAGCGACAACACTCGTGAGCGTGCAGACAAACTGACTGAACTGCTTGCAGCAGAGAAAGGTGAAGACAAGCTCCTCAACAAGATTTACAATAACCGCGACTTCTTCGTCAAGCGTTCTCAGTGGATTCTCGGCGGCGACGGCTGGGCTTATGATATCGGTTATGGTGGTTTGGATCACGTACTCGCCAGCGGTGAAGATGTCAACGTCTTCGTCTTTGACACTGAGGTCTACTCCAACACTGGCGGTCAAGCTTCCAAGGCTACACCTGCCGCGGCAATCGCTCAATTTGCAGCTACAGGTAAGAAGACCAAGAAGAAGGATCTCGGCATGATGGCCGTCAGCTATGGCTACGTCTATGTTGCACAGGTTTCAATGGGTGCCGATCAAAATCAGCTTGTCAAGGCTATCACCGAGGCTGAAGCTTATCCTGGTCCTTCATTGATTGTAGCTTATGCGCCGTGTATTAACCACGGTATTCGCAAGGGTATGGGCAACTCTCAGCTTGAGGGTAAACTTGCCGTACAGTGTGGTTACTGGGCGAACTGGAGATATAATCCACAGCTTATCGAAGCAAGCAAGAATCCATTTGCACTTGATTCTAAAGAGCCGGACTTCAGCAAATTCCAAGAGTTCCTCCAAGGTGAAGTCCGCTATGCATCACTCAAGCGCAACAATCCTGAAGCAGCAGAAGCACTCTTTGAGAAAGTACAGCACGATGCCGAAAATAGGATTGCTGGCTATCAGAAACTTGCAGGCAAATAATCATCAACTTACACTATACAAATAGATGAATCAATAATACATAATTTAAAACGCTGTCATAATGGGCAGCGTTCTTTGTTTGCAAGAGATTGCCTTGTGTTGAATATGATGTTCAAAAATTGAAGAATATTTATCCTTTGTTGGAGAAACCAGAGTCTCAGTTCCGGCAAGGAGTTACAGTCGAGTTGCTGATTCCATTAAAAAGAGCCTATCCTTGCGGGATAAGCTCTTTTATATTTCACTGAGATTGAAGCGGAGCAGGTGGCGCTTCACGTGACTGAACTATTATAGCAACGTCCTCAAGCTTTTGGAAGTCGACAGTTGTCTCAACTACGCCATACTTTAGAAGGCCGCTCTCTTCGTTTTGTATCTCTTTTATCTTGCCAACGACAATACCTTTAGGATATATCCCGCCGAAGCCCGAAGTAACAATCACATCACCAACTATAACATCTGAGTTCTTTGGAATATTCACCATTCTTGGCATTGTAGGATCATTTATATCGCCTTCGACGATACCTGCGACCCTGGATTCGGGGCGCTGCACCAAGGTGCCGACTGAGCTTCTAGGATCGAGTATCAACTGTACCTTGGAAGAGTTAATTCCTGTATCACTGATATGTCCAACCAATCCCATAGCCGTCACAACTGCCATATCATTAGCTATGCCATCAGCGCTGCCGCGATTGATGACAACTGTGCTTGACCAAGTTGCAGCTTCTCTGCCAATAACCCGTGCAGCAATAAGGTCGAATTGCGTAGCAGACTCTTTGTAAGCGAGGAGTGCCCTAAGTCTTTGATTCTCTGCTTCAAACTCATTTGCTGCAAGATTCTTGGCTTTGAGTTCTTCAACCTCAGCCTGTAATGCCTTGTTCTGTTCATGGACATTCATAATGTCGCTTATAGTTGTTTTAACGAAGATGAATTTATCTCCAATCCAACTTACAGCATTTTGGAAAGGTGAGAGAATCAAGGCAACGCCTGTACTTGCTGCCGGAGCTTCAAACCTTCCGCGTGCAGCAAAGAATACTAAGCAGAAAATACTCACAAACACAAATATTAATGCTGCTATCTTTCGACCGTTTCTGCTCTTACGCCTTATTGTGTCCTTCATGTTCTCAACTTCTTGGAAGTCATAACTACACGTTTAAGTAAGTTAATATTATCGAGCGCCCTGCCTGTACCTTCACCGACACAGCTCAAGGCATCATCGGCTACGAGGACAGGCATATTGGTTTCGTTACTGATGAGTTTGTCGAGATTAGTCAAGAGAGCGCCGCCACCTGCCATCATGATGCCGTGATCCATAATATCCGCAGCAAGTTCCGGAGGGGTCCTCTCAAGAGTGCCCTTCACGGCGTCAACAATCTTGTAGATAGGCTCATTGAGTGCTTCACGGATTTCACGAGCTTGAATGGTAAGTGTCTTCGGCAGGCCTGTCACTAAGTCACGACCGCGAACGTCCATTGATCTGTCGGTCTCAGGCGTAACAATGGCAGTGCCTATTGAGATTTTAATCTCTTCGGCGGTGCGTTCACCGATAAGCAGATTGTACATGCGCTTGATGTACTGAACGATTGAAGAATCCATCTCATCGCCGCCGATACGAATTGAACGACTCGTAACTATACCGCCGAGAGATATTACAGCAATCTCCGTTGTGCCGCCGCCTATGTCAACAACCATATTGCCGGTTGCTTCCTCAACGGGCAGACCTGCACCAATAGCAGCGGCCATAGGCTCTTCGATTAAATACGCCTCGCGGGCACCTGCCTGCTGGGCAGCATCAATGACAGCACGTTTCTCAACCTCTGTGACTCCACTCGGAACGCCGACAACAACTCTGGGTCTTGCAAAGGACTTCGAATTCATCGCCTTACGGATAAAGTACTTCAGCATAGCTTGAGTAACATCAAAATCAGCTATAACGCCGTCTTTCATGGGCCGAATAGCTACGACATTTCCAGGCGTTCGACCAATCATCTTCTTAGCTTCCTCGCCAACTGCAAGGACATCGCCGGTATCACTCTTTATAGCTACAACGGATGGTTCACGAAGGACTATACCGCGACCTTTCACATGTACTAAAGTATTGGCCGTGCCCAAATCTATGCCCATATCGTGACCACCAAATAGACTCCACATGTTAAATAAAACTCCTTCCAATTAGGAATTGGAATTGCCTTGATTGGGATTGCTTACAGCCTTTAGTATATCATTTTGTAGAACGAAGTCGACACGCATTCCCAACTAAAAATTCCGCATTCTACTTTAATATGCAGATTTATTTTAACACATTTTGCCACATTTGCAATACTTTTTTTAATAAATCTGAAAATCAAGTGAAGAAATTTCAAGATTTATTCTTCGGTGAACTCGTAATTGCCATAAACGTTCTGAACGTCGTCATCTTCGTCAAGAGCATCAAGTAACTTTTGCATTTTTTCTGCGTCTTTACCTTCGAGTTTAACGGTGGTATCTGGCACCATTGTTATTTCAGCCGAAGCAGTTTCAATGCCTTTTTCTGCGAGTGCTGCTTCAATAGCATCGTACTCTTCCGGCGCAGCTGTTATCTCAAAAGCCTCATCATCAGCTTCAAAATCCTCAGCACCTGCGTCCATGACAATCTCCATCAATTTGTCCTCATCGTCGAAGGTTTCCTTCTCAACGACAAAGACTGCCTTCTTGTGGAACATCCAGCCGACACAGCCGTTTTCACCGAGGTTGCCGCCGTGCTTGCTGAATATGTGACGGATATTGGCAGCGGTACGATTGCGATTGTCGGTAAGAATGTCCAACATTAATGCCGAGCCGCCAGGACCGTAGCCCTCATAGGTGATCTCCTCGTAGTTTGCACCGTCGGAAGCGCCGAGACCCTTTTGGATTGCGCGATTGATATTATCCTTTGGAATGTTGTTTGACTTAGCCTTAGTAAGTGCAAGTTTAAGGCGCATATTGCCAGTTGGATCAGCACCGCCCATCTTGACGGCAACGGTTATCTCACGGCTGATTTTGGTTGTAACTGCACCGCGAATGGCGTCGTTAGCACCCTTCTTACGTTTAATATTAGCCCATTTTGAATGTCCTGACATAAAATACTCTCCTCTTTTTTAATTATAAGTCAACGCGAAGACCGGCGTAAGGCCCATTCATTGTAAGTTTTGCCGAGTCATCATCATGTTCAAGTTTAACTTCAATTCTTCTAAATCCGGCAGTCACACCCAATATCTCCAACGGACTATAACGAAGCCCTGCTTCAAAATCGTAGTAATGACCATAACCGCCTAATGGCAAGCCTGCAATATTGGCGTAGACACTGAGACTTGGGAGCAGTGCAGCATGAGCACCCACACCGATAGTAGGAATTGGAGCGCCATATTCCTTAGATTTGCTGGTACTCAAACCAGTAGTGGATTCATGACCTTTAACCTTGCCTTTCCAGTACATTCCAGTCAAGCCATAGCTCCAATCGACACCACTGCCAAGAACTGATACTATAGGATTAGTAACAGTGAGTTTCAGATAATCAAGATCACTCTGTGAATGGACGCGACCACTAAAATTAACTCCGCCAAATTTAAGATTGTCACCGTTGAGATTGGTATTACCTTTACCATGAACGTGGATATAATCTGCTGAGAATCTCTTATAACGCAAGATCAATTCTGGTGCGTTATCGTTATCAAAACCCAAGTTATCTTTGAGACCTACTTCTCCGCCATTGTAGTGAATTTTGTCAGAGTGAACTTTTGCATCAAAGTGAGGAGCAAAGAAGCGAGCCTCAATGGAGAACGGAAAGATTTTTTGAGCAGTATCACGAACAACACCACCAACAACGTAGTTAGACAATTCTTCATAGCTCTCACTTTTGAATTGTGGATCAATTACAGTGTCAACAACTTTGCTTTTGTTTACAAACACATTTGTATCATTCTCAATACTATCGACATCTTCTGCTGCAAGAACATTTGATGATGATGATACAATAGCTGCACCCATTAATAAAGCTGTGAACTTCTTGTTCATTTTAAAACTCCTATTCTATAATTTATTCTCCCGCCTACCCACCCACATTTAATGTAATTACTTAATGAATTTATAGAACTTCTTCTTGCCGATTTTAATGACAATGCCACGTTCAAGATCATAGGCACTGATACGATAATCTGGATCGCTGACCTTCCTGTCATTAATTGATAAACCATTCTGTTTAACGAGACGGCGCCCTTCGGATTTTGACTCCAATGCTCCGTTCTCAACGAGAATATCCACTAATCTCTTACCGGCAGCGTCGCCAATACGAATAGGCGCCAGGTCGTCAGTTGAACCGGAAAAGAGAGATTTGGCTTTGTTTCTTGCTTCCTCAGCGAAGTTTTCACCATGCACAAGTTTAGTGACTTCATAGGCAAGAGTCTCTTTGGCTTCGTTGATCTTTTCGTCTTTGAGTTCACTTAGCCTGTTTACTTCGTCCATCGGCAGGAATGTCAGCAGCGACAGACAAGTTTTGACATCTGCATCGTCAATATTGCGCCAGTATTGGTAGAAGTCATAAGGAGTTACTTTGTTCGCATCAAGCCAGAGGGCACCACCAGCAGTTTTGCCCATCTTTGAACCGTCGGACTTTGTCAAGAGTTTGTTAGTGAGACCGTAGACGGCCTTGCCTGTCTTACGACGCGTCAACTCAACACCTGCAATTATATTCGACCATTGATCGTCACCGCCCATTTGCAATACACAATCGTGGTCGGCATTGAGCTTGTAGAAGTCATAAGCTTGCATCACCATATAGTTAAATTCAAGGAAGGTAAGACCCTTCTCCCAACGCTGTTTGTAACATTCCGCGGCAAGCATACGATTGACTGTGAAGTGAGCACCGACTTCACGAAGAAGATCAATATAACCCAGCCTTCTAAGCCAATCACCATTATTAATCAACAGTGCCTTGTTGTCGGTAAAGTCAATAAATCTCTCCATTTGGCTTTTGAAGCAGTTACAGTTGTGCTCGATAATCTCATCAGTCAAGACTTGTCTCAAATCAGAACGGCCGGAAGGATCACCAACTGTACCGGTGCCACCACCAACCAAGCAGATTGGACGATGACCGAACTTCTGCATCCAGCTCATTGCCATAAGTGCAATGAAGTGACCGGCGTGAAGTGAATCGGCAGTTGGATCGAATCCAATATAGAAGGTTACCTTCTTTTCGCCGAGAAGTTTTCTCACTTCTTCTTCATGAGTACATTGAGCGAAGAATCCGCGCTCTTTTAATACATCAAATACATTTTCTGTCAACAATATCGCTCCTTATATAAAATCCTATATTAATATCAACGTCCTTTGACGGCACCGCCGCCAGGTGTTGGGACATCTGAATAATCACTTGAGACAGGTGCAGGCTCCGGCTCAGTATATGTAGGTTCTGGTTCTCGATAAGGTGGCTCTGGCTCAGTATATGTTGGCTCCGGTTCGCGCTCACTCTGTGGCTCTGAACGGACAGGCTCACTATAAGTATTCACTTCAGATTGTGATGATGTCTGAGAATCATCGTGGCTCTGTGGCTGTAAAGGTTGTTGCGTATTTCCCTGTTGAGGAGATTCACCACTGCTGCGATTAGTAGTTGCACCACCGTCACTGCTACTCTTGCGACCTTTAAGACTTCTGTCACTTCTTTCACCGCCGCCCTCGTCTCGAAGCTCATTAATAGTTTTAGACTTCCTGCGCGTGACGACAAGATTATCAAAATCGTGAGCAGGAACGTCGGCAAGGGCATTTTGCATGAAACTGCTCCAGATTGCCGCAGGTGTCTGCCCACCCATGATACCATCAAGACTGGTGTTGTTGTCATTGCCAACCCAAACACCCGCCACGAGATCAGGCGTGTAACCAACAAACCAGGCATCGTGATAGTTGGAAGTGGTGCCGGTCTTGCCCGCTGCAGGTCTGCCAATAGCCGCCCGCTTACCGGTGCCCTTTATGATAACATCTTCAAGCATACTCGTCAAATCGGCAGCACTCTCTTCTGTCAAGACGATTTTTGCTTGTGGCTCTGCCTGCTCCAGAATCTTACCATTGCGATCAAGGACTTTGGTTATGGCAGTGTGAGGGACATACAAACCCTTATTAGCAAAGGTGCCATAAGCGCTGGTAAGTTCAAGAGGAGTGACACCCTTCGTCATGCCGCCCAGTGAGGTTGCAAAGTTCCTGTCGTTCTGTTCACCGTCGAGAACGAAGGTGGTTATTCCCATCTCTTGTGCATAGTAGATTGCCTTGTCCATGGTGATCTTTTGAGCAATCTTGACAGTCGGTACGTTCATTGAGAATGTGGCAACCGTACGCATAGTGACTGGACCGGAGAATCGGCGACTATCGTTTTGAGGAGACCAACCATTAATAGTTATAGGACTGTCCTCAATGACAGTATCCGGCGTGAAGCCGTTCTCAAGCGCAGCGGCGAAGACAAATGGTTTAAAGGCAGACCCAGGTTGTCTCTCTGCCAATGTAGCACGATTGAACTGATCCGAACCGCGACCGCCGACCATAGCTTTGATAAATCCAGTTGTGGGATCAATGGCAACGAGTGCTGCTTGGGGTTGCATAACACCGTTGGCATCTGTTCCGTAGTCGGGCAGATTGCCCGCAACTGCCGCTTCTGCTTTGTGCTGCATATCCATATCAATGGTAGTATAGACCTTGAGACCTTCCTTGTAGACTGCGTCGGCACCGTACTTGTCAATCAGAAGCTGTGTCACATAATCAATAAAGTAAGCTGCTTCTCTCTTATCCGTCAACTGAGCGGGCTGGGCAAGTTTAAGCTCCTCATTCTTAGCGTCTTGTGATTCCATGCGCCCGATGTAGCCGTATTTGACCATCTGATCCAATACTACATTGCGACGACTCTTGGCAGCTTGTACGTCATTAAAGGGTGAATAATAGTTAGGACTCTTTGGAATACCCGCAAGAAGGGCACATTCGGAGAGGTCTAACTGCTCAACGTCCTTGCCGAAGTAAGTTCTCGCAGCAGCCTGTACACCGTAGGCACCCTGCCCAAAGTAGATTTGATTCAAGTATAATTCCAAAATCTCTTGTTTAGTATACTGTTTCTCCAACTTCATTGCAAGAAACATTTCTTGAACTTTGCGCTGCATTGTTCTTTCCTGTGTCAAGTAGGCATTCTTGGCAAGCTGTTGAGTTATGGTTGAGCCACCTTCGCTGATCTCACGATCGTTGATATTTGACCACGCAGCGCGAAGCAGACCGCGAGGATCAACACCGTTATGCTCATAGAAGCGGTTGTCCTCAATGGCTATAAATGCGTGTTGTAAATTTACAGGCACCTGCTCTATCTTTACCGGCAACCTGTTCTCAGTTGCATGAATATTTGCAAGCTCATTGCCTGCCGAATCGTAAATTTGCGATGAGACCGGTGGCAGAATATCTTGTGAGAGGTCTGCCTTTGTGTTCATTGAAGCCGTCAAAAATCCTATTCCTACACCAATACCCGCCATCAGCGACAGGATAACGACGCCTATTATCACGCGTTTAAATGTAAAAGTTGACGGCGGCTTTTTATTCCTTTGATTCGCTGAACTGATCGCTGCATCCTCCGTTGCTCTTCGATCTCGTCTGCTGTCCATCTCGTTCACTCCTCTATATAATACCGATTGCAAAACATTATATCACACTCTCAGCAAAAATCCAATAAAAAATGGCAGAAAGCCACAGAAATAGATTGTAAATGAAATGTTTTTAACTTACTTTCTTAAAGTTCTGAACTGAGTCACGAGTACTCCGACGAACATCAAGAAACAGCCGAAAATCTCTCTTCCGGTCATCACTTCATTAAGGATTATCCAACTTGATACCGCGCCGAAGATTGACTCAAAACTCATAACAATCGCTGCCGTTGAAGGATCTGTATACTTCTGACCGAATACCTGCAGAGTAAAAGCAACGCCTGCACTCATTACACCGCCATAAAAGATTGAAAACCAAGCATTAGAGACCGCTTCGATTGTCGGTGTCTCAAATATCAACATTGCAAAGAAACTCAAAGTCATGCAGACGAAGATTTGAGCAACGGATAGTTCAAGTACATCAACTTTGGCGGCGAATTTATCAATAAATAGTATTTGTGCAGCCCAGAAGAAGGAACTCACGAAGAGGATAAAATCTCCTAATTGAATTGAAAAATCCTCATGTACAGCAAGCAAATATAATCCGATGAGTGTAAGTACAGCACCGATCCAATTTTCAGCACGAATTAATTTGCCAAGCAGAACTGCACCAAGTGGCACAAGAATTATATATAGACAGGTTATAAAAGCTGCCTTTCCTGCTGTAGTATAGAGCATTGAGACTTGTTGCATTGAACTTGCAGCAAACATGAAAAGACCTGAGCCTATACCGGCAAGAAAACCATTTTTATAATTACTTTCGCGTTGGCGCTTCTTTCGTTGAGTCAACCAGACTACAACAAGAAAAATGAAGCCAAGAGCAAATCTTGATGCGGCATAAGAAAATGGACCAAGCTCGTCCATACCTGTCATTTGTGCAACAAAAGTAGTACCCCAAAGGAACGAGGCAGTTAAAATCATCAGCGTTCCGCGTAATTGCATTAAAATTCCTCCTCGAACTCAATCATTATAACACAAAAAAATAAGAGCGCAAATCTTATACAAAAATCTTTGTTTTACAATTTATTTTCATGAAGATATAGGAAAATATTAAAAGAAGATTAGAGGAAGATTAAACTTTTTAGCGAATATAGCGGAGGTGACATCTTATATGAAGAAAATCATTAACAGTGTAACCGATGTAGAAGAAGAGATGATAGAAGGCTTTGTTCTAGCAAATGGCAGGCAAGTTCGGCGGCTGGGCAACAGCAATATCATCTTAAGACGCAATCTCAATCCTAACAAGGTGGCACTCTTGATTGGCGGTGGCAGCGGTCACGAGCCTGCTCATCTCGGCTATGTCGGATATGGAATGTTAGATTGTGCCGTTTGCGGATCAATCTTCACCTCACCTACGCCCGCCGACTTCCTCAAGGCGATTGAAACTGTCAACAATGATAAAGGGGTACTCTGTATTATCAAGAACTACAGTGGTGACCTTATGAGCAGCGAAATGGCAATGGAGAGAGCAGGAAGCCAAGGCATCAAGGTTGATCGTGTCGTCGTCAGTGATGATGTGGCAACTATTGACTCCGAGATTGGTCGCCGTGGCGTTGCCGGCACTCTTCTGGTGTATAAGATCGCCGGAGCAGCAGCCGAAGCCGGTCTTGATTTAGCAACAGTCAAAAGTCTCACACTGAAAACTATTGATAATGTCTGTTCAATGGGAATGGCGATATCACCTTGCACCATTCCTGCAAGCGGCATTGCGAGTTTTGAGCTTGGTGAGCAGGAAATGGAACTTGGAATTGGTATTCATGGTGAACCTGGTATAAGCCGTGAGAAGCTCACCACTGCTAGTGACATTGTAGAAAAGATGCTCAAGCAAATTCTAAATAATCTTGACTGCACTGATCGTGAAGTCGTGGTTATGGTGAATGGCATGGGCGCCACTCCGCTTATGGAACTTTTGATAGTGAACAAATTTGTAAACGAGAAACTCACAAATAATTCGATAAAAGTATATGACAGTATGGTAGGTAATTATATGACCTCAATAGAAATGGGCGGATTTTCACTTACTCTTCTGCGGCTGGACGAGGAATTAAAATCTTATTATGACGCAGCAGCAGACACTTTTGCACTTAAGAAATGGAAACAGGAGTGAGCACTGATGGTAGGAATAGTAGTAGCATCACACAGCAGAAGATTGGCAGAAGGAGTAGTAGAGTTGGCACAGATGATGGCTCCAAATGTGCCAATAGCGGCAGCGGGCGGCTTGGAAGATGATACTGCCGGTTCAAGTTGCCGAAAGATATTGGGAGCAATGACGCAGGTTTACTCCGACGATGGAGTAGCGGTACTTACTGACATAGGTAGTACAATAATGACGGCAGAAATCGCCATGGAGATGTTTAATCGTCCCAGAATGAAGTTAGTTGATTGTCCGCTGGTTGAAGGTGCAGTGGTTGCTGCAATAGAAGCCAACCAAGGTGCCAGTTTAGAACAGATTGAACAGCGTGCCAGTGAGGCAGGTACCATAAAAAAGTTGATGTAGTAGTTAGGAGTGAATAGTTATACTAACTACTAACTAATGGAGGATATGTATGATTAAAGAAGCTATAATGAAGATTGTGGGCAAGGACGACTTGACCTATAACGAAGCCTATGAAGTAATGAATGAGATTATGACCGGGCAAACCACTCCGGTTCAAAATGCCGCCTATTTAGCAGCTTTGTCGACGAAGAGTACTAAAGCTGAGACCATTGACGAGATCACCGGTTCAGCTCAAGCAATGCGAGAACATGCTTTGAAAGTTGATACGGATGGCGTTGGTGATGTCTTGGAGATAGTCGGCACAGGCGGAGATCACTCCGGTTCCATTAATGTCTCCACCACAGCGGCTTTCATTATCTCTGCGGCAAGTGTTAAGGTTGCTAAACACGGCAATCGTGCTGCCTCTTCCAAATCTGGTGCTGCAGATTGCCTGGAAGCTCTAGGCGTCAACATCAACCTAGAACCCGAAAAATGTACTGAATTGCTCAAGACAATCGGCATTTGCTTCTTCTTTGCCCAGAAGTATCATACCTCAATGAAGTATGTTGGTTCTATTCGCAAGGAATTGGGCATCAGAACAGTGTTTAATATCTTAGGCCCGCTGACAAATCCGGCTCACCCTCAGTTGATGATCTTGGGCGTCTATGACGAGTATTTACTTGATCCTTTGGCAAAAGTTTTAAATAATCTTGGTGTCAAACGCGGTATGGTCATCTACGGTCAAGATAAACTTGATGAGATATCAATCAGCGCTCCGACTTCAGTGTGTGAGTTCAAAGATGGCAGCTATCAGCGTTATGTCATCAATCCTGAAGAGTATGGTCTTACACTTGCTCAAAAGTCCGATATTGTCGGCGGTACACCAGAGGAGAATGCCAAAGTAACACGCTATATTCTCAGTGGTACTGCCGGCGCCAAAACAGACATAGTCTTACTTAACGCTGCGGCGGGTATCTACATTGGCGGCGAGGCAGACAGTATCAAGGAAGGTCTTGAGGTAGCACGCAAGATGATTGAAAGCGGTGCTGCCACTCAAAAGCTCAACGAATTTGTTGAAATGTCCAATAAATAAATGATATTGTTGTTAATCATGCGGCTAATTCGCGACTACAAGTCATGGGTTAGCCGTTTTTAAATTATCCCTTGCCTTTGAACTTATGATGTGAGATAATATCGACATAGGCGGTGATATTAATGAAGAGACTTTTGCAAATAAGTTTGTTATGTCTAATAGTGATAATGTCTACAACAGCTCTGGCAAGCATGCCGGAGAAACCTCTCAACCAATCTCAGACCAAAACAGTTGAATCCTTGACGGACGGTGCTTCATTGTTGAACAGTGCCGAAGCTCAACAACTTGGCAGCAAAATTAAGCGCATTGAAAGTAAGTACGGTGTACAGATTGCTATTGTCACAACGCCGACCATTCAGAATCAAGACCCTGCGAGAGTTGCTGATCTTCTCCTCAGCTCAAACTTCAACAACGGCAAAAACGGCAATATTGTCCTGTTGATTACCATGGATACTCGCGAATGGCACATTTCGACTGATATGGCTATGGGTCAAATGATAACCGATGGTGCAGGTCTTACGTATATCGAAAATACCTTTCTCAGTAAGCTCTCCGGCGGTGACTATTCCGGTGCTTTAAACAGCTATGTTGATTCCGTTGACGAACTTCTGGGGTATTACTTGCAGAATGAGACACCCTATGATCCTTCAACCGGATTCAATCCTATGGCGGCGATTGCGGCAGTGGTGATATCTATCTTCATTGGTACTATGATTCGCTCCTCATTGATTGCCAGCATGAGCAATGTCCGACCGGCGGCTGCGGCAAGTGAATATCTCGATAGGAATACCTTACAGCTCACAGAGAACAGAGACACCTTCCTATATATGAATGTCCAACGCAGACCAAAGAGTCATGGTGGCGGAGGACACAACAGCGGTGGTGGCGGTCATGGCGGCGGAGGCTGTCGCGGTGGCAGCTTCTAATATCTTCGGCTTGAGTCTTGAGGAGTTGACAGCGGAATTTTCGCTCTTGAAGCTGCCAAAGTTCAGAGCAAAGCAAATAGCTGCCTGGATTTATCAGCGAGGTGCTACGTCCTTTGAGCAGATGACAGATTTACCCAAGTCTCTTCGCGATCAACTTATCGAACTCTATGAGATTCGACCTGCCAAGTTAATAACTCAACTTGACTCAACAGATAGTCTAACGACGAAATTTTTGCTGGGATTAAGTGACGGCGCTGCTGTCGAGACAGTACTAATGCGTCATGACTATGGTAATAGTGTCTGCATATCCACTCAAGTCGGCTGTGCAATGGGTTGCAAGTTCTGTGCCTCAACAATTCTTGGACTCGAACGCAACTTATCCGCAGCAGAGATACTCTCTGAGGTACTCTTTGTCAATTCGACACTCGAAGAGCGCATTGATAATATCGTAATAATGGGCATTGGCGAACCTTTAATGAATTATGATAACTTGATTAAGTTTCTCAAGATGATTCATGCGGAATACACAATCGGCCTAAGTTATCGTAAAATCACAGTATCAACCTGTGGAATTGTCCCGAATATCTACAAACTCTCTGAAGAGGATTTGCCAATCACGCTGTCCATCTCACTTCATGCGCCCAACAATGAGCTGAGGTCGAGATTAATGCCTATCAATGAAAACTTCCATATTGACGAAGTTGTCAAGGCTGGGCGTGACTATGGTGAAAAGACCGGGCGCAGAGTGACTTACGAATATATTCTGATTGCAGAAGTCAACGACACAAAGGAACATGCCCTTCAACTATCGAGACTGCTGAGTGGGCAGCTTTGCAATGTCAACTTGATACCGATCAATCCTGTCGCAGAGAGAAACTTCAAAAGGCCCTCCAAGGAAAGTGTTAATAACTTCGCCGATTACCTCAACAATCGCGGCATTACGGCAACTGTCCGCAAAGAAATGGGCGCTAATATCAACGCCGCCTGCGGACAATTAAGACTACGAAAGAAGTGATTTTAACTCAATGGTGAATATCATAACGACGATGGCGATAGCCGCTGGCATAGTGTTAATCCTTGGACCATTCTTTATACCACTCTTGCACAAATTGAAGTTTGGGCAGAGTATACGTGAGGAAGGTCCTGCAAGCCACCAGAAGAAGAGCGGTACACCGACAATGGGTGGTATATTTCTGATCGCTGCAATACTTATCGCAACTGTCATCAAGGCGCCAATTTGCACAGAGATTATCTTGGCGCTCTTTATTATGGTTGGTCACTGGATTCTCGGTTTTCTGGACGATTACATCAAAGTCGTCAAAAAGCGCAATCTCGGTCTCAAGGCGCGGCAGAAGCTACTTGGACAGATTATCATAGCAATTATCACAATGACAATCGCAACTGAGATGTTAGACATTAGAACAACACTCTGGCTGCCATTCGCTGAAAGTGAAGTCAATCTCGGTGTTCTATACTATGCCTTAGTGCTGTTTGTGATTGTCGGTGCTTCTAATGCTGTCAACTTGACTGACGGTCTCGACGGTCTGGCTTCCGGTAATATGGCCATTGCAGCAAGCTGCTACACTGTTGTCTGCCTTCTTACTGGTCATAATGACCTTGCAATCTTCTGTGCAGCGATCGTCGGTGCTTGTGTTGGCTTCTTGCGATTCAATTTCCACCCTGCCAAAATCTTCATGGGTGATACCGGATCGCTGGCACTCGGTGGAGCGTTTGCAGCAGTTGGTATCTTGACACATACGGAGATATTGCTTGTAGTCATTGGATTTATCTTCGTCTGTGAGGCGCTGTCCGTCATCATTCAAGTGATATCATTTCAAACGACTGGCAAGCGTGTCTTCAAGATGTCGCCGATACATCACCACTTTGAGTTAAGCGGCTGGAAAGAGACCAAGGTTGTCTTTGTATTCTGGGCAGTTGGATTGATTTGCGGTGTTATCGGGTTGTCAATTCTATGAATATCTTTACATTGAGCGTTGAAAATCAAATAAAATACTCTGTCAACTCGAAGGAGCGACAGAGCGATTTATCAGTAATTATAGATTTTTAAGATGTTGTCATTGTTCTCCGGCACCAAAGAATAACGATTTCATGGCGTCGGTGTAGAATTGCTCATTAGGTGTGCCTGCTGAGGAATTTAAGTTCATCATCGGCATTCTGAGAAGCTTTCGGACAATCATCTTGGTCATGTTGTCAATGACCTTTTGCTCATCAACAGTTAGATTAGGAAGTTTGGAAGCCGCACGGTGAATCTCACGAAGTCTCACTTCCTCTGCGCGTTCGGAGAGTGAAGCCATCAACGGCTGAAATGATAAATATTTAAAACGATCGACAAGTGCTTCGACATTTTCGTCGATTATTTTTTTTGCCTGTTTAGCTTCTTCATAGCGCTGGCTGATGTGCTCATCAACAACCGCCTCAAGATCGTCGATGTTGTAGAGTGTTACGCCTTCAATATCACTGACTTCAGGCTCAACATCACGCGGAACAGCAATGTCAATGATAAAAAGTTTCCTATTTCCGCGCCGCTGCATTAGTTCACGAGTTTGGGCAGCTTTGACGACATAATGCGGCGCACCGGTGGAAGTTACAATCACGTCAACGTCGACTGCTCTTTCCATAGCCTCAGACCAGTCAACCGCCTCACCGCCGATTTTACCTGCAAGCTCTTCAGCACGCTCAATGTGGTGGTTGGCAATGAAGATTTTATCAACGCCATGTGAGATTAAATGCTGAACTGTAAGCTGTGCCATCTTACCGGCTCCAAATATCAGTGCCTTCTTGTGATCCAAGCTGCCTAATTCCTTTTTGGCAAGCTCAACGGCGGCGTAACTGATTGAAACCGAATTGTAGGCAATCTTTGTCTCCGTGCGGACAGCCTTGCCGGTCGCTATTGCGCGATTAAACAATGTATTTAGAATTGTCCCGGTCGCTGAGTTCTCCTTCGCGAGGGCATAATCCGCCTTGACTTGTGAAAGAATCTGACCTTC
>JAFVEZ010000051.1 GCA_017475745.1 Selenomonadaceae bacterium
ACCGTCGATGAAGAATCCGCCGCAAATCTTGTAAGGGTCTCTGAGGAGATTGTTGTAGACGCTCACAGATGTCGAAGAGGCGGCGCACTTGATAGCAACCGGCACTCTGAAGCCGAAGGCGGCATTCATACTCAAGTGCATCTTCTGTACTGACTCTTCAATGGAGTAAAGACCTTGGTGGTTAGGCGGTGAGCTAAGAGTAGCTTTTGGGACGCCGCGTATCGCTTGGATATGTTCGGCAACTTTTTCGGATTGAAGTAAACCACCATCACCTGGCTTGGCACCCTGCCCGATCTTGATGAGTATACCTGCAGGGTCGGTCTTCATGTGAGGCATTGCCTTAATGATCCTGTTCCAGCCGAAGTGACCGCTGGCAATCTGAATGATGAAGTACTTGAGGTAGTCGCTCTGCAAGAGTTTGACAGGCATTCCGCCTTCACCGCTGCTCATTCTGATTGGTATATTACACTTTTCGTTAAGGTACCCAACGGCGAGTGCAACGGCTTCCCAAGCTCTTGTCGAGAGGGCACCAATCGACATATCACTGAAAACAAGCGGATATATCCAGCGGACGGGTGGGGTCTTGGTCTTCTGAATGAGTTTGCCGTCAATGATCTCGAAGGGAAGTTCCTTCGGTGAGAGGACTCTGCCAAATGGTGAGCGAATGTCGAAAGTGTGTCGAACTGAGTCGAGTGAAGGGTCAGTCATCTGAGATATTCGACCAACGACAATGTGATCAAGTGTCCTTTGAGCGTTGAGGTTAGTCCTGCCACCGCGCTTGATTGGTCCATTGTCTCTGCTGAGTAACGCCTTGCGTGAATCGGGATTTCTGACGGGTTTAATCGCATTGTTCGGGCAGACCTTTTCACACATACCGCAGCCGCGACAAAAGTCCTTGAGGCTTGCAACCTGCTTTATGACGGGTCTGGCAATATGTTTGTGAATCGGCTTTGGTTGATTCTCCTCACTGACAGTAATCGACTGCGCCTGGACTGCAACTTTGATAGCCTTGAATGAACAGCTTGCGACGCAGCTTCCGCACATTGTACATCTTTCAGCATGATATTCAATCTTCCAAGGCAGGTCATTGACGCCTACATCTTGTGTTCTTACCTGTTCCATCTAATCACTCCTTGACTTGCTCCTTGCCCCTTGACCCTTGCTCCTATCACTGCTTCCATCTCGACACCTCCAAGTTGTTGTCGATGACGACGACTTCGCGCTCATTAGGATAAATATCCTTCGTGGCGTCGCGGTCAGGCATAATCTCATTGAGTCCGCAGACCTCCGAGGAGATGGCAACCATATTGTCAGTGCTGCCGACGACGACAGGGCGGAGCTTCTTGGAATCGCAGCAAGTCATCATCTGCCCGTCAGGCAACACACTAATGACGGTATTAGGTCCATTGATTTCGAGGTGAGCCAGTGACTGACGAATCGCGGTTAATACCGAGTTGTCAGGTCGTTCGGCAATCTCCTCAAATGGCAGCGGTGTAATGACGTGCTTGTAGTAAGGCAGCGGCCACTTGAGCTCGTGATGTACATAGTGGAGAGTATAGAGGAAGCACTGAGAATCCGACTCAAAACCAATATATCCGTGATGAAGAGTCTTCTGGAACTCCTTGTTCTTAGTGTAGAAGGTGTTCTCACCGTTGGCGCAGAGAGTGTAGCCTTGAAGGAAGAACGGGTGAGCGGCGTAGCGGACAATCTCGTAATTGGTATTCTGACGGCACTGGGCGACAATGGACTTTGCCGATAATATTCCGCTGTCGTCCCAAAGTCGGAAGTAAGTGGCAATGTCCGCCGGATCGCCAATCTCCTTGAGAGTCAGCACGTCCGGCCAGAATGAGTAGACATACCCTTCGCCGCTCTCCTCAAGAAGTTTCCTCAATTCAATTCGAGTATCAAGTAAAAGATTTTCACGCGCCTCATCGCCCATCTTCTCAACATCATCGGGATAGTTGTAATTGCGGAAGATGTAGTACGGCATTGCCTTGATGTCTAAACCCTTCTGCCTGTTTGGAATTGGCAGCCACTCAGCAAGCGGCGTGAACTTGTGAGCATACATATAGTCGGCGACCATCTGCGCTCCATTCTGAGTGCACGCCATTGAAAGAAGAGGCTTGTCCTTGTAAGTTGAAAAGATTCCGTATAAATCCTGCATAACCATTGCAAATCCTGAGTTGTCGTGACCTTCCTGCTGTGGCAGCATGAGTTTAAGCGCGATTGAAGGTAAGATTGGCACCTTGCTTTTGATTGATCCTATCCTGCACATACGCTTTACCTCCTATGAATATTTAGTATAACAAACAAATAAGCTATAACAATAATGTTATAGCTATAATAATCCAAAAGTTATACCTTGTCAACAATTCAACGCAGGTATTATGTATTCATTTGTTATTTAGTGCTCTCTTTAACAGCTATTGCCTCAATCTCACAGAGCGCGCCTGCCGGTAAATCTTTGACCGCAACGCAGCTACGTGCCGGCTTGGAGACGAAATACTTCTCGTAGACGGCATTGAACTTGTTAAAGTCAGCAATATCCGACAAGTAGCAAGTGGTTTTGACAACCGCTTTCATATTCATATAACAAGAATGAAGAATCGCTTCAATGTTCTTGCAGCACTGCTCGGCTTGACCTTCAATGTCAGCCACAACAATTCTTCCGGCATTTGGTTCAATAGCAATCTGCCCTGACAAGTACATCACGCCATTGACTTCAATCGCCTGGCTGTAGGGTCCCAATGTAGCCGGTGCCTTGTCCGTGTAAATCCTATTCATCTAAAACGCAAACTCCTTTTACTAGGATCAAGGGTCTAGGGGCAAGGAGCAAGTAATCTCTTCGCTAGTTCACTTGACCCTTGCCCTTTTGCCCTTGAACCTAATTACTTTCCTGATTCGAGGAGACCATAGGCTCCGTCATTTCTCTTGTATACGACGCAAATCTCTTCAGTCTCAGCATCGCGGAAGACAAAGAAGTTGTGATTAAGCAGATTCATCTGCATAATCGCTTCTTGAACGTCCATCGGCTTGACAGAAAATCTCTTGGTCTTCACGACAGGATATTCTTCACTTTCATCTGACTGTTCGGCGTGGAACTTAGATTCTTCAATGACTTCTGATTTAAAGCCGCCGCCGCGGAAACGCTTCGCCAGCTTAGTCTTCTGCTTGTGGATTTGACGCTCGAGCTTCTCAACGACAAGATCAATGGAAGTATACATATCCGTTGTTGACTCTTCGCCTCTCAGAAGGACACCATTTGGCACCTCAACTGTGACTTCAACGACGTGCTGACCTTTGGTAACCGTCAACAGAACGTTGATACCTTCAACCTTTTCAAAGTACTTTGTGACTTTGCCGACACGTTTTTCAACATACTCGCGAAGTGGCGGCGTGATTTCAATATTTTTTCCTCTTATGGTAAATTCAGCCATACAAAGTCCCTCCAATCTGTTTATGCTCTTTGATTGGAATACACGACCAACCAAAGAATACAGAATTATTTTCTGATTCTTGATTCTTAATTCTGCATACTTAATCAAAATCCTTTATTTATTTTCGTCCAAAAGCTCTAAAAATTCATCATAATCTCTTTTGAGTTGATAATAATCTTCGGCGATTTTAAGTGCAGTAAGGACAGCAATGCGGCTCCCCGCAAAGCTTCTGGTATTTTGTGCAATCATCTTCATATTGCTGTCAACCATATTGACGATTTTTTTCAGACTTTCTCTGTCGTCCGTTCGCAGACGGTACACTTCACCAAAGATTTCAACCTCCACGCGCTCAGAACCGCCGGCTGTGCTACTTCCTTCACCCACAGTCTCACTCCTCCTTTAGGGGCAAGGGTCTAGGGTCAAGGGACAAGTGACTTTCTCCGCAACTTTACTTGCCCCTTGCTCCTTGTCCCTATTCTGCCCTTAATATTCTCTATTTACTCTCAATTCCCTGCTTTAATTTGCTACACATTGCAGGAAATATATTTTTGCCATAGAATATTAACTTAACTATCAATTTTATGTAATTTTTGCGCTCTTTTCTCAGCAACAATCAAATCAGTGATAAAAGGAGATTTTTTTCTCGATGGATACGGAAGAAAATAAAACAGATCAAGATAATACAAAGTTGAAGTCTTATTTATCCCCCATCAATGTTTGGGCGCTGTCGTTCGGCTGTGCGGTCGGCTGGGGTGCCTTTGTTATGCCTGGCACGACTTTCCTGCCCATTGGAGGTCCTCTCGGCACTGCACTTGGAATGACCATCGGCGGACTCATTATGCTGGTGATTGGCTTCAACTATCATTATATGATGAATCGCTATCCCGACGCCGGCGGTACTTATACTTATTCCAAGCGGGTTTTTGGATACGATCACGGCTTTATGAGTGCCTGGTTTTTGATTTTGGTTTATATTGCAATCACTTGGGCGAATGCTACGGCACTTCCTCTTATCTTCCGAAACCTTCTTGGCGATTTCTTCCAAGTCGGTTTTCACTATCAGATTGCAGGCTATGATGTCTGGTTTGGTGAAGCTCTTTTATCGCTTGCTTCGTTGTGGATTTTTGGATTTATCTGTATTCGCGGTGGAAAGATCGCTGCCCGTATTCAGACCGTTGCGGCGCTGGTTCTCTTAGGCGGTGTTATCATTGGCTTGGTCGCGGTTTTCTCTGAGCATGGTTTCAACATATTAGACTTTGAGCCACCATTTAATCCAAATGTTACGCCCGTCACGGCGGTTTTTGGTATCGTCGTCTTGGCGCCTTGGGCTTTTGCAGGTTTTGAGTCCGTTTCTCAATCGACAGAGGGTTTCAAATTCTCAACGAAGAATACTTTTGCCATTTTGGCACTTGCGATTGCAGCGAGTGCCTTTGCTTATGTAGCCCTTTCGATAATCGCTATTGCTTCCATACCAAAGGTATATTGGAGTTGGCTTGAGTATATCAATGACTTGGGCAATCTGTCGGGGTTGTCTGCTCTTCCGACTTTCTTCACGATTGATATGGTGATGGGCAACACCGGCTTGATTATCCTTGCCATAACGGTTGTCGCTGCCGTCATCACGGGACTTGTCGGCAACTACATCGCTGCAAGCCGTCTGATCTACGCCTTGACGAGAGATGACCTTCTCCCGAATTGGTTCGGCAAGCTCAACAAATACAGAACGCCGAAGAATGCAATCATCTTCATCATGCTGTTGAGTCTGCCTATACCTTTTCTTGGAAGAACAGCTATCAGTTGGATCATCGACGTGAACACAATCGGCGCAACTATTGATTATGCTTATACTTCGATAGTTGCATTTGTAATGGCGAGAAAAGCCGGCTATCGGCTGGGACAAATTACAGGCGCATTCGGCTGTCTCATTTCTGTGATCTTCTTTCTGTATTTTATGGTGCCGAGTTTCTGGATGGTCAGCGCTATGTCGACCGAATCTTATATGATTCTCATTGGTTGGAGTATGCTTGGCTTCGTCTTCTTCCGATATATCTTTCAAAGAGATACACATAATCGATTTGGCAAGTCTACAGTAGTGTGGATAGCCCTTCTCTTTTTGATATTCTTCACCTCAACATTGTGGCTGCGCCAAGCAAGTCACGAAACGACACAAGATGTCTTGCAGGGTCTCAATGATTATTATGTTGACGAGCTGAACGACCACGGCATCTTACCAAGCAGAACGGAGAAAGAAAACTCAGCGTATTATCTTGATCATCAAATGGAATATGTAAATGTAACTTTACGGAATTACAACTTACTGCAAATTGTCATTATAGTAATTTCGCTCTTCATAATGTTTAACATCTACAATATGATGATGAAGCGCGAAAAGGAGATGGAAGTACAGAAGGTTGAAGCGGAGCAAAGCAGCAAGGCGAAGAGTACTTTCCTATCGAATATGAGTCACGACATCAGGACGCCAATGAATGCGATAATCGGCTATACTAATCTCATCAAGAAGGAAGAAGGTATTCCACCCAAGGCAACGGAATACTTGGACAAGATTGAAGCCAGCAACAAGCACCTACTTGCGCTCATCAACGACATCTTGGATATGAGCAGAATTGAAAGCGGCAAGATGGAACTTGATCCTATTCCTTCTGACATAGTGAAGACAATGAATGAAGTCCGTGACCTCTTTGCAACGCAGATGATAACCAAGAGCATTGACTATACTGTGAGGGCTGACGATGTTACGAACAAGTGGGTTGTTTGTGATACGCCGCGCTTCAATCGTGTCCTTTTGAATCTCATTAGCAACGCCTACAAATTCACACCTGAAGGCGGCAAAGTCACCGTCACATTGAAGCAAGTTGACTCGACCGAAGATACAGGTTCTTATGAATTGAGAGTCAAAGATACAGGTATAGGAATGGCACCGGAGTTTGCCAAGAGGGTCTTTGAAGCGTATTCACGTGATAGATCTGTCAATGCTATTCAAGGCACAGGACTTGGAATGGCGATAACTAAAAGTATTGTTGAGCTGATGGGCGGCACCATTGAGGTTGAGAGCGAGAAGGGCAAAGGTACTGAGTTCATAGTCAGTATTGACTTCCCGCTGGTTAAGGATATACCTGAAGAGAAAGTTGAGCAAGCCGGCGATAGCGTGAAACCCGCTCTGGACTTCAGCAAGATGAAGCTGCTGTTGGTTGAAGACAATATGGTCAACCGTGAGATTGCTTCGCTGATTCTGACAGAGTTTGGATTCAAACTCGACACCGCTGAGAATGGCAAAGAAGCGGTTGAGAAGGTTACAAGCTCTAAACCTGGTGAGTATCAAGCTGTTTTAATGGATATTCAAATGCCAGTGATGAACGGCTACGATGCAGCAAGAGCAATAAGACAGCTTGACAATTCAGAGTTGGCGAATATACCAATCATTGCAATGACGGCAAATGCTTTCACTGAGGACATTCAAGCCGCCAAAGAAGCCGGAATGAACAGTCACATTGCCAAACCTATCGAGATACCGAAGATGATAGAAACCTTAACAGAGGTGCTCAAGTAGTTTCTAAGGTGGAATCATTTTAATTACAGCTTGCTTATGAATAATAATTTTAATATAGCACATCGGGGGTGAAGGTGCAATCATGGACGAACGATTGAATTGGCTGGCGTTGGCAGATAAGTTTGCTTCAGACGGCGATCCACGCGCCATGAGAGCCTGCGCCAGAGAACTCTTTGAACTTAACAAGAACAAGGCGGACGGCCCTGCCATTATGGCTGAAGCTGCACTGTACCTCGGCAAACTCGACGAGGCTGAGACTTTAGCTCGCTCTGCTTTGGAACTTGAACCTCATCACTTACGCGGAAGATTGATACTCGGTGCCGTCGCAGCTGAGAGATTTGATCTCAAGGAAGCATTAGACCTACTTAATGGCGTTGCAGAAGAAGCGAAGAAGAGTATATCGACATTTGACGCCTTTATACAAAAGAATCGCCTTAAATTCACATTCAACCGCCAAGAGAAGACCGAAGAAGATTTGAAGCTTCAAAATCAGATAGAGACGGAAATCTCACTAATGCAAAACTTACTCTTCAAGGCGTTGAGCTGGGTTTCTAATGATCTCTATCTTTCGGGTGATCCTGAGACTGCTGCTGAAGCACTCTATGAAGCCAGTGAATTGACTGAGGACAATGAGCGGGCGGCAGAATTGTACAGTAAACATCTCTTCTTGCGTAATTATCGCGATCTCTCACCGATTTACAGCAAAGAGCTTGCCAAAAAGTATCAAGGTTTCTATGAGAGTATCACGCCTTATGCCTATGACAACACCAAGCCTGTCTTTGACAAGAAACTCCGCATAGGCTATCTGTCGCCGGACTTTCGCCAACATGCTGTTGCCAACTTTATATTGCCGTTCCTTCGAGACTTCGATGCTGACAAGTTCTCCGTAACTTGCTATCACACAGGAAAAATTGATGCCGTGACGGATAGACTCAAGCGACATCATGTATCCTGGAAAGACCTCAGCGGCAGAACGGCTAGGACCTCAACGCGTTTGATCGCTGAAGATCATCTTGATATTCTAATTGACCTCTCAGGCCATTCACAAGGAAGTTGCCTGCCAATTATGGCTTATAAGCCCGCACCTGTGCAAATCTCTGCGATAGGGTATACTGCGACAACTGGTCTCACCGCTATGGATTACTTTCTCTCAGATGCAACCTGCCTGCCGGGCCAAGAGGAGCCAGCCGGCTTTACTGAGAAGATACTTCGCGTCGATCATTGTCATCTGTGCTATGCTCCTGGTGTAGTCCGCGATATGCCTGCTGCGGGTATTCAAGCACCAATGCTGAGGAATGACTACATTACTTATGGAAGCTTCAACAACTTTGCCAAAGTCTCTGATGATGTTCTCTATCTTTGGCGGGCGGTACTGGAGCAGGTGCCGGAATCCATTCTCGTCATCAAGAATAAAATCTGCTCCATAACTTCTGGTCGCGAAATATTGATGGAACGTCTTCAAAAGTTGAGCTTTCCACTTGACAGAATTGAACTCAGACCCTACAGTCCGGACTACTTGGAGCAGTACCGTGACATTGATGTTGCCTTGGATACATTCCCATACAACGGTGGCCTGACTACTTGCGAAGCACTCTGTATGGGTGTGCCTGTTGTGACACTTAGAGGCAGGAGTCATGGAGCGAGATTAGGTGCCAGTATCTTGACAAACGCCGATGTTGGTGAATTAATTGCCAGAAATCCCATGGAATATGTCAAAAAAGCTGTTCAGCTCGGCAAGCGCAAGGAATTAATTGCAGGATATCATGCCGGACTTCGTGAACACTTGTTGAAATCGCCTTTAATGGACAGTCGTCAGTACATGCGGGAGATTGAAAAGTGTTATCTTGAAGCTTGGAAGGCTTATTGTGATAGACCTCAACGAAAACGGAAGCGCCAATTTAAAAGCTCTTTCTAGTTTAAGTCGTCTTACCTAGTACAAAGTTATCGTTTAATCACATATCGAACATTTAAGGTAAAATGTACATTGACTATCAATATCACTTGCCTATAATAAAGTCAAACAAGATGTTTCGTATTGTATATAATCATTTACAATTAAAGGCGAAGGTGATAGTCATGTTGGAAGAAATTTGTGAAAAACTCGAAAGCGTGCAGATGACGGCATTGAGTGGCGTGATGATCCTCTTGAGCTTCATTATGTCAACTATGGAGATTGCAATACCGATTGACCCAGCCTGGATTTCGGTGATTATCAGCGGTCTACCGATTTTATATGAAGCAATCGAGCGACTAATCGAACGAAGTGGTATAACCAAAATCTCTTCACCATTACTGATCTCCACGGCGTTGATTGCAGCACTCATGATAGGCGATGTCTTTGCTGCTGGTGAGGTCGCTTTCATTATGGCGCTTGGTGAAATGCTTGAGGATATGACTACTGATCGAGCAAGAATTGGTCTCGAAAAGCTCATTAAACTAGCACCACAGCAAGGCCGGAGAATTATCAACAGCGAAGCTGAGATAATTCCACTTGATGACATCAGAGTCAATGATGTGCTAAGGATTTTACCTGGTGAGACCATTCCGATTGACGGCGTTATAATCAGTGGCACCTCTTCAGTAGATCAGTCAATAATGACAGGTGAATCTCTGCCGATTGACAAGAGTGTCGGTGATGAGGTCTTTGGCGGAACGATTAACCGCTTCGGTTCCATTGACATTAAGGCCACAAAGCTCAACGAGGACAGCTCTCTTCAAAAGCTCATTCGTATGGTTAAAGACGCTGAAAGCAAGAAGGCGCCAATGCAGCGTATTGCCGATAAGTGGGCAAGTTACTTAGTACCTTTGGCGATGATAATTGCGATTGTTGCCTACTTTGTGACTGGCGATATAATTCGCGCTGTAACGGTCTTAATAGTGTTCTGTCCTTGTGCTTTGGTGCTTGCAACGCCGACTGCAATCATGGCAGCTATCGGTCAAGCGACTAAACACGGCATTATCATAAAATCCGGCGAAGCACTGGAGAAGATGGGCAAAACTGATATCGTTGCCTTCGACAAAACTGGCACGTTGACATTTGGCAAGTTGGACGTTACCGATGTGATTGCCACTTCAGACCTTAACAACGAAGATTTACTGAAATTAACAGCTTCCGCGGAGTCAAGGAGTGAGCACCCTCTTGGCAAAGCGATAACTAATCGTGCCACTAAGTCTGCAGTCAGTTTAATCGAAGTTGGAAGCTTCCTCATGCAATCTGGCAAAGGTATCAAAGCTGTCGTCGAAGGTAGAGAGGTGTTCTGCGGTAGCGAGAAGTATCTTCTTGAGAATGGTGTAAGTATTAACTCAAAATCTAAAGAAACTATCGAAGAACTGAGGAATCAGGGCAAAGTCTCCGTCTTGACTGCTGTCGATGGTAAGCATGTCGGCATTATTGCCCTCTCTGATGTTATCAGACCTGCTTCAAAGTCTATGATGACAAGTCTCAAAGATATGAAGACTCAAGCGGTCCTCTTGACGGGTGACAACCAACAGACGGCAAAGTACTTTGCAAGTCGAGCTGGCATTGATAATATCAAAGCTGAATTGCTGCCGGAAGATAAAGTCAACAGCATTTTTGAACTGCAACAACAAGGACACACCGTCTGCATGATCGGTGATGGTGTCAATGACGCACCCGCGCTCAAGACAGCCGATGTCGGAATTGCAATGGGTTCTATGGGCAGTGACATTGCAATCGACGCCGCGGATATTGCCTTAATGAACGACGATATATCGAAAATTCCATATCTCAAACGTCTTGCCAATGCCACAATCAAGACCATTAAGTTTGGTATCAGCCTTTCATTGTTGATTAACTTCATTGCTATAATCATGTCGCTTGAAGGCCTTCTGACGCCTGTCACTGGTGCCCTAGTCCATAACGGCGGCTCATTCCTGGTTATTATGATTGCCGCTCTACTCTACGATAGGAATTTTGAAGAGCAGTCTGATTCAAACAAGAATGTGAATAACACGACAGATTATATTCGAGAACTATAAACTATAAAAGGATTAATTTGGTTAAATTTCCTTATTCTCAATTAATGTGTTGTAACTTGAATATATATCTGATATAATGTAACAGATTTACTATTTGGTTGTAAATGCCTATTACTTCATTGTATCTAGTGATTGAACTAAGTGGAGAATCACGACCAACTAAAAAAGGCGTCAAACAACTAAAAAATCAGGAAGGTGACACAATGATAAAGATTATCTTCTCCGATATGGACGGTACTCTTCTTGACGAGAATGGTCAACTACCGCAAGAGTTTGATGATACGATTGCCAAGCTCAAAGAGCGTGGAGTAATATTTGCTCCGTCAAGCGGACGCCAATACTTCTCTCTCCTCAAGACCTTTAACAAGTATAAAGACAATTTCCTATTCATTGCAGAGAACGGGACTTTGGCGATGTATAAGGATAAAGAGCTGTTTTCCAGTCCAATGGATCGTAAGACTGCGCTTGAAATTATAAAGATCGGTGATAAATTTGATAATATTTTACGAGTCTACTGCGGCAAAAAACATTCCTATATCCTTGAATCTGATAACAAGCCGGAATACATTGAAGAAATAAATAAGTACATCTCCAAGTATGAGGTAGTCAAAAGTTTTGCAAATATTGATGATGAGCCTATTAAGATGTCATTCTTTAACATGGTTGGAAAATCAGAAGAGAGTATTTATCCTGCCATCAACGAAAAGTTTGGCAGTTTTATGCAGGTTGTTTTGGCAAGTGACTTTTGGACTGATGTCATAAATATGAGCATTAGCAAAGGTGTCGCCGTTCAGAATGTGCAAAAAATTTTAGGAATCACGCCTGATGAGTGCGCTGCCTTCGGTGACTACCTCAATGATGTTCAAATGTTGCAGGCAGTGACTCACAGCTTTGCAATGGCCAATGCTCACCCAGACCTCAAGCAGCTTGCGAAGTACGAAACTGTCAGTAACGCTGAACATGGTGTCATTGTAGGAATCAATAAGCTGATTGAGCAGGGTTTGATTTAATGGCTACAGCAATATTTCCGGCGGCAGGCCAAAGTCGACGCATGCACTCATCAATTAACAAGAACTTCCTGGAGCTTGACGGGCAGCCGATATTAGTCCATACTCTACTAAAATTTTCAAGATCAGACATGATCGACAAACTGATAATTGCTGCTGCTATTGACGAAGTTGAACTCGTTGAAGAAATGCTCAACTGTGCTGAAGGCTTAAAGCCGTTTCAAGTGGTTGTCGGCGGATCGGAGCGCCAGTACTCTATTGCCAATGCACTCAAAGTCGTTTCTGATGATTGTGATGTCGTCTTAGTTCACGATGCAGCACGCCCATTGGTTAGTCTCAATACCGTTGAAGAAGTTGTCGAAACGGCGAGAACTTATGGCGGTGCCATTGCTGCAATGCCAGAGAAGAATACAATTAAAGTTATTGATGATGACGGATTTGTCGTCGATACACCGCCAAGGTCTAAACTCGTCTCCGTGCAGACACCTCAAGGCTTCAGACGTGACATTATATTGAAGGCTTATGAGCAGGCAGAACGCGACAACTTCCTCGGCACTGACGATTCGAGTTTGGTTGAGCGGCTTGGCTATAAGGTTAAGATTGTAAAAAGTGACTATAAAAATATCAAAATAACGACGCCTGAAGATATTCTGATTGCAAAGGCGTTTTTGAGGAGCGATCATTAAATGGTAAGATTTGGAATTGGTTATGATGTCCACAAATTTACAACTAGGAGAAAGTTAATACTTGGCAATGTTGAGATTGATTATCCGCTTGGATTGGAAGGTCATTCCGACGCCGACGTTTTGATCCACGCGATAATGGACGCAATGCTTGGTGCTGCAGCTCTTGGAGACATTGGTCAGCACTTTCCAGACACTGATACGAAGTTAAAGAACATCGACAGCGGACAACTTCTTGAGTACGTTAAAATCATGCTCGACAAGCAAAGCTACAGAATCAGCAATATTGATTCCGTCATAGTTGCTCAACAGCCGAAGATGGCACCATATATCACACAAATGCGTGAACGCATTGCCGAGATTCTTGGCATTGATTTTGACCTTGTGAGTATCAAGGCAACCACTGAAGAAGGCCTTGGTGTCACAGGCAGCGAGCAGGGCATTGCAGCTTATGCCGTTGTTGGTCTTGAAAGATAATTTTAGGTTAGGAATGTCTCCAGTCTTCGTTGTACTTAGTGACTTAGTGAAAATTTACATATTTCGTCTAACTAAAAGATCAATTAATTAGTTTGGAGTGACAAGGTTGAAGTTCTTCTCACGAATCAGAAAAGACATAAGAGTCATTTTTGAGCGTGATCCTGCCGCTAAAAGTGTGCTGGAAGTCTTATTCTGTTATTCGGGATTGCATGCAATTTGGCTGCACAGGATTTCTCATTCACTCTTTAAACGTGGTTGGATTGTCAGTGCTCGATTAATTTCTAATCTTGGTAGGTTCTTAACGGGAATTGAGATTCACCCTGGAGCAACTATTGGCGACGGTCTCTTTATCGACCACGGAACAGGAATTGTCATTGGTGAGACGGCAGAGATCGGCAAGAATGTTACCCTTTATCAAGGTGTCACTCTCGGCGGCACTGGTAAGGAGAAAGGCAAGCGCCACCCTACTATCGGCAACAATGTCGTTGTTGCCAGCGGTGCCAAGGTGTTGGGATCATTCAAAGTTGGCGATCATGCCAAAATCGGTGCAGGTTCCGTCGTCCTCAAAGAAGTACCGCCCTACGCGACTGTTGTTGGCATTCCCGGTCGGATAGTTGTCCTTCACGGCAAACGAGTTCACAACGAAGAGGAATTTAAACAGGCTTGGCTTGAATATTGCGCTTCAAGAGGTTATGACATCAATAATCCCGACATTCACAATGAGATTTGCGACGAGATTGACGTTGATCTTGACCATGACATCTTGCCTGATCCTGAGCGTGAGATGATAGAAGTAGTATCTCGGCAGATTCAACGCCTTGAAGAGAGAGTACGCGATCTTGAGAAGCAGCTTGAGTCAGCAAAGGCGGCAATCTCAGCCGAATCAATGAGAAGTTCTGCTCTTGAAGTCAAAGTGAATGAAAAGTCGCCAACCGAACCAAAGCTATCCTTAAAGAAGAAATAAATTAAAACCTCCTACTGTATTCAATCCACAGCGGGAGGTCTTTTATTTTATAAACAAATCTTGGCGCTGATTGATAATCTCTGCCATCATCTTCTTACCGCGAATGTCAGGGTGGATACCATCAACACTGAGACGGTCGTCCAACTTGGTATTGTACATGTCGTAGAAGTAAGGCTCAAGGTCAATGTAATATTGCTGCTTACGAATGTAGTCATTTATCTTGTCGAGTTTCTCATGCCATTTCGGATCGGTGTCAGTGTGGAAAGAATTTTTAATATTTACAGGGTTGAGCGGCATTAGAGTCAGAAATATCGGCCTTATGTCATTTTTTACACATTTTCGACGAATCTCTTCCAAATCGTCAACAACCGAATCAGCAGAGATAGTCGGCGCTCTGAGTGAGTTGGTGCCGGTCATTATGATTAGATTCTTTGGCCTGTAGTGCAAAACGTCATTGTCAAATCTTTCCAATGTCGTGTGAGAGGTGTCACCACTTCGTGAAAGATTGACTGCTGGGAAGTCCAGATAAGTTAAGTAGCTATACTCCAGTGCATAAGGTGAGTATGAGACTGCACCGCCGCCGTGAGATATACTGTCACCGAATACCGCGACCTCAACACCATTCTCATAGGCATCGACCGTAAATTTGGAAGAATTAGACCAAGTACCGATTGGCTTGCCCTTGGCATCAAGCGCCCTAACTCTCCAATAATAGTCTCCGGCAAAGGGCCGACCGTATTCGTCATAACAACTAGCAGTATCAACCGTTGACTGTCTCCACAAACTGTCTGGCGAAGGCTCTGTATCATTCTCAATCGGTGGTTTATGATCGAGAAGTTCCACTTCATACCTTGCCGCTTTGGCATGGAGCGGAATCCAATCATAAACAGGATAAAGTGGCTCTCTGAAGTTAGGCATTTTGTCGAAGTCATTTATTAGCGGGCAATCTGGTATTGGCTTATTCACATCTATGATAATCGGCTCCGCCTTGCAGAATTCACCAATAGGCTCATGATGAAAACCAAGTGCTCGCGCCCGCCAATAGATGGATATTTGATTTTGATATGGTCTCAAGTCTGCCTGCCAGCCATTAGTGAAGATTTGCTGAGTACTTTCTAGGTGAAACATCTTTGAAAGTGATATTCCACCTTCGATCTCCGGTGGTGCTGATAGTAGCTCAACCTCATAACAAACTGCTTCGGGAACGCTGTGCCATACCAAGAAAGGCATAAGACTTGCTGGATTGTCAATATTGTAGTGATAAATTGGTACAGGTTTAGGTGGCTCAGGATAGTTGGGATTGGCAACAACGGCCGGCGACTCATAGACTTTTCCGGTGATCCCATATGCACTGATTAAATAATACATAGGAATTGCGCCGCTCGGCACTATATATGAGTTTTCCACTGCCGCTTCGTCTATAAATTTGTGATATTCGGGAGAATTTGGAATGGCACCCGTGCTTCTGGAAACTGTCTCGACTCTGTACTTGCAGGGATAAAACAGCGGCTTCCATGTCAACACTAATTGATCGCCTTCAGATTTAAATGAGGTCTCCAGGCGCATCTCATTTAATAGCAATACATCAGTAGCTTCAGCAATGTAAATCATAAAGAATGTGAAGAAGGCGATTACTGGCGCAAATATAAATATATTCTTCATTAGTTAGATCAACCCTATTAACTGGTTTTCTTCCTTGCGAGTTCTTTGATATCATCAATGGAAAGTTCAATGATTCCCATGATCTCTTCACTGGAGAACTTACGTCTGTTGATAAGCTCTTCTGTCATTCTCTTTCGTTCCATTGAGATACTTTCTTGGCAGATATCATTCAATCTAAGCATATCATCAATATTTCCGAACATAGCAATCACAACCTTTCCTATTTGTTGTTATTAATATTCTTTGTAAAATAAAGAAATTCCTGCTCACAAACACATCTTGTAATATTTTGCAAAATAGTTTAAAATTATTACAATAAGATTGAGAGAGGAAAATTGATATGTCTATCTTTCAATTAAAGGTATTGTTGCGGGTGACGATTTCATTACAACTGGTTCAATAAAGTGACTAGTGGTTGATTGTCAAAGCAGTTTGCAAATTGCTTCGCTGATCCTTCGGGCAACGTAGACATTATTCATAACATAGAGATGTATACCATCGACGCCGTGAGCCAGCAGGTCTACAATCTGGTTAAGAGCATATACAATGCCGGCTTCTCTCAGTGCTTCGGAATCATCTCCGTATTTATCGAGAATATATCTAAATTTAATCGGCAGATTGGCACCGCAGAGGTTTACCATGCGCTCAATCTGCTTTTTATTTGTCACCGGCATGATACCGGCTTCAATGGAAAGATTTATGCCAAGGCGACGTACTTTCTCCAAGAAGTAGTAGTAACTGTCGTTGTCAAAAAAGAGCTGAGATATCAAACCGTCGACGCCTGTCTCAACCTTCTCTTTGAGGTAGTTTAAATCTGTGTCCAGATCAGATGCTTCGGTGTGACCTTCTGGATAACAGGCAGCATAGATTTTAAACTTTGAACCTGTCTCTTGGCGAATGAATTTAATCAAGTCAACAGCATGAGGAAAGTCTTCTTTAGGCTCGACGTTCGGCACTCTGTCACCGCGCAGAGCTAAGATGTTATGTACACCAAGGTTATCCAACTTATTGAGAATGTCTACTGCCTCATCTTTGCTGATGTTGAGACAAGGCATGTGAGCAACACTTACCTTGTGATATTTATTCTTGATGGCATCAGCAATGGCCAACATTCTGTCACTAGCATTGGCACTGCTTCCACCGGCGCCGCAAGTGACACTGATAAAGTCTGGATTAAGGTCAGAGAGTTGATCCAGCGTGTTGTAGATAACGTCGACGGGCATATCTTTACGCGGTGGGAATACCTCAAATGAAAACTTGGTCTTTTTATTGGAATCCATTTAAAAGCCTCCTTATACATTTAACAATTTCCTGCATAGACATTGTGCAGATATTTTTTTGCGATATTTACAAGATTATATACTGTTTCTACGAGCGTTGGCGGTCGATCGGTCACGCGATAGCGCGGAAAGAATCGACTGATATGAAGAGGTATGTCCGGCGAGATCGAAGACAGCCACTCAGCTTCAGCCGTCATATCTTCAACGCTGTCATTTGCTCCAGGAATGATTAGAGTCGTTATCTCAACATGGCAACTTTCCGCAGCAATCTTGATCGTTTTCTTGACGGTCTCAAAGTCTCCGCTGATCCACTCATAGAAGCCAGAGTTAAAAGCCTTTAGATCAATATTCATTGCATCTATTAAAGGAAGAAGCTCACGAAGCGGCTTCTCGGCAACGGTACCATTTGTCACAAGCACACTCTTGAGTCCAACTTGGTGAAGGTATTTGGAAGTATCTCTAACAAATTCATAACTTATAAATGGCTCATTATAGGTGAAGGCAATGCCGATATTACCGCGTTCTTTATGCGAAAGTTCCAAAGCCAACTGTGCTAAGTATTCCGGCGTGGTGTTTTGAGTCTCAAAGGTGGAATCAGCCATTGAGATAGAATAGTTCTGACAAAACGGGCAATTTAAGTTACAGCCAAAACTGCCAACGGAGAGAATCCAACTGCCAGGATAAAATTTATAGAGCGGTTTCTTCTCGATTGGATCAAGGGCGATTGAGGTCAGACGACCATAATTTAAATCAATGATCTCTTCACCGGTATTCATTCTTGCGCGGCATCTTCCAATCTCACCATCTGCCAGAGTGCAGTGGTGAGGACAAATTGGACAAGTTTTCTTCATGAATATCACCTAACATTTTGAATTAATCATCAGTTATATGGGAATATTATATCATACTTGCCACTATTGAACAATTTGTGATATAAATCATACTTGCTGTATTTAATTAATCTGTGATATAATATCAGCAATTCAAGCAAAGAGAGGTATTTATAATGAGTAATTTAGAAACTAATCGCGTTTATAACTTTAACCCAGGTCCTGCAAATCTGCCGTTGGAAGTTCTCAAGGAAGCCCAGGCGGAGTTCTTGAACTTCAACAACAGCGGAATGTCTATAATTGAGATCAGTCATCGCTCCAAACCTTATGAGGAAGTTCATGCACAAGCCAAAGCAGACATCTTGGAGCTTATGAACCTTGGCAATGATTATGAGGTACTCTTTATTCAAGGTGGTGCTTCGTTGCAATTTGCAATGATCCCAATGAACTTCGCCTCACCTGAGCACAAGGGCAATTACATTCTCAGTGGCACCTTTTCCAGCAATGCCTACAAAGAGGCAGTCACTTTGGGTGTTGGTGAAGTTGCTGCTTCAAGCAAAGAAACTGGATTTCACCATGTTCCTCAGCAAAATGAGCTGAAGATCAATCCTAATGCTGCCTACTTGCATATCTGTAACAACAACACCATCTATGGCACAGAGTTCCACTACATTCCTGATACCAACGGCGTGCCACTCTTTGCTGATATGTCCAGTGATATGCTCTCTCGTCCTTGGGATTTCAGCAAGTTCGACTTTATCTACGCCGGTGTTCAAAAGAACCTTGGACCTGCGGGCGTCGTTCTCGTTGTTGCGAAGAAGTCGCTCATTGAGAAGAGCCGCGAGACTTTGCCGACAATGCTGCGTTATGACACCTTCTTTAAGAAAGATTCGCTCTACAACACGCCACCAGAATTTTGCATTTACATGGTCGGTAAAGTGGCAAAGTGGGTTAAATCTCAAGGCGGTTTGACGGCAATGGCTGAACGCAATGCCAAGAAAGCAAAGTTACTCTATGATGCCATTGACAACTCTGATGGCTTCTATCGCGGACACGCTGACAAAGACAGCCGCTCATTCATGAATGTGACTTTCCGTCTGCCGAATGAGGAACTTGAGAAGAAGTTTGTCGTTGAAGCGCTTGAACACAATCTCTCTGGCGTCAAAGGTCATAGAAGCGTTGGCGGCATGAGAGCTTCAATCTACAACGCTATGCCGATTGAAGGTGCAGAAGCACTTGCGAACTTCATGGATCAATTTAAGAAGGCTAACTGATGCGTTGTCCAAGATAGTTGGTTACAAATTGCTGCGCTGTTCGACCGTTGCGTCCGGAGTGTGTCATCTCCCAGCGCAAGCCCTCAACTCTGAGTTGCTCATCATCAAGTTCAATATTCTGCTTCTTGAGCATGTGGCGGATAATCTCAAGGTATTCCGCTTGACTTGGTGAATAGTAGTAAATAATCAGACCGAATCTGTCAGAAAGCGAAATAGTCTCATTGATGCTATCATCACGATACAATTCGTCTTGACCATCGACGCGGTCGCGCCAAGTTTCACGAATCAAGTGACGACGATTGGAAGTGGCATAAATGAGGACGTTATCGGGGCGAGCTTCGACACCGCCCTCAATAGCAGATTTAAGATATTTATACTCTGGATCAGATTCCTCAAACGAAAGATCGTCAAGAAAGATAACAAAGCGCTTGCTGGCGTAGCTCCGTAAAGTTTCCATAATCTCCGGCAGATTTTTAAGCTGCGGTTTGGTGATTTGAAGGAGTCTCAAGCCCTTACTAAAATATTCGTTGGCAAGCGCCTTGACACTTGAGGATTTGCCGGTGCCTCTTGCTCCAACCAGAAGTACATTATTAGCGGGTTTGCCCTCGACAAAGGCTTCGGTATTGCCTGTCAACTGCAACTTCTGATGATCGTAACCTATCAAGTCGCTGAGGTGAATATCCTCAAAATGCTTGATTCCAATGAGCTTGCCACTCCAGCGGAAAGCACAATAATCGGCAATCTCACCACAGCCATATCGCCTGTAATAATCTATCAACGAATCAGCCATACTTGTTGGATCAGCAGACAATTTAAGTCGTGTATGATTAATCGGTTTAGTTGGTTTGTATCCGACAAGAACAGAGTTTGATTCGTCATTGAAGAGTGACCAAAGGTTGATAATATCCGTGATGAAGAAGTCCTTAAGACTTGCACCGATTTTGCCGCCGTTGAGCTCAACAGTAGCAGATACCAAGTTTGGCTCGTGAGTAAGCAAATACAACAAGTATTCACAAATAACATTGCCAGACAAGCCTAATTCTTCTGCCTTTGCTATCATCTTTGAAGTTGACTCCATTGAATTGGAAGTCAGTTCTTCTTTGTACTTTAATAAGTTACGACATACCAGTAGATTATTTAAATCGACCATAATGCACCTCATATATTAGATTTATAAAGTCTCGCCACAATCTCGTCTGGAATAGCGAAGTGTTGATAATCCTTGCGATTATCCCAACAGTTGCCGCCCCACTCGAAACCGTGTTCAGCGAAAAGTTTGCAACAAAGATCGCTTTCCTCAATCTTGTATGGAAAGTCTTTGCTTCTGTCAATATATTCTTCAGCGGTTGCCGGTTCAAGAACTCTCTTGCCGTCAACTTCCTTGATATATGGGTTATAAAGTGGATTTATATCCACCGCCAGACCCAGTCCATGCTTGGAGACATTAGTTGTATGTGAAATCAGACGAAAGTTGAAGCAGGAAGAGTTATTGGCGAGCATTGAAGTTTCGTCATCTGCTCCGTATTCGTCAATCAAGCGAACTCGTTCAATCGGATAAGCGGCTTCGTATAGTCTTTGGAAAATATCCAGCAAGTCTGCAGCGATATTGACATTGCAAATCAATTCGCCTTCGTGGGTTTGTCTCTCTAAATCTTTGTGAAGAATATGCAAATATCTCAAATCCTCAAGCGGAACAGTGCAGCCGTCCTTATAGGATTTGCCTTTGATTCTCGCAAAGATGTCGTTATCAATTCTTTTAATATAAAACATCGTTATCAAAAGTAAAGTAAGTATTAGGATATGGCTCATCTTTGAGCGTGAAGTGCCACCACTCAGTTGAAAGCGGCTTGAAGTTATGATTCATCATCACGTCACGCAAGAATTGGCGATTATTGATCTGCTGCACAGTCAATCCGCCTTTGTAATCCGAATGAGACAGCTCACCAAAATAATCGAAAGTGCCGCCCATATCTACTTCTTTGCCGGTATTGAAGTCGCAGAGTGTTACATCAACTGTTGATCCACGGCTATGACCCGACCTTGTGCCGAGATAGCCTTCATCAAACAGATCAGCCTTGTCAACATTCGGATAGAAATATTCCTTCATTCGAGTGTCATTGAGGTCTCCAGCCCACCTGACAAAGTTATCAACAGCCTTCTGCGGACGGTAGGCGTCATAAATCTTGAGACGATAGCCGAACTTCTTCAGCTCGTCCGAAACTTTATTGAGAGCTTCAGCGGCTTCAATAGTCACCAATGCACAAGGCTGTTTGTAGCCGTCAATTCTGTTACCGACAAAGTTGAAGGTTGAGTAATATCTAATATCTTGTATAATATCCGGCACAACGTCAGACAACATTACAAAGCCAGTTGTATCTTCGGATAAAATCTCCATTGTAATCCTCACATTCACGTCGTTACAAATATATTTCAAATTGATTTACTAAGTATAGTTAATTCGTCTTAATTATCAGAAGTCCTTTAAAAATGAGTTTAGGAGCTTGTAAATTTCTCAAAATGTTGTAAAATTGCATATAAGATTTTGAGGTTTCTTGTACGAGGTGAAGCAATTATTCCAATTTATAATAAGGTAAAATTCAAAGTTTGTTGTCTTAATTTGACAAAAATTATTTATAATATGAGAAAATTTGGTTGATTGAAGAATTGTTTGAAGAGATAGTTGAATAGTCTATTTGAAGAGATGATTGGAGGTTGTATAATGAGTAAGGTTATATTTATAGATGTTGACGGCACTCTTGTTGATTATGAGAATAAACTGCCGCAGTCTGCCGTTGAAGCAATTCGCAAAGCGCGGAAAAATGGTCACAAGGTCTATCTTTGCACCGGCCGCTCCAAAGCGGAGATTTATCCAGAGATTTGGGCTATTGGTGTCGATGGTCTTATTGGCGGCAATGGCGCTTATGTTGAGGACAACGGCGAAGTCGTCGTTCACCGTCTTATCACTTTGGAGCAGTGCAAGAGGATTGTTGATTGGTTGCACAACCGCGGTCTTGAATTTTACCTCGAAAGCAACAACGGACTCTTTGCCAGTGAGCACTTCGAGGAAGCCGGAGATCCTGTCATCAAGAAGTATGCCGCCTACAAGGGTAAAGAAAGCGCTGAGAATATGACTGTCCGCAGGCTCTTCCCTGAGATGATCTTCGACGGTGAGTTGTATCGCGACGATCTCAACAAAATCAGCTTTATACTCAACACCTATGATGACTATCTCACTGCCAAAGACGAGTTCACCGATTTAAAGGTTGGCACTTGGGGCGGCAAGGGCGATACGGCACTCTTCGGCGATTTCGGCGTCAAAGGTCTGTCAAAGTCGCGTGGTATTGCTGATTTAATGGAACACTTGAAAGCAGATAAGGCAGATACTATTGCTTTCGGTGATTCCAAATGGGATATTGACATGTTTGAATACTGCGCGGTGAGTGTTTGCGTTGGTGACGGCGGCGATGATGCAAAGGCCGCCGCGACATTCGTGACTGACAATGTGATGGACGATGGTATATACAACGCCTTCAAGAAGTTAAAGCTAATCTGATTGGACGGTGATACGTGAATTGAAATCATTATACTTGACGCAGGACAGGGCGCCGCTGCTTGAGGCTTTGGAACATATGAAGGCGGCGCGATTGGTGCCATTCGATGTTCCAGGACACAAACGTGGCAGAGGCAATCGTGAGCTGACGGACTTTTTAGGACAACAGTGCCTTGATGTTGATGTAAACTCAATGAAGATGCTTGACAATCTCTGCCATCCGATCTCAGTGATACGCGACGCGGAGAAGTTGGCGGCTGAGGCCTTCAAGGCGGCGGCAGCGTTCTTCATGGTCGGTGGGACAACCTCAGCAGTACAGGCAATGATTCTGTCAACACTTAAGCCAGGTGACAAGATTATTATGCCGCGCAATGTCCACCGCAGTGCCATTAACGCCCTCATTCTCTGTGACGCCAAGCCCGTCTACATCAACCCGCAAGTTGACAATCGCCTTGGTATCTCACTTGGAATGAGACTCAGCGAAGTCGAACAGGCAATCAAAGACAATCCGGAAGCGAAGGCGATCCTCGTCAACAATCCGACCTACTACGGCATTTGCTCTGATATTGAGGCACTCACTAAACTCGCTCACGCCAACGGAATGAAGCTCTTAGCGGACGAGGCACACGGCACTCACTTCTACTTCAACGATAGACTGCCCAAGGCTGCTATGCACGTTGGTGCGGATATGGCGGCGGTGTCTATGCACAAATCAGGCGGCTCTCTCACTCAATCTTCACTGCTCCTCTGTGGTGCTGATGTCAATGTCGGCTACGTCCACAAGATCATCAATATCACCCAATCCACCAGCGCCTCATACTTGTTGATGTCCAGTCTTGACATATCGCGTCGCAATTTAGCTCTTCACGGCGCGGAAATATTCGATAAGGTTATTGATCTCGTTGAATACGCCCGCGACGAGATCAATTCAATCGGCGGTTACTATGCCTATGGCAGTGAGATGATTGACGGTGAGGCTGTCAATGACTTCGACATTACCAAGCTTTCAGTCTTTACGAGACCTATCGGGCTTGCCGGAATTGAGGTTTACGATTTACTTCGTGATGAATACGACATTCAAGCTGAGTTTGGTGACATTGCCAATATTTTGGCTTATGTGTCGGTCGGTGATAGACAGAAGGATATTGAGCGCTTAGTGGCGGCATTGGCGGAAATTAAACGCATCTATCGAAAAGACTCTTCCAAGATGCTCAAGACAGAATACATTGATCCTATCGTCGTTTGCACTCCAAAAGAAGCCTTCTACGCTGACAAAAGAGCGCTTCCGATTGATGAGACTATTGGCGAAACTTCGGCGGAGTTCTTGATGTGCTATCCGCCGGGTATTCCGATTATCGCGCCCGGTGAGAAGATCACTAAAGAGATCATCGGCTACATTCACTACGCCAAGAAGAAAGGCTGCCAAATCACTGGTCCTGAAGATATGAGTATTCAAAACTTACAAGTAATAGTTTAATCAAATGGAGATGATTACCATTGAATATCAACGCCCCAAGAGGTACAAAAGATATCTTGCCTGAACAGATTGCAAGCTGGCAATTTATTGAGAATAATATCCGCGATATTTGCAGGCGTTACGGCTATGAAGAGATCAGAACACCGATATTTGAGCATACTGAACTATTCCAACGTGGCATTGGCGAGGGCACTGATGTGGTTGACAAGGAGATGTACACCTTTGAAGACCGCGGTGGTCGCTCAATCACCCTTCGCCCTGAGAATACTGCCTCTGCTGTTCGTGCCTACCTACAAAACAAACTCTTTGCTGACAAATCTCTCGTCAAGCTCTTCTATATCGGCTCTATGTTCCGCTATGACAGACCGCAGGCAGGCAGATTGAGAGAGTTTCACCAATTCGGCATTGAAGCACTGGGTGAGAAGAATCCTGCCGTTGACGCTGAAGTTATTCTTCTGGCTGTGGATTTTCTCAAGTCACTTGGTCTCAACAATCTCAAGCTTAAAATCAATACTGTCGGCTGTCCGAAGTGCCGCCCTGTATATCGTCAAAAGTTGCAGCACTTCTTCAGCGACAAACTCGACGAGTTATGTCATGACTGTCAGACACGCTTCGACAAGAACCCGATGAGAATCTTGGACTGCAAGACTGACCACGACAAGGACTTCATGCAGGACGCACCGAAGATTAAGGACTGTCTCTGCGACGAATGTCGTGAGCACTTCGATAGCGTTCAGAAGCTCCTCAAGGCAGCAGAGGTTGATTTCACCATTGATGATCGCCTTGTTCGTGGGCTGGACTACTACACCAAGACTGCCTTTGAGATTCAATATCCGCCACTTGGTGCTCAGTCGGCGGTTGCAGGTGGAGGTCGCTATGACGGTCTTATTGAGGAGATCGGTGGAAGTCCAACACCGGCGGTCGGCTTTGCTGCTGGCATTGAGCGGATTTTAAATGCACTCGAGATGCAGGGACTTCTCCCAAATGTTGAGAAGAAGTCGGACGCCTTCCTCGTTGCAGTCGGTGATGAAGCTGAAACTCTAGCATTTGAGCTGCTCATCAAACTCAGACGTGCAGGATTGATAGCTTCAATGGACTTCGCCAAGCGCAGTATGAAAGCTCAAATGAAGCAGGCAGGCAAATCTAATGCCAAGTTTGCGCTTATTATCGGTGAAGACGAAGTCAATAACAACACTGTTACCGTCAAAAATCTCAGCAACAGTGAGCAACAGAATATTGCGATTGACAAGGTAGTTGGCTTTGTCGCAGGCAAGTGAGGCAGTGAAAGTTAGGTGAGATTTACAGTCAAAGTACCAGGTTCCTGTGGTGAACTCGTTCAGGGAACACTCAATGGTAAGCCATTTCTGATAACGTGTCCTGTGAATCTTTTCACTGCTGTCACTATCTCTGACGAATTTACTGAACATATAGGGCTTAGTTGGAAGGCAACGACAATGTTGGCAAAGGTGTTGGAATACCTTGGCTGCAGCACCTTTGATTTTGGAATCGTTCTGGAATCGGAATTGCCTATAGGTAAGGGTATGGCATCTTCAAGCGCAGATATTGCGGCAATCGGTAAAGCAGCAGCATTAGCCTTGGGTACTGATCTCACTGCAGAAGAGATCGCAACTCTCGCCGTCTCGATTGAGCCTACCGACGGCGTGTTTTATGGAGGAATAGTTGCCATGAACCCACTCACAGGACAACTCCTCAGCAACATTAATCTTCGCTCTGAATATAAGATCGCAATCTTTGACTTTGGTGGTAAAGTTGATACACTTGACTTCAAACGGCAGAGCAATCTCAATCTCACCAAGCTGCCAAGTATATTCGATTTTGACATGACAACTTTATCAGCGTTGGCAAATCAAACAATTCTTCGTAAGCCATACCTCGAAGATATTATACTTTTCGCAAAGTCAATGGGAGCATTGGGAGTAACCAATGCACACACCGGCACGGTGATAGGTGTCATATTCGCTGAAGATACAAATCAAACACATATTGAAGACTTCTCCTCAGCACTGATTAAGAAGTTTGCTCATATAACTTTCCTTGCCGCGGTGAATCTCATCAACGGCGGCTTTTACTTAAGTCATGATTAAATTATTGTAGGTGATTAATTAATGTCAAAACAAATATTGGAAATACCCTATGGAACGCAAGACCTTTTACCAAAGGAAGCTGCTGTCAAGCGATCAATCGAACAGAAGATATTTGAACTCTTTCGAGGTCACGGCTACGAAGAAGTGGTAACACCGACGATTGAATATCTCGAAACGCTGATGACAGGCACTTCGCGGACACTTGAGCCACATATGTTCAAGATGTTTGATCGCAGCAACCGCACACTGGCACTTCACCACGAGATGACGACGCCGATTGCACGTTTGGTCTCAAGCCGAATGAAAGATTCACCAATGCCGCTGAAGTTATCATACAATACAAATGTCTTTCGATATGAGCAAACTTTACCAGGCCGGCAATGTGAGTTCTACCAGGCGGGCGTAGAGCTACTTGGGTCGGCTTCAGCCTGTGCGGACGCGGAGATAATAGCTCTCGCCGTTGAATGTCTCAAATCCGCCGGATTGAGTGACTTTGAACTATGTCTTGGTCAAGTTGAGTTCGCCAGCGGAATAATGGAACAGAACGCCCTCGATCTTGAAACGAAAGATTATTTAAAGTCCGCTATTGAAGGCCACGATATAGTAGCACTTGAGAAGAAGGTAGAGGAACTTTCCCTATCGAAAGCTGCAGCAGAATCACTGAAGAATATACCATATCTCCACGGTGGCAAGGATATCATTGACCGCGCTCACACATTTGCACTGAATGAAAGAAGTCGCCGCGCTCTTGACAATCTCTCGGAGATTTACAGATTGCTTGAAGTTTATGATGTCGCCGATAAGGTGGTTTTCGACCTTGGTCTAATTCGTGACTTCAGCTACTATACCGGCATGGTCTTTGAAGCCTATGCACCTGGTCTTGGTTATCCTATTGCCGGCGGCGGCAGATACGATCATATGCTCAAGGATTTCGGACTGGCCTGCCCTGCGACGGGTTTTGCCCTCGGCATTGAGCGTCTCATGCTCTCTTTGAAGCGTCAAGGCTTTCATGAGGACTATAGGGCGCGTGATGTATACATCGGATATGACGTGGCAAATGTCGACAAGGCCATTGAAGGTGCTCAAAGACTCCGCAGTGAAGGCAAAGTGGTTGAATTGGCACTCTCTGCACAAACTGAAGACGAAGCTAGACAATCACAAATTGACAAGAAATATAACGAATTGATCTATTTGTCAAATTGATTAAAATTCTCTTGAAACTTGCTCAGAAATAACATATAATACTTGTATGATTAACAATTCAATTACAAAGAAGTGAGGCTGTTTTATGGAAAGATACTTTCAGCAGGAGATTGAATGTGCGCCGATTGAGAAGATAAAGGCGATTCAAAATGAGAAGCTCCCCAAGCAAGTCAAGCACGTTTGGGACAATGTACCCTACTATCGCAAGAAGATGGAAGAGAGAGGTCTGACGCCTGATGATATTAAGTCCGTCGATGATCTCCACAAATTGCCATTCCTCTCGAAAGCTGATCTCAAAGAGTGTTATCCTTATGGACTCTTGGCGGTTCCTCTCAAAGACTGTGTGAGGATTCAATCCACAAGCGGTACTACTGGCAAGCGTGTTGTTGCTTTCTACACTCAAAATGATATTGATATGTGGGAAGAGTGCTGCGCTCGCGCTATCACTGCAGCAGGTGGCACCAATGAGGACGTTTGCCAAGTCTCCTATGGTTATGGTCTCTTCACCGGTGGTCCAGGTCTCAACGGCGGCTCTCATAAAGTCGGCTGTTTGACGATCCCTGCAAGTTCCGGCAATACTGAGCGCCAAATCATGTTCATTATGGACTTGTCTGCAACTATTCTCTGCTGCACGCCGAGTTACGCTGCTTACTTGGGTGAATCAATGAAGGAAATGGGTCTCAAGCCGGAGGATATTCCTCTCAAGGCTGGTATCTTCGGCGCTGAAGCTTGGTCTGAGGAAATGCGCCGCGATATTGAGAAAGTACTTGGCATTAAGGCTTATGATATCTACGGTTTGACTGAGATTTCCGGACCTGGTGTGTCTTTTGAGTGCTCAGAGCAACACGGCATGCACATTAATGAAGATCACTTTATTGCTGAGATTATCAATCCTGATACTGGCGAAGTCTTGCCAGAAGGTTCACAGGGTGAGTTGGTATTCACCAGCCTTGATAAAGAGGCTTTCCCGCTCCTTCGCTATCGTACACGTGACATTTGTACTCTCACTCGTGAAAAGTGTTCTTGTGGTCGTACTCACGTCAGAATGAGTAAACCAAAGGGTCGCAGTGATGATATGCTGATTATTCGCGGCGTCAATGTATTCCCAAGTCAGATTGAGACTGTACTGCTCAACAATGGCTATGCTGCCAACTATCAGATCATTGTCGATCGCGTCAACAATACCGATACATTCGACATTAACGTTGAGATGACGCCGGATATGTTCACTGATAACGTCGGTGAGATCCAGGCACGCAAGAAGGTTCTTGAGGACGGCTTGAAGTCCATGCTCGGCATTAAGGCTAAAGTTACGCTTGTAGCTCCGAAAACTATTGCAAGAAGTGAAGGCAAGGCAGTCCGTGTAATTGACAAACGCAAAATTTAAGGTGGTATTAATATGAGTGTTAAACAAGTTTCCGTATTTCTGGAGAATAAGCCGGGCACTTTGAATAATATGACGAAAGTGCTTTCCGATCACAATATCAACATTCGCGCTTTGTCTCTTGCCGATACCAACGATTTCGGCATTGTCAGAATGCTCGTCAATGACGTTTATGAGGCAACAACCATTCTGAAGGAAGAGAACTTTATCGCAAGGTTTACGCCTGTTCTGGTCTATGCCATCTCGGACGAAGCAGGCAGTCTTAATAAGATTTTACAGTCCTTCACTGAAGCAGATGTCAACATTGAGTATATGTACGCCTTCGCAGGTAAGCAAAGGGCATACATGATCTTTAAGGTTACTGATGTGAAGAAGGCTGAATCACTTCTGTCTGCCAAAGGCCTTAAGTCACTAACTCAAGAGCAGATTGCAGAAGTCTGATTGCAACTCAAAGAGATAAAAATAACAGGAGCTGTCATATCTATCGTGGCATCTCCTGTTTTAGTTTTTACAAAGAGTGTTTAAAAGATTTTTCAAATGTATTGAACTAATTTAACATTTGCGTTATAATGCAAGTTGGTTCTTCCAATATTGATAAAAGGAGAAGTGATTTTAATGATTCCTGTTTTGTTGGGATTGGGCGCAATTATCGGCGGTTTTTTCGTCTTTGCAAATTGGGAAGAGGTTGTTGGCTGGCTCAATGAATTGTTCCCAAAAGTCAAAAAAGCTCTTGCAGATGCAGGTATTTTGAACTATGTTTCCAAGCTGTTTTCCAGCGTTTCAGAGTCCGTTATGAGACTTGTCAACAGACTCTATTACAAAGAGAATGGCAAGTTCTATGAACAGACAACAACTCGTGAGATTGATGAGTCTGAGGTGCCTGAGTGGGCAAGAGAAGGCTTGTCTGAGAAAGATACTGATGTCACTGAAAGGTACAAAGAAGAAATGCAGCTGGAGATTTAATTGACAATATTTAGGAAGGATGATATATATGGCGCTCAATACCGAAGCTCTTGAGACTATCATTGAGACAGTGAAGAAATTTTTCCAAGACCTGATCAAGCCTGATATGACGATAGATAAAATCGCTGAGGTTGCCTCACCAAATCTTGATAAGATCATCAAGGAAAATGAAGCGAAGGGTCTTAACTACAGCGCAGGTAAATTTAGGATTGAATACGTCAACGATAATCAGTTTACTCTGGAGTTTGAGATGTACTTTAAAGACGAAGCTGGCAAATGGTATAAAGCAGCTAATAAGAGCGAGCCGCGCAGTTCTGAACTCATTGAGCCAGGTTCCTGGAAGACTCTCAAGGCACTTAAAGTCGTTGAGTTCCCAATCGGAGCACCTGCTGAAGAAGAAGAAAAGATCGCCAAAATGGCAGACAAAGAGATCGCTGCCGAGAAAGAAGAAAAAGTCGCAGCGGCAAATAGTAAGAAAGATAATGACATTACTCTTGAAAAGTTAATGGGTACTGAAAAATAAAGTTAGTAATTATACTCAATTTGAGCAATCTCTCCAAAGAAAAGAGATTGCTTTTTTGCATCATACCAGACAACAATAATACTTATAATGATTTTAAAGTTTGATTCACTTTGAGATTTAAGCGTTCACTCTCTCCGCTGTTGAGTTCAAGCACGGAATGAGCACCAGAACACATCGAAACGCCAATCCAAGGACGAAGATTGCGAACGATCTTCAATATACGATAACCTTTGCTCAGATAGACGACATCAATGGCAAATCTCATAAACATCATATGTACACTACTACAAGGTGATATCAATAAACCATGACCGCTTGCAAGTCTTTTACGAAGCATTAAGCCACGGAATCGAGTAAAAAAGTTGTCCGCTATATCGACGTTTAAAACGTTTCCATTAATACTAAATCTCTGTCTCTTCATGACACCTGTCCTTAAAATTCTTTGCGATATATTGTAGTAAAATATTGCGGCAAAGTCAATGGTTGACATTAATATGATTGCGTACTAAAATAAACTCAATAAATTGTTTGAAGTGAGCATATGGAAGTATATAAAAAGTTATCTGAATTGACAAAGAAATATCCTAATCCTGCTGTTGCAATGGGAATGTTCGACGGCGTTCATGTCGGCCATGCTTCTATAATCAGCCGCGCTGTTGAATTGGCAAAACACAATAAAGGCACTGCTATGGTCTTGACTTTCTCAAATCACCCTCTGTCTGTGTTGAGTCCTGAAAAGATGCCGTTAATGATTGGCAACAGGGCACTCCGCCGAAGTATCGTCGAATCACTTGGTATAGAGGTGATGATTGAGCTGCCGTTTAGCAAGGAATTTTCCAAAATCGCGCCGGAAGATTTTCTGACGCTTTTGGAAGAGAAAGTTGCACCTCAATACGTCGTCACCGGTCAAAACTTCACCTTTGGGCGCTTTGGCAAGGGCAACGGTCGCCTGTTGATTCGTGAGGGTGAGAACTATGGTTTCAAGGCAGAGATTTGCCCGACAGTAACAGTTGATAGGAAAGCTGTCAGCAGTACAAGGATTCGCGAACTCATTACAAGTGGTGACCTGCAGAACGTCAACAAACTCTTGGGGCGTTCATTTATTTACATCTCCAAGGTTGTCCACGGAGACAGAAGAGGGCGCAAGCTTGGCTTTCCGACTGCTAATCTTGAGATTGGCAATCATCGCGCAATGCTGCCAAATGGTGCCTATGCAGTCAATGTCAGTTTCAACGGCAAAGACTACTGCGGTATTGCCAATATTGGCGACAATCCGACCTTTAATGTCAACGATCGCCGCTTGGAAGTTTACATTAATGACTTCAGCGGTAACCTTTATGGCCAAGAGATTGCAGTCAGTTTTCTGGAAAAGCTCCGTGATGAGCAGAAGTTCTCAACCGTTGAAGAACTTGTCAGCCAACTGCGACATGACTTAAAGGAATCTATTGATATTTGGAGGAGTTACATACAAAAATGATTTAGGAGATCTCTTTATGGCATATGGAAAATCAATCGAGCTGTTTCTAGCTAATGGCACGGCAAATAGCTTAATTATAGCCGAACTTTCAAACTGGAACGGTAAAGCGATTAAAATTCCCAGAATTGAGATCGCGGAATGTAAACGAGAAGATATTAAGGGAGCCGGTGTATATTTTTTGTTTTGTAAAGAGGAAGATGATTCTGACTCTGTCTATATTGGTGAGTCTGAATCCGTCCATGACAGACTCCTTCAACACCTGCGAGATTATAGTTCAGATAAAGAAAAATTTTACTGGACTACTGCCGTCATATTCCTGGGTCGAGATTTAAACAAAGCATTAATTCGTTATCTTGAAGATCGATTTGTTCAGATTGCCCGTGAGAGTAAAAGATATAAGGTTCTCACAAAAAATACATATAGTAAAACCGTTATGAAAGAATCTCAAACAGCTGCAATGGAAGAATTCATAGACAATGTGAAAATCTTGATTAACACTCTGGGATATAAAGTATTAGAGCCTGCTGTTCAGAATATGTTTGGGCCTAATCATAGAGAGGAATTGCTATTCTTAAATATGGGTAGTGCAAAGGCTACCGGAATAGTGACTACTGAGGGATTTGTACTATTTGCCGGAGCCACAGTAAACGAAAAAACCTCTTCAAAATCATTGAGCAAAGGTGCTGCGACTCTTAGAAAGAAGATATTTGATGCAGGTAGAGTCAAAAATCTTGTTACTACTGAAGATATTATCTTTTCAAGTTCCTCCGCTGCGGCTGTCTTTGTTACAGGATACAGTGTCAGTGGTCCGGCTAATTGGAAGAATAAATCGGGAATTACTCTCAAAGAAATTGATTCAAAAAAGTCATATTGAATTTGTCTGATTATTTGTCCATAACATTAATGCTACCGCTTCTACATGTGAAGTAAAAGGGAACATGTCAACCGGTTGGACGATTTGAGTCTTGAAACCATTTGCTTCGAGAATGTTTAAATCACGCGCTAAAGTCGCAGGGTTGCAGGAGACATAGACTACTCTTGAGGGTTTGAGTTTGGCAATAGTCAACAGAAACTTCTCGTCACAGCCAGCACGTGGAGGATCAAGAACCATAACATCAGGTCTGACACCTAGTTTGGGAAGAATTGCAGTGGCATCGCCAGTTATGAATTGAACGTTGCGAACGTTGTTATTGCGAGCGTTGAGTTTGGCATCGGCAATGGCAGAGGATACAATCTCAATACCATAGGCGAACTTGGCGTGTTTGGCGAGGAATAGGGTAATTGTACCCGTACCGCAAAAGGCGTCAATTACAGTCTCGTGACCTTTGAGGTCGGCAAAGTTCAAGGCAGTCTGATAGAGCTTCTCAGCTTGTGCAGTGTTGACTTGGAAGAACGAACGAGCTGATATATTAAATTCCAAATTGCCGATCTTATCCTTAATAGTGCGCTTGCCATAGAGTACCTTGGTTTCACGCCCAAGAATGACATTGTTGTGTTGAGTTTGAATGTTCTGTTGAATACTGGTAATATTTGGTAATTCATTGCGTAAGGCACGAACTATAGTTTTCTCATTGGGCAACTTCTCACTAGCAGTGACCAACACCATCATAGTCTCATCAACACCGATTCTACCCATGACGTGACGAAGTATGCCGCGGTGCTTGTCCTCATCGTAAACGGAGACTTTAAACTTGTCTACAACCCTACGAACTGCCTGTAAGATTTCATCATTCTGTTGTCGCTGAATCAAACAAGCATCAGTATCAACAACCTTGTGACTCGATTTGGCAAAGCAGCCGATTTGGATTTTTGACTTGATTCTTCCAACTGGGAATTGCATTTTGTTGCGATAGCGCCAAGGCTCTTTCATGCCGAGAGTATCTTTGACAGTGACATCAATCTTGCCAATCCTCTTGAGAGCATCGACAACCTGTCGGCGCTTCCACTTGAGCTGTGCATTGTATGACAAGTGTTGAAGCTGACAGCCACCACATTCAGAGTAAATCGGACAGCGTGGCTCAACTCTATCTGTACTGCTTTTAAGAATCTCCAACAACTCGGCAACAGCATAGTTCTTTTTGACTTCTATGATCTTCGCCTTGACCACCTCAGCAGGCAGAGCACCCTCAACAAAGGCAGTAAAGTCATCAATTCGCCCGACACCTTGAGCATTAGAATTTAGATTTAGAATATCTATTTGATAAATTTCATTCAACTTAACGGGTTTAATACTATCACTTCCTAACATCATTTCAGCATATTGTAGCACATTTTAAACTTTAATGATAGAGGTATAATTTATGTTAAACATTTCACTTGTAGAGATCAAGGAATCTGAAAAAGAAGAATTTATCACCAACATTCAGGCAGCTTTTAAAAAAGCTTTTGTTGACGAATTTGGACAAACTGATGGAGAAATCATTCCAAGAGAAGATGTGATAAAATCCTTTGATGCTGAGGGTGCCGTCACTTACAACATCATCAACGAAGGTGAAGTTGTTGGCGGAATTGTGGTCAACATTAACGAAAAGACCGATCGAAATGAGTTATCACTTTTCTTTGTGAATAATGACTGCCACAGCAAAGGCATAGGCTACGCGACTTGGCAAATGATCGAATCACTCTATCCTAAAACGAAAGTATGGGAGACTTTTACTCCGTATTTCGACAAGCGCAACATTCACTTTTACGTCAACAAGTGCGGCTTTCACATAGTTGAGTTTTACAATCCGCATCATCTGGATAAGAATCACAGTGAAGTTGATTTGTCTAATCCCGTCAATGAATATCACTTCCGTTTTGAGAAAGTAATGGTGGAGTGAATGAAGATATATTTGGCACCGATGGCAGGCGTCACTGATAGCGCTTTTAGAATACTCGTCCGCAAAGTCAGTGATTATAGTGAGTTAATGTTTTCGGAAATGGTAAGCTCAACAGGAATACATTACAAAAGTCAGAAGACATATGAGATGTTGGACTTCAGCGACGAAGAATTACCCATTGCGGTTCAGCTCTTTGGCTCCAATCCGGAATTTGTTGCTGAAGCGGCAGAGTATATCTCACAATTAGACAATGTGAGTGCTATTGACTTTAACCTTGGCTGTCCCGCGCCCAAGATAGTTAAGAACGGCGAAGGCTCCGCACTTATGAAGAATCCCAAACTTACTGAGGAATTGCTAAAGGCTCTTCGGCACTCAACCAATTTACCTGTGAGTGTTAAGATGAGAATCGGATTTGACAGCGAGCACATCAACGCCGTTGAGATTGCAAAGATCGCTGAGACTGCCGGCGTCAATTCAATCACCGTCCATGGGCGCACTCGTGAGCAGTATTATTCTGGCAAGGCTGATTGGTCAGAGATTGCCAAGGTCAAGCAGGCAGTCAAGATACCTGTCATTGCAAATGGCGATGTTCGTGATGAGTACTCTCTGGACGCTATCATTAACGAGACCGGTGCGGACGGCGTGATGATTGGTCGCGCAGCAATGGGCAACCCGTGGATATTCAAGCGATTGAACTACTATCTTGAGAACAACAAAATAATGCCAAATCCTTCGCTTGAGGAAAGATTTGACACTATTCGCCAACATCTTGACTTACTCTTGCAGTTCAAAGGCGAGTATATTGGCATCAGAGAAATGCGTAAACATGCAGCTTGGTATACAAAAGGCTTAGTTGGCGGTGCTGAATTAAGAGACAAAATCAACCGCGCTGAATCGAAAGAAGATTTTTTGAAGATATTTCAACTGTCCTCGTAAGGGCGAACACGGAGAGTCAGATTGCGTGTATTGCAGATTTGACGGCAGCGCTCAATCTCTTCTTCACTGTTGACGTGATCTACAATCGTCAGTACAACCTTCGGCACATAGGCTTTCATATGTTCGGCAAAGGTCAGCATTGCTTCATAAGACTGGATACCGTACTCAGCACGAGTTAGTTTAAAATATCTCTCCGCCGTTGAAGCATTCAGACTAATTGAAACTACATCAAGCAGACCTTCAAAGTCAGCGGCGATCTCTCGATCGTGTGCAAGCTCACCGAGACCGTTAGTGTTGAGACGCGTGGGGATATTTGGCTGAATCTCTCTCACGAACTGCAATGCGGCAATCAGCTCTGGCAGTCGGAGTGTCGGTTCACCGAAACCGCAGAATACAATCTCATTTATCACCGACCAAGGTGCCTTTTTAAGTTCCTCTTTGATCTCTTCTATCGTTGGCTCGTGCTTCAACCATAGACTAGACTGCTCTGCCATCTTTTTCTTTTGCCGCAAGCAGAAAACGCAATCACAGTTACATTGATTGGTAATGTTGACGTACAATCCACGCTTGCCATTGTTATCAATCTTCAAACTCTCTTCAAAAGGCAGGTATTTGCCACCTTTGTGCGTTGCATAAACTATCATTTAAATCGCCTCGAAATTATTTATCGTCTGATGATTATAAGTGAGCGGCGCATATTAAGTCAAGAGCAGATTGTAATATTCGTTATTGGCAAATTTTAACTCATGGTTAAGAAATTACTCAAAAATATAGATATTGACAAAATCTTGAATATCTGATATTATACTAACCAAGGAGAGGTGTCCGAGCGGTTTAAGGAGCTGGTCTTGAAAACCAGTGATGTCGAAAGGCACCGTGGGTTCGAATCCCACCCTCTCCGCCATTTTTTTATTTGCAAGACGTTTAAAAAATGACAGTAGTAAAATTACTTTTGTGAAAGTTGGGGTTTGCAGATGGAGACGAAAAATATCATTATTGTTGGCGTTGGTGGGCAAGGTTCACTTCTTGCAAGTAAAATCCTTGGCCACTTGCTTTTGAGTACAGGTTACGACGTTAAAGTATCGGAAGTTCACGGAATGAGTCAGCGCGGCGGCAGTGTAATAACTTATGTGAGATTTGGCGACAAGGTTTATTCACCATTCGTTGATAAGGGTGAAGCTGATTATATCGTCTCATTTGAGATTTTGGAGACAGCAAGATGGCTTCCATATCTCAAGGCCGATGGACAGATAGTCACAAACACTCAGCAAATAGACCCAATGCCAGTCATTACAGGTGTTGCTGAATATCCTGAGAACTTGGTGGAGAAAATAAAATCCAAGGGCATTAAAGTCGATGCAATGGATTGTTTGACACTTGCAAAGCAGGCCGGCTCACCAAAGGCAGTAAATATTGTACTTTTGGGCAGATTGTCGCACTACTTTGATATTGAAGAATCAGCTTGGCAGGAATCATTAAAAGCAAATGTGCCGCCAAAATTCCTCGAACTCAACAAAAAGGCATTTGAGTTAGGAAAATCCGCTGCCTAATGGAAAAATCATCTAAAACTATCAGTGAAACTGCAGCACTTGAAGCGCTATTATTTGTGGCTGGTGATCCGATTTCAAAAGAAAGAATTGCAGAGTTGATGGACACTGGCATTGTTGAAGTGTCAAACTTATTGCGGCAACTTGATAAAGAACTCAAAGATCGTGGTATAGTCTTACGTGAAACCGCAGCAGGCTGGCAGCTCTCAACTAGACCGGAGTATTTTGATATCGTTGATAAATTATCTTCAACCGTCAATCAGAAACTCTCAGCGGCAATGATGGAGACCTTGTCGATAATTGCCTTTATGCAACCGGTGACGAGAGTTGAGATCGAAGAAATTCGCGGAGTCAATATAGACAAAGCAATAGCTAAACTCACTGAACTTGATCTAATTGAAGAGGTTGGTAGAAAACCTGTTATGGGACGACCAATACTATATGGAACGACTGAAAGTTTTTTGCAGGCGTTCGGAATAAAATCTCTAAAAGAATTGCCTAAAATCTCAAATTAGGCTTTATTTTTTTACAAATTTTTTGTACAATATATAGTAAGTGAATTTTTGGTGCAATGACAGGAGGATATTTCGTGGATTTAAGCATAACAGAACTTTTGAAAACTATATTGATCGGCGTCGTTGAAGGGTTGACAGAATGGCTGCCAATCAGCAGCACAGGGCATATGATTCTTGTTGACGAATTTGTAAAACTCGATGTCAGCAAGCAGTTTATGGATATGTTCCTTGTTGTGATACAACTTGGTGCAATTCTCGCCGTCGTAGTGTTAAATTTTGAAAAGCTAAATCCATACTCATCTTGGAAAACCCGTCTACAAAAGCAGAATACATTTAAATTGTGGTATAAAGTCATTATTGCTTGTATACCGGCAGCAGTTATCGGACTTCCTCTCAACCACTGGATGGAAGAGAACTTAATGACAACGCCGATAGTTGCTTCAATGCTTATTCTTTATGGAATCTTGTTTATAATTGTCGAAAATTACAATCGCTATCGTATACCACGTGCCAGAGATGTCGATCACCTTGACTACAAGACGGCATTGTTAATAGGTATGTTTCAAGTATTGTCGTTGGTGCCTGGTACTTCTCGTTCGGGTGCAACGATCCTTGGAGGTATTATACTTGGTACTTCCAGGCAGGTTGCGGCAGAGTTCACATTCTATCTTGCAATTCCCGTGATGTTCGGTGCAAGCCTTTTGAAACTTGTTAAATTTGGATTTGACTATACAAGTTCAGAACTCTTTATATTGATGATTGGCATGACGACGGCTTTTATCGTCTCAATTATCTCAATCAAATTCCTGTTGCACTACATTAAGAAGAACGACTTTACTGCCTTTGGTTGGTATAGAATAGGACTTGGAGTAATTGTATTTATCTATCTGTTTCTGATTGGTGATCCAATTTAGTTGTGAGGTGGAAAAATTGAGGAAGATATTGTTTTTGTGTTTGATAGTTCTATTTGCGATTACTGGCGAAACATATGCGGAAGAAACACATGAAGAGGATATAACACATACTGAAGAAGTAGCCGAAGATAAGGAAATAACTGTAGAAAAGACAGAAGAGATAACAAAAGATGATGAAACCAAAGTAATCGAACAAGAACAAGAACAAGAGAAAGAGAAAAAAGACCTCGAAAAGAATATTGAAATACAATTAGAATATTTCAATGGAAAGATTTTTAATAATCGCAATGTAAATAACTACAATGTTCATGTATTCCAACAATTTAAACAGCAGAAAGTACTTTCAATGTATCGCGGTTTCACAGTTACACGAGCGACCGGCTACTCAAGACCGGAAGGTAAAGGCTGGCTTGATAGTGAGGGCGTGGGTGTCGGCCCTGCATTTATGTTGCGTTGGACAAAGCCGGTATCAGGCAAACTCTCTCTTGCAGGAGACTTCACCGGCAGCTTGATGTTTTATAATAAAGCACATCCAGCAGAAGGTCGTGCCTATGGCTTTCTGTGGAGACTTGGACCAAGAGTTTTGTGGCAATCAACTGAGAGAGATTCCATCAGCTTGGGATACTCAATAAGTCACTTTTCAAATGGTCTGAGATCACACAATCCAGGTTATAATGGTTTAGGATTTACGTTGAATTTTCAACATCAATTTAATTAAAATATAATGATTTTATGAGAACGAATAAGGCGGTGGGTGATATGATGTTGACGAAGGCTCTCTTTCGAGATAGAGTACTGAATGAGGAACGGCTAATTGATTATGGCTTTGAACAGTCTGGCAGTGAATATGTTTACACTACGACCATAGCCAAAGGTCAAATGCAACTGACTGTCAAGGTATCAAAAGGAAATGAGGTAGATACTAAAATTGTTGACAGTGAATCTGGTGAGGAGTATGTGCTTCATTTAGTTGACGATGCAGTTGGCGAGTTTGTCGGTAGCATCAGAGAAGAATATGAAAATATCATGCGTAGGATAGAATCTTTCTGCTTCGATAAAGATATCTTCAAGAGTAGTCAGGCACGTGAGATTATCAAATATATTCGCGAAAAGTACAACGACGATCTTGAGTATCTTTGGGATATGTTCCCCAAATATGCCGTCTGGCGCAGGAAAGACAGCCGCAAATGGTATGGAATCCTGCTAACTGTCTCTATGGATAAGCTTGGCATGGAAGGTCATGAGATTATAGAGATTTTGGATTTGAGGATCAAGCCCGAAGAACTTGAAGAAATTTTGGACGAGAGACGCTACTTCTTTGGCTATCACATGAACAAGAAGAACTGGCTGACAATCTGTCTCAACAATAGTGTTCCTCTCGATGAGATTTGTCGCAGGATTGATCTCAGCTATGAACTTGCTGCAAAGAAGAAATCTCAACATGCAAAATCTTGAAATAACTAAACATTTCACAGGGGTAAAAATATGAAGAAAACTTTTGCGAGACTTATTCCGCCAAATTCTCAAACGGTACTTGAAGTTGTCGGTGAGGATTTAAACTATATCAACGGTTCTGAAGTAAAGAATTATTTCCTTCACATTAATCCGAATTGTGATTACATTGTCAAGAATGTAGAAGAGATTTTTGATTCTACTGCAATGTCAGAAATTACTGCCAATAAAGTTGATGTGATTATTTTCAGCGAGTCCTCATTTGACAATGTATCAATTAGGAAATTGACTGCAAACATTAAAAGAGCCGCTAATTACCTCAAAAGCAACGGCATGATGATATTTACTTTGCCAAATATCAGCTATGCAAATAATATCACTGCCCTTTTGAATGGTGAGCCGCCAATCGTCAAAACAACGTTGACTTTCGAGGATATGCTGACTGCAATTAATGATGCTGAAATGACGGTGATAAAAGACTTCCGCACTGCCAGAGAAACTTTAGTCAAACGGGCACTTATCGAGATTGCTAAAACCGAACTCAATATCACTCACCAAATAGCTTGTGCTATGGAGAAATCAGCAGCAGAAAATTTAAAGACCACTATAATTCAAGCTTATCTTGGTGAAGTTCTTGTCTGTGCTGAGGTTAGGGTCAATGCACCTAATCGATTTATGGCAACTAGTCCCGGAGTATATGTCAAAACGGATAAGTCGGGCGAGAAGCTAATCTTGCCGAATGATAGAGAATACGACAAAAAGATTTTCATAAATCAGAGAGTCTCTGTCGATGCCACTGAGATGGGTATAAAGATGTTTAATACAATGGTTGACAGAGGGTATCTAATTATTGAAGAAATGGACGACAATCCAATATTGTGGCGCAAAAAGTATGAGGATACTAATTTTATCAACTTTATTGGTGTCCATGGTGTTCAGACTTCGACAACTCCTTTAGCTGAGTTCTTTAAACAGTTCAATCCAAATGTTAAAGTATTTGAAAATCAGTTGAGTGAATTGCCGCCACATAGAGACTTTGCAGCTGAGATCGCAAGTCATGAGCCTACTGTAATATTCTTTGGTGCTTTAAATCGCGACAGAGATTTTTATGAGCTTTTACCGGCAATAAATAAAATTGCCGCTGAGTACGGCGACAATATTCTATTTAAAGTCATTGCCAAGACGGAACTGTTTAATAGTATCGAGACCCCCAACAAGGTATTTATTGGCAAGAAAGAAGTCTACGACTGACAGTATGTTCCTTATAATGTTTACGAGCAGGAATTAAGGACTTCTCACATTTCACTTCTACCACTGAAGGATAATATCTTCAACCGTTCCAAATCTGACCTAAAGTTCATTGAGTGTGCTGGCAATGGTTCGGTTGTGCTTGCTTCTCCGACAGTTTATGCCAATACCGTCAAAGATGGTGAAACTGGTTTTATTTATCACGATGTTAATGAGTTTTACAGCAAGTTGAAGTTTTTGGTAAATAATGCTCAAAAGCGCTGTGAGGTGGCGGAGAAGGCTTACGACTACGTGAAGCATAATCGTTTATTAAGTCAACATTACGAAGAGAGATGGGATTGGTATAATGAGTTGATTGCTCGTCTGCCGGAATTGAACGATGAAACACAAAAGCGAATTGAGTTATTGCAAGATAAAGGATACAAAGCTTTCGGCGGTTTTGGTAATGTTCAAGAGAAGGTTGAGGTATTCTGAATTAAAATTACATACTAAAAAGGCAAGACTCTGATTTAAGGAACCTTGCCTTGTTAATTTCATAAATGGTGCGTCCGGCGTGACTCGAACACGCGACCCACGGCTTAGAAGGCCGTTGCTCTATCCAACTGAGCTACGGACGCATAATGCACCCACAACAACAGCGCTTATTAATTATATTAGATTCTTTAGATTTTGTCAAGATATTTATTAAAAAAGACCGGTTTTATAGTTTAATTAATCCTTTTTTGCTATCTGCTTTAGTTATACAATCAATCCAATGCAACAAAAGAGCTTTTTTTGAAAAAAATTTGCACTATATTTTTTTTGTGCTATAATAAGTTTCGTTGCAGAAAATTTGGTTGAAATTCTCAACCACTATCCACAAAAACGGAGGCAAAATAAAAATGGAATTTACTTACCTGCTCAATAGCGGATTTCTAATTCGTGATGACAGGACTATCTTAATATTTGATGACTTTGAAGACCCTGCAAAAGTTGTAGATCGTACTGTCGATGAGGGTAACTTTGACAATTTGTATATATTTGTCAGTCATGCTCACTTCGATCATTTCGGTACTCATATCAGAGCCTATTCAAGTCACACCAATCGCTACATCTTCAGCTATGATCTCAAGCGTACCAAGCGCATAAGGATATTTCCACAGGAAAATATCACTTTGATGAGACGTTACAGCGAATGGCAGGACGACAACATACACGTTTGGACTTATGACTCTACAGATGTTGGTGTTTCATTCCTGGTTGAGACTAAGAGTGGCAAAAAGATATTCCATGCTGGAGATTTCAACTGGTGGAACTGGGAAGGCGACACCCTAGAAAACAGGGCAATGATGGAGAAAATCTTTAAAAAACAGCTCAAACGAATGGAAGGTCTTGAGGTTGATGCAGCATGCTTTCCAGTAGACGGCAGACTTGGCAATTCACAAGAAATGGGTGCAAAAGCCTTCTTGGGAAAGACCAAAGTTAAATACTTAATAGCAATGCATCGAGTGGGTTATCCTCAATGGAAGCCTTCAGACTCCTTCTTCGACGGCATAGAGACAATTCCTGTTTGGGCACCAACCAAGTCAGGTGAATCAATAACAATTCCTAATTAATTAAGAGGTGTTAAGATATGGCAGAAAAGCGTACAATGCTTACCCAAGACGGTTATGACAAACTCGTAGCAAAGTTGGATCATTTAAAGAGTGTTCGCAGGATAGAGGTTGCCAACAGACTCAAGGCAGCTATCGCTCTGGGTGACCTCAGTGAAAACTCCGAATATGAGGACGCCAAAAACGAACAGGCATTTCTGGAAGGCGAGATATTTGACCTTGAAACACAAATCGCTAACAGTCAAATAATCCAAAACAAAATGGGCGGAGACAGCGTAGATATAGGCAGTACTGTCGTTATCCACGAGGTTGAAGAAGCAACCGAAAAGACTTATGGACGAGTCAGCAATATTTACAAGCTTGTTGACGGCAAACCGGTTGAGATTGAAGACAAGAGCAACATGGAGACTGATATCTTCAAAATTGTGGATAGTGAGTCTTTGGAAGTCGGCAATGACAAGGTCTATAAGCTGGTCAATATCACTATTGAGGATATGACTGATAAGGTCGGCAACTCCACTGAAAGCCTTTATCGTTCCATTGAAGGCGCTCTTGTGCAGCTCAACTCCACGAACGAAGAAGGCAAGATTTATAAAGTAACTGAAGGTACTTCTGATGATATTTATGGCAAAGTGGAGCAAATCTACAAGGTCTATAAAGTCGTTGACGAAGACGAAAAGTATATGATAGTCGGTTCAACGGAGACCAATCCAGATGACTTTAAAATCTCTGACGAGTCGCCACTTGGATCCGCTCTCATGGGCAAGAAAGCAGGCAATATTGCTGAAGTACATGCTCCGATTGGTATCATACTTTACGAGATCGTCAAAATCGAATCATAATATGATAGTTTACAAATCAGTGAAAGTACAAGGAATCAACATCTTTTATCGTAAAGTCGGCGATTAGCCAAAATCGCTGGCAGTCTGGGACAAAGTGATCCTTCATTCATTTGGCAAGGTGCAGAGACTTTCAAGAAAGATTTGCCAAATGCAGAAATTCACTTCGTAAATAGTGGTCATTTTGCACTTGAAACTCATTCAACTGAAATATCAAAATTGATTAATGATAAATTTGTGGAGACTTGACGATGAGTGAGAAATTTTACATTGCAAGCTGTGTCTTTACTGAAGAATATCCGCAGTTGAGTAAAAAAATTCAAAACTATATTACGAAAAGATTTCAAATTCCAATCATTCGCTGCTGTGTCGATAAATACAAGGTTGAGGAATTTGAACAGCGTATGCCGGAATGGTATCGTGATGAATGGTGTAATATTAAGCACTTTGAGAAATATCCGGCAGAAAGTACGATGATTTCACTTTGTCACAACTGTGCTGCAATATTTGAGGAACGTCACCCTGAAATTAATCGTTTGTCACTTTGGGAACTAATTCTTCAAGATGACAAATTCACCTATCCAGATTTGCACGGCGAGAAAATAACTGTACAAGACTGTTGGCGATCTAAAGAGAATCGTGCAGAGCAAGACGCCGTTCGTGAGATTATGCGTCGAATGAATGTTGAGGTCGTCGAGCTTGAGGAGAATCACGAGCAAACTAAATTCTGTGGCTATTCGCTCTATCAACCACAGCCGCCGCGCAATGCCAAACTTGCACCGAAAAGATTTGTTGAGGGTGCTAAAGGTCTATTCAAAGAACACACGCAAGAAGAGAAACACCAACTAATGCAAGATTATTGCTCACAAATTGTCACAGATAAAGTCATTGCTTATTGTCACTACTGTATCAGAGGTTTAAAACTCGGTGGCAAGAATGCAATTCATCTCGCTGAATTATTGTTTAATTGAAAGAGGAATTATATATGGCAAAGAATCAAAATCCTAATCAAAATCAGCCGCCTGTTGACGAAAATGAACTTATAAAGGTTCGACATGACAAGATGGCGGCTTTCCGCGATAAAGGCGTTGAGCCGTTCGGTCACAGTTATGAATTCACACATCACGCTGAGGACGTTCGCCGCGAATATGGCGATCTTGAAGGTGAGAACGAAGGCGGTGAGGTCAAGCTGGCTGGTCGTTTGATGGCAATCCGCGGTCACGGTAAAGCGAGTTTTGCAGTCCTCAATGACCGCACTGGCAATATCCAGGTTTATTTCAAGTTGGACGTTCTCGGTGAGGACAAATACAGTCAGTTCAAACTGCTTGATATTGGTGACATCATTGGACTCAAAGGTAAACCCTTCAAAACTAAGCGCGGTGAGTTGACTGTCAAGATTGAGGACTTTGAACTTCTCAGCAAATCACTCAGACCGCTGCCGGAGAAATTCCACGGATTAAAAGACGTTGAAATCCGCTATCGTCAACGCTATCTCGATTTGATTGTCAATCCTGAAGTCCGCGACACCTTCATTAAGCGCACGAAAGTCATTCAAACTATTCGCAAATATCTTGACGATCGCGGCTTCTTGGAAGTTGAGACGCCTGTACTGTCAACCATTGCCGGCGGTGCAGCGGCAAGACCTTTCATAACCCACCACAACGCCCTCGATACTGATCTCTATCTTAGAATCGCGACAGAACTTAATCTCAAGCGTCTCATTGTCGGCGGTTATGAGAGAGTTTACGAATTGGGCAGAGTCTTCCGTAATGAAGGCATGGATCAACGCCACAATCCTGAGTTCACTGCCATGGAAGTCTACCAGGCTTATGGTGATTATCGTGATGTTATGGACATCACTCACGGCATTGCTGTTGAATGTGCCAAGGCCGTCTGTGGCACGACCAAGATCACCTACCAAGGTGTTGAGATTGACCTTGCAGAAGCACCGCGAATCAGTATGAATGATGCCGTAAAGAACGCAACCGGCAAGGACTTCTTGTCTTGTGAGACCGTTGAAGAAGCAAGAGCTATGGCTAAAGAGATTGGCGTCGAATATGAAGAACGTCACGGCATTGGCGGTATCCTCAATGCAGCCTTTGAAGCGAAGGTTGAGGATACTCTTATTCAGCCGATATTTATCACAGGTCACCCAACCGAGATTTCACCGTTGGCAAAAAGAAATGCCGATGATCCTAGAATCACCGACAGATTTGAGTATTTTGTCTTTGGTCGCGAGCTTGCAAATGGCTTCACTGAGTTGAACGATCCGATTGACCAAAAAGGCAGATTTGAGGATCAACTCAAACAGCGTGAAGCAGGCGACGAGGAAGCGCACGTCATGGACAATGACTTCATTCGTGCGCTTGAATATGGTATGCCGCCAACGGGCGGACTTGGAATCGGCATTGACAGATTAGTGATGATCCTAACTGATGCACCATCAATCCGCGATGTATTGCTCTTTCCGACAATGAAAGTCATCAACGAATAAGAAGTTCATGTCACTCTAAGTCTTCAGCTCGTCTCATTAGACAATACTTTGATCTGTGGTCTGACAATCCAAGAGTTCGATAAGTCGTTGGTGTATCTCCAAAAGCTTGTTTAAATGACTTAGCGAAGTAGCTCATATCAAGGAATCCACATTGAGTGGCAATGTCTGATATTTGCTGATTAGTTGAGCGGATAAGTTCTGCTGCTCTGATAAGTCTATAATCTTTTAGAAACTGAATTGGAGATAAGCCCGTTGAGCGTTTGAAGCACCTTAGGCATTCGCCTTCACTTAACGCTGCAACTGATGCTATCTGTTTTATCGTAAGTTCGTCAGTGAAGTGGTTCTCCATAAATGTTATCATTTGCTTTGTGCGTTCCATGTCACGCAGTTCTTTGGGTGTTGGTGAATATGGCTTTCCACTCTTGCCCTCTGAGAGCAAAAGGATCACTTGTGACAATAAATTTCTAACCTCAAACTCATATCCTGGAGTCTCATCAGCTTCAGCCTGCCAGGCTAACTGAATGAGACTTATTATTTGACTATCTTTAGATTGCATTGAGTCAAAAGCTATAAATTGTCTTTCCTCATTCTCTATTAATGGCTTGAGATACTTTTGCCAATAGATACTGTGTCGACCGCCAATCAATTTAGGGTGAAAGACGATTGAATTTATAATTCCGCCTCGTGAATCTACCTTGCAAACAGTATGAGCAACATTTGAGTTAATGAAACAGCCATCACCAACAGTTAGAGTCTTTTCAACGCTGCCGACACCTACTCGAACGACACCTTTAGTAACATAGATTAATTCCAATTCTTCATGCCAATGCCAAATAACCAGGGCATTATTCATATCATTGTAATAAGAAGCAACCGGATATGCAAGGGTTCCATGAGGGCGAATCTCTTGTCCTTCACTGTCAACATTGATTTCATTAGTTACCTTGTACATTGAAATCTCCCCAAGTCATTATTGTCATATCATTTTATCAATCTTATTATAACTTTTATTTAAGATTTGTGTTAATATTCTATCAAAAGAAAGAGTTCGTTGCAATAATTTAAAAACTTTTTAGGAGAGTGAGCAAAATGAGAATTGAACATGTTGCAATGTACGTTAATGACATGGAAAGAGCAAGAGACTTCTTTGTCAAGTACTTCAAAGCCGACGCCAGCGAGAAATATCACAACTTCAAGAGCGGTTTCAGCTCCTACTTCTTGACTTTCGACGATGGTGCAAGGCTTGAGATCATGCAGCGTCCGAAGATGGAAGATGATCCAAAGGGTACCTATCGCACTGGCTATCATCACATTGCCATTGAGGTTGGCGACAGGAAAGATGTTGATGATATGGTTAAGAGATTGCAAGATGACGGTTATCGTATTGTTAGCGGTGCAAGGGCAACCGGCGATGGCTACTATATCGGCATAGTTGCTGATGAAGAAGGCAATGAAGTTGAGCTTAAAGCTTATGGTACATTCTAAACACATTCTGTGATTCACAAGAAATTCTTTAAGTACTTAGGACAAGGATTTATCCTTGGGATCTATCAGAAACAGTAAAAATAAAAAATACGCAGTTCTTCGAGGGCTGCGTATTTTAATTTTGAAATATACTATTGCAAAAGTATTATCATTTGTATATAATAGCATGCGAAGTTGAAACTTTTAGTTATAGTTGATTGGAGGATATCAAATGAAATCATTTCCGTTAAGTGCTGAACAGCTCAAAGAGATTATAAATAAATATCCAACGCCTTTTCACATTTACGATGAGCGTACAATCAGAAACAATCTCCGTCGTTTAAAGAAGGCTTTTGATTGGGTTGAGTTTAAAGAGTTCTTTGCCGTCAAGGCCACGCCTACACCGAAGATCGTTAAACTTTTCGCTGAAGACGGAGCCGGTGCCGACTGTTCCTCATTGCCGGAACTATTGATTGCAAAAATGGCAGGACTCAGTGGCCAAGATATAATTATGACTTCCAACGATACACCGCTTGAGGAGTTCCAGGAAGCTCTCAAACTCGGTGCGATCATCAATCTTGACGACATATCTCATCTCGACTTCCTTGCAAAAAATGCAGGACTGCCAGAGCGTCTGTGCTTCCGTTACAATCCCGCTGACATTTCCAACGAAGGCAATGACATAATCGGCAAGCCACGTGATGCAAAGTACGGTCTCACTAGAAAGCAGATATTTGAAGCTTATAAGTCTGCTGTTGAGCTTGGTGTCAAGCGCTTCGGTCTCCATACAATGGTTGCCTCAAATGAACTCTACACCCAAATATTTCTCACAACGGCTGAGATAATGTTCAACCTTGCCATTGAAATCAAAGATAAGGTCGGCGTTGAGCTTGAGTTCATAAATCTTGGCGGCGGAATAGGAATACCATATCGTCCTGAAGATAATCCAGTTGACCTTGAAGCTGTCGGTGAAGGTATTCACAAGCTCTATGATGATATGCTCATCAAGAATGGTCTTCATCCAATGCTTGCTATGGAGTCCGGACGCGCAATGACAGGCGATGCAGGCTGGCTAGTATCAACTGTACGCCACCTCAAGCACACTTACAAGGACTATGTCGGCCTTGATTCCTGCATGGCTGATTTAATGCGTCCTGCAATGTACGGTGCTTATCATCATATCACAGTTGTCGGCAAAGAAAATGAGCCACTCGATCACATTTATGATGTGACAGGATCGCTCTGTGAGAATAACGACAAATTTGCGATTGATAGAAATTTACCCAAGATAGAAGTCGGTGATGTTCTGATTATTCACGATACCGGCGCTCATGGACATGCGATGGGCTTCAATTACAACGGTAAGTTGCGCCATGCTGAGTTGTTGATTCGTGAAAACGGTGAAGTTGAGATGATTAGACGCGCTGAGACAATCGACGACTACTTTGCAACACTGGTTTAAATCATTGCAATAAGCTGAGGACAGAACTCATATTTTGATTAGCTTGAGCCAATGACTATGCAGCCTGACTGAGTACATTATTTTTAGTGTACTCGGTCATTTCTTTTGCATTATCCATAATTCACTACAAAGAAGATATAACTTTCTGCAGGAGATTTTATATTGTTATTGAAATTTTAATAAGAGGTGATAAAAATGGTATTTGCAACTGAACAGGAATTAAAAACAAATCTTGAGTATTATTTGAATGAAATGACAGCCGGAAATGAGATAATAATCGAAAGAAATGGCGAGCAAATAGGTCGATTGGTTCCTCAAGGTAAGGTCATGCAATCTTTGACTGAATCACTTAGAGGATTTATCAAGGAAAATATTGATTTTGACAAGGAAAGAGAAAAAATTTTGAGGGAAAAATATGAACTTACTGATTGATTCAAATGTAATAATAGATGTATTGAATAACCGAGAGCCATTTTATAATACTTCTTCAGTAATTTGGAATTATTGCGAAACAAATGATAAAGTTAATGGTTATATCTCAACTTTAACTTTTGCTAATGTTGTTTATATCGTTAGAAAGAAAATTGAAAAGCGAAAAGTAAATATTTTTTATAAGTCAATGAAGAAAATCTTTGAATTTATTGATTTCACCGAAAAAGATATAGAGAAAGCATCAGAAATGCAATGGCTAG
>JAFVEZ010000052.1 GCA_017475745.1 Selenomonadaceae bacterium
AAGTAAAATGTCTGTGTATAAATTTGACAATATTTTACATATTGGCGATAATTATTTACAGAATAAATTTAACGAAATAATCTTTAACTTAAACAGAGATGTGAGCGATCTGTTTGAAGCTATTAAAGGCTATGATTATGCTATTTTGAAGTATAGAGATACCAGACAAAGCCCAAGATTTCCCAAAACCTTTACTTCGTCTGCCTGCATTGATTTCTTAGTCAAACAAGAAGACTTAGAACCTCTATCTGAGCGATTGATTAAATATTTCAGCGAAAAATATTCTATTGACAAAGATAATGATTGGATAGAGATTGTAAAAAATCGCTATGATAGAGCTGCTGTTATAGTTTATTTGAGATTACGCGGAAATTATAAATTCTTCGGTGTAGATTTGCAGACCATAGAGCGTTTTGAGATGAAACCTTCCTTCAATGAAGAATGTCTAAATAGCAAACAAGTTGATGAAGTTGAAGGTGTTCAAATGAATTATATCCCTGACAAGTGGGATTTAATGGTAAGGGCAGTGGAAATTATCAGAAAACCGCGTAAAGTTTGGCATAAGAAATATATCAAAGAACATTTCTCAGAGCTTGATTTTGATCTTCTTGAAAGAGCATTTGGAGATAATATCGAGTACAAAGAAAAGGTCAAAAACGTTTTTCGACAAATTGAAGAAGAATAACACATTGTGATTAATCTAAAAGAAAATGGAGAAGCTCGTCATATTTGGCGGGCTTTTTCATTTGCCGTTTTCCAAAAACATTACAAAAGACTCAACTTTAAGCAGGAGAAAACTTTTATTTGGCGAATTTTTTAGTAGAATATAGGTAATTTATCCTTAAATATGGGAGGATAGACGTTATGGAAAAAAGGGAGAGTTTGTGGGAAGCATATCTCAGAAGAGGTTTCAGCAGACGCAACTTTCTGAAAGGTTGTGTTGCGCTGACTTCGTTAATGGGTCTTAGCGCTGATATGTTTTCAAAAGTTGTTGAGGCGGCGGAGACGAAACCGCTGCCGGTTGTAGTTTGGATTCATGGTCACGAATGTACCGGCTGTGATGAATCGTTTATTCGCTCCGGTGCTCCACTGGCTTCGGATGTCGTACTGACAAGCATTGCACTTGAATATGATCACCTTTTAAGTGCTGCTTGCGGTGAACCGTTTGAAGCTCATCTTGATGAAGTAATTCAAAAGTACAATGGACAGTACATTCTTGCGGTTGAGGGTGCAGTCTCAACGAAAGATAATGGTATTTACTGCATGAGCGGCGGTCACACATTTACGCATCTGCTTGACAAAGCGGCGAAAGGCGCTGCAGCAATCATTGCCTATGGTAGTTGTGCGGCTTACGGCGGTATACAAGCAGCTAAACCTAATCCGACCGGCTCTTCAGGTATCAAGATGTTTGTTGGCGGTAAACCTGTCGTTAATGTCCCTGGTTGCCCTCCAATTCCAGAAGTCATGACCGGCGTTGTCATGCACGTTGCACTCTTTGGCACTGTTCCACCACTTGACGGTGATGGTCGTCCTAAGCAGTTCTATGGCAACCGTATCCACGACACTTGCTATCGTCGCCCGTTCTTTGATGCTGGAATGTTTGCAGAGACCTTTGACGATGCGGGTTCTAAGGCCGGCTGGTGCCTGTACAAACTTGGCTGCCGCGGTCCTGAGACTTACAACTCTTGCGGTAATCTTCGCTGGTGGCAAGGCATGAGCTATCCGATTCAGTCCGGAGCGCCTTGCATAGGCTGTTCCAATGCCAACTTCTGGGACGAAGCACCTTTTACTGATCGTTTGCCGAAATATGATAAGGTTGGCGATGTCGATAGAATTGGCACTGGCTTGGCTGCTGCTACCGCAGTTGGCGTTGCTGGCCATGCAGTTGCAAGTATTGTCCAGCGCAATCAACGTGACAATCTATTAGAAGACGAAAACGAACACGGAGGTGAGCATTAATGCCACATGTTGTTGTAGACCCTATTACCAGAATTGAAGGACATTTGCGCGTTGAGGTTACAGTCGACGATGGTGGTAAAGTCACTGATGCCATCTCTTCCGGTACTGCCTGGCGCGGTCTTGAGCTTATCATGAAGGATAGAGACCCTCGCGATGCTTGGGCTTATATTCAAAGAATTTGCGGTGTCTGTACAACGGCTCACGCTCTTGCTTCAGTTCGTGCTGTTGAAGACGCCCTCGGAATTACTATTCCAAAGAACGCAAACTACATTAGAAATATCATGGCTGCCACTTTGACAGTACAAGATCATATTATTCACTTCTATCATCTCCATGCTCTTGATTGGGTGAGTCCTCTCAAGGCTGCTGAAGCTGATCCTACGGCGACAGCTAATTTGCAAACCTCGTTGCTCAATGCTTATCGTCTACCGCTTAAAGTTCCCGAAGAGATTGCAACGGAAGCTTATCCTCACGACTTTCCAGCAGCAACACCTCAATACTTCCAAGGTATTCAAGATCGCGTTAAGGCAATCGTCGCAAGCGGTCAACTTGGTATCTTCGCTGCTCAATGGTGGGATCACCCAGATTATGACATTCTGCCTAATGAAGTTCATCTTCTCGCCGTTGCTCATTATCTTGAGATGCTCGATAAGCAGAGAGAGATTATCACGCCGCATGTCATCTTCGGCGGCAAGAACCCTCACCCTCACTATGTTGTCGGCGGTATGCCTTGCGCCATCTCACTCACTGACGGCAATGCGCCTGTCAACACTGCACGTCTTGCAATCGTTGATCGTGCAATCAATATGGGTCGCGATCTCGTCAACAATTACTACATACCTGACCTCATTGCAATCGGCAATCTCTATGTCAAAGCCGGTAAGGTTGATGGTGGCGGTCTTGCGAAGACTCGTGTCATGTCGTTCGGCTCCTATCCGTTGGACAGCTATCAAGGAACTTCCAACGGCGGTGGCTACTTCAATAACCTGCTGATTCGCTCCAATGCAGTTGTTGAGGACTTCGGCAAAGGTGTTGGCAATGCTATCGTTTATGAGATTAACGCCGATACTTTGAAGCGTGATGATAGGTTCTCTGAAGGTGTAGAGCATGCTTGGTATGAATATCCTGCTGATTCGCCTGCAGATTTGCACCCTTGGAAGGGTATCACCAAAGATAAGTTCACTGGACCTAAAGAGGGAACACCGACTATGTGGCAAACCCTCAACGAAGCTGGAAAATATTCCTGGCTCAAGACGCCGAAGTGGAATGGTCAGCTTTGTGAAGTTGGTCCTCTTGCCAAATACATTGTCATTTATACCAAGGCTAATCGTGGCTTGTTGCCCGATCCTACTTGGGCAGAGAAGATGATGCTTGACCAGATCAATGCTGTCAGTGGAGTACTTGGATTGGCACCAGAAGTCTGGATGCCGACAATGGTTGGACGTACTGCCTGCCGTGCTCTTGATTGCCAGCTCAATGCTGAGATCAACCGCTTCTTCTTTGATAAACTCATTGCCAACCTCAAGACAGGCGATACTCAAACTATGAATAATGAGAAATGGTTCCCAGATACTTGGCCAAAAGAGTGCGTGGGTGTCGGTCTTTACGACGCGCCGCGTGGTGCCCTCAGTCACTGGACAGTCATTAAAGACGGCAAGATTGACAACTATCAATGTATTGTTCCGACAACTTGGAACGCCTGCCCGCGTGATGACAAAGCTGGCCATGGTGCCTATGAATTAGCGATGATGGATACTCACGTTCAAATTCCTGATAAACCTCTTGAGATTGCTAAAGTTATTCGTTCATTTGATCCTTGTATGGCTTGTGCTACGCATATGTTCAATGCCAAAGGTGAAGAGATTCAGCTTGTGTCCACTGATCCTTACAGGAGGTGACTCAAATGAAATCAGTCAAAGATGTCAAACGCAAAGAATACTACATCTTCAGTCCGTTTCTTAGAATATTTCATTGGATTATGGTTGTGTCAATACTTGTTCTCTTTGGCACCGGACTGCTCATCACAAAACCTATGCTTGCATCTTCAACAGAGCCGACTTTCACAATGATGTCGATGGATCTTGTCCGTGACATTCACTTCTTGGTCGCATTCATCTTCTGCGCTTCCTTCATTCTGAGGATTTACGGTTTTATCATCAACAAAGGTGATCGACTGTTTCCTAGATTTTGGGAAGGACACTTCTATAGTGAGACAGTTGAAGTTGCACTGCACTATATGTTATTGAAACCTCACCATGCGCCATTCCTTCGCAATCCGCTTGCCCGTGCTTCTTATGCCGGTCTCTATGTCATGGTTGCGATTGAAATATTGACCGGCTTTGCAATGTACTTCATGACAAATCCTTCAGCCGTTGGGGGCTTCCTCTTTGGTTGGGTGAATACGATTCTGGGTTCCGAAATGATGACACATTACGTACATCACTATGTCGCCTGGTTGATAATCGTCTTTGCAATCGGTCACTTCTACATGGTGTTAAGGGCTGAGTTCATGGAAGGTGAGGGCGAAGTCTCCAGTATGTTTAGTGGCAAGAAGGTCCTTGCTCACGTTCCAAAAGATGCAAACGAACTCGATTAATTGATTGATAATATCTTTTAAAACAACCTTCAGCCTAATTGGTAGTGGGTTGTTTTTGTTTAAAAAATTTACAGAAAATTGGCAAGGTAAAATACCCAAGGAATTTCTTTTGTGGTTTACTAGGTTACTTTCATTTGTTAAAATAATCTACGATACCCATTAAATTTAACTGTATATTTGGGGGTTATAATATGGATTTTACAAATTATTTGAAGAATTATCCGGATAAGGATGGTAGATTCGGTAAGTATGGTGGTGCTTATTTGCCTGAGAAGCTGATTCCTGCATTTAACGAGATCACTAAGGCCTATAGAACAATTTGTCATTCTTCGGATTTTATTAATGAACTTCGCCGTATTCGTAAAGAGTTCCAAGGTCGTCCAACACCTGTGTATCACTGCAAGAGATTGTCACGTCTACTCGGTGATTGCCAAATTTACCTCAAGCGCGAAGACCTCAACCACACAGGTGCCCACAAGCTCAACCACTGCATGGGTGAGGGCTTATTAGCTACATTTATGGGCAAGAAGCGCATTATAGCTGAGACTGGCGCAGGCCAGCACGGTGTTGCACTTGCTACTGCTGCTGCCTTCTTTGGCCTTGACTGCACAATCTACATGGGTGAAGTCGATATTGCCAAACAGGCGCCAAATGTTGCTAGAATGAAGGTTCTCGGTGCAAAGGTCGTCCCTGTATCAACCGGCCTAAAGACCCTTAAGGAAGCTGTTGATGCGGCCTTTGAAGATTATCTCGAAAACTACGAGACTACTATCTACTGCATTGGCAGTGCCGTTGGCCCTCACCCGTTTCCGCTCATGGTTAGAGACTTTCAATACGTTGTTGGCGTCGAAGCGCGTGAGCAATTCCAAGAGATGATGGGCTTCTTGCCTGATGTGATAACTGCCTGTGTTGGTGGTGGTTCCAACTCAATCGGCTTCTTCCTGCCGTTTATCAATGATCCTGTTGAGATCGTTGGCGTTGAACCTCTTGGCCGTGGTGAGACGCTTGGCGATCATGCTGCCTCGATGACTTATGGCTCTGAGGGTGTCATGCACGGATTTGACAGTATCATGCTCAAAGACAATGAAGGCAACCCTGCACCGGTCTACTCAATCGCCAGTGGTCTTGACTATCCGTCAGTCGGTCCTGAACACGCTTTCCTCAGAGACAGCGGGCGTGTCAACTATGATGTTGCTTCCGACAAAGAAGCAGTTGACGCCTTCTTTAAGCTTTCACGTTATGAAGGAATCATTCCGGCGCTTGAGAGTTCTCATGCTGTTGCCTATGCAATGCGTCGCGCTAAGAAGATGGGTACCGGCTCAATCCTCGTCAATCTCAGTGGTCGTGGCGACAAGGATATGGATTATATCATTGAGAAGTATGGTTTCGGCAAATGAGGTGAAGTCCTTTGAAAGTCGAAGTAATGAAGAATATCTTAGGCGAGAATGACAAAATCGCCGAGGAAAACCGCAAGCTCTTCAAAGAGAAAAAGGTATTCGTCATAAACCTCATGGGATCACCAGGCAGTGGCAAGACTTCTCTGCTTGAACGGACTATCGCCAATCTCAAAGACAAGCTCAAGATGGCAGTCATTGAAGGTGATCTCTTCACTGCCAAGGACGCAGAGAGAATTGAGCGCCACAATGTGCCGGTGATTCAAATTAACACTGCTGGTGGTTGTCACCTCGATGCGCCTATGGTTAAACGTGCGGCTGAGTCTCTCGATCTCGACGCCCTTGATTTAATTATCGTCGAGAATGTTGGCAATCTAGTCTGTCCTGCTGAGTTTGATGTCGGAGAAAATATCAAGGCTGTTGTCCTGTCGATAACTGAAGGTGATGACAAGCCGCTAAAATATCCTTTGATCTTCAAAGAGTCTGCAGTTGCTATCCTCAACAAGATTGACATTCTCAAGTTCACTAACTTCAATCTTGAATCAGCGCGTGAGGACTTAACAACAATTCACCCGGATATAAAAATAATCGAGACTTCATGCACGACTGCTGAGGGTCTCGACAAGTGGTACGAGTTCCTGCTAAATACTGTTTAATATCTAATCTATTACTCAAGCGCGGTAAATCGCGCTTTTTTGATACTTAAAAATGGAGATGATGATACACCTCCACTTGATAATTACAATTTGAAATCTTCTTCAGCAAATTTCATTTCGGTCAAGTATTATTCTCAACCAATTCAAAATGCTGTTCTTCCGCCAAATATTTAATCAATTCGCGGTCTTTGTCTTTGTTGACGTTCTCATCATACTCATCGCTGAGATTATCAAGATAAACTGGCACTGAACTTTCATACTCATAGGCAATTTTTTCAAAGTGTTTTTCAATCTTATCACTCTCAATGCCAAGGTTGTCCGTAACTATTTCTCCAAGTCTCTCAATATTCGGTAGAAGATAACTGACACCGTTTATATAAGCCCAACGACCAGGAACAATACCTGTCTTCAGTCCTTCAGTGCTTTCGTCTGCGAGCTTGAGAGTTTTGGCAAGCTCTACCATATCGCTAATAGACAAATCAGTTTTTACAGCAGTTCTAGCTTCTTTAATAATCTCTGGAAGTTTTATCATCATTGAAGGATCACTCAACTTATCAAAACAGGCACGCATAAACTTCTGTTGACGGCGGACTCGACCTGCATCGCCTTCTTCGTCACGATAACGTACATATGTTATCGCTGTCTTGCCGTCCATATGCTGAAGGCCAGGCTTGAGGTCAATAACAAGGCCGCCGTTGTCGTCCCAAGGGTCTTCATAAAACATTCTCTTATCAACGTCAATATCAACGCCGCCGATAGCATCAATCATCTTGCCGAATGAATTGGTATTGACGATAATATAGTGGTCAATGTTAATTCCAAGGAAAGACTCAACGGTAGTTTTGGAGAGTGCTTCACCGCCGTAAGCATAAGCAGCGTTGATTTTATCGTAGCCGTGGCGCTTGATTTGAACTCTAGTATCACGAGGTATTGATAACAATGAAACCTTATCTTGATCTGAATCCAAAGAAGCCACCATTAGAGTATCAGATCGCCCAACGTCTTCAACACGCTCATCAACGCCCATGAGCATAATGTTGACTCTTTCCTTGGTAATCGTTGAAGCCGAAGCCGCATCAAGATTAACTGATTGAATCACAGACGCTTGCTTAGAGCTGTCAGTAGTGTTAAAGTTACTGAAATTAAATCCGGCATAGAACATGAGCGAAGTTACCACAAGACCCAAACTCAAGAAGCAAAGTTTAATCTTTTGATTCCTACTAGCCACCTTGCGACGCCTTTCATTCATTCTCTCTCGCGGAGAACCAACCATTTCAATTACCTCCAACAATATGAAAGATATTATAATTCCACACATATTATATACTTTTGATTATGAAATTCGCCTGTAATTTACAAATTTTTCTAATACAATTTTAATTTGCAGAATCAATGCTAACTGTGATATAATAACAACAATTCTTAATTCGCATTAAGCAAGACGAATATCCATTAATCAAGAGGTGACAGTAATGCGGCTTGAAGAATATTTGGGCGAACTTCAAAAAGTAGCTATATTGAATCCTGTGCAAGAGCAGGAACTTTGGAGACAATTTAAAATCCATCAAAATACCAAAGCAAGACAAAAGCTGATAGAGTCTTACCAACCGCTTGTATTTAAAACTGCTATGCCGTATCGTGATATGGAAAATATAATGGACGTGATACAAGAAGGTACAGTTGGATTGATTGAAGCAGTGGAAAAATTTGAGCCGACGCGCGGTGTAGCCTTCAGTCTCTACGCTGTACACAGGATTCGCGGACATATGTTGGACTTTTTGAGACGCGAGGGTAGAATAGACTTGCCTTGTGTTAATGTTGATTTTGTAGAGCAGGCAATGGAAGTTGCAGATTTGGGTCCAACTGTATCAGAGCAAGCGGAGACACACGAAATGATAGGACGACTGCGCCAAGCAATGGAAAGACTGCCACAAAATGAGAGAGCTGTTTTGGAAGGTCTCTACCTTGATAGCGAAGAGGCTAAAAATGTAGCACAAAAATTGGAATTGAGTGTGTCGCACATATATAGACTCCAAAAACAAGGTATTAAACGTATCCGCGGAATGTTATCCAGATTTATGAGGAAGTTTTGATGTTTTTATGCAAAGAAGGCGAACCACAAAAGAATTGATTGCCGACTCATTCCTGGAGTTGTCCGAGAAGAAGAATATTGATAAGATAACAATTAAGGATATAACTAGTAATTGCGAATTGACACCTACAACCTTTTACAATCATTTTCAAGATAAATATGATTTGATTGTGTGGATTTACTCAACATTTGTAGAGAAGATAATGAATAAAATCGGCAATAATGGTTATGATTGGAAACATACCCTCATTGACGGTGTAAAGTATGCTGTTGATAATAAAAAATTCTTGATAAATGCTATCACTCATACAAATGGTCAAAATTCCTTCATTAACAATATGACGCGGATAAATGTAAAAGTTTTCTTAGATGTTATCAAAAGAAATAACAACTTTGATGAGATTCCCAAAAATCTTGAAATTCTTTCAAAAATTTATATTTACGGTTCAGTTTGTATGCTTTGTGAATGGTTGATCAATAGAGATTCCGTTGATTTTGAAGAGTTTATCAAAATACTTGAAGATAGTTTGCCAGAGACCTTGAGAAGGTATCTTTATAAAAATACCAAAATGTAAAGAAAGTTTAAAATTCAACTAGATTGTAAATTGAAAATAATGATAAAAATGTTAAAATCGTCACTAATAGTGATGATTTTTTAATTAAGGAGATGAAGTTCAGTTAAGAGTAAATGTAAATTGAAAGATTGAGGTATAATTATGAATAGGAGAGAGTTCATCAAAGTTGTAGGCGTCGGTGCCGTCGGATTGATGGCTGGTGGATTGCCACTCAAAACTGAAGGGAGCAATAAGCGTATGAAAATCAAAGCAGTGAAACTTTATGAGAATGGTTTTATGACTCAACCGTTTGCATGCGGTTTGGAAGATGGTGTTGAAAAATTCGACCCGAATATTAAATACCGTTCCAGCTTGCAGAATTTCCTCATTGACACGGGAAAAGAAGTTATTTTGGTTGATACCGGTGTTCCTGAAGATTTTCCCGACACTGCTGTCGATGAGAAAACCCCAATTTACATGGGTACAAAAATTGCAAATTATGTTGACGCATTAAAGTCTTTGGGCTATCAACCAGAGCAAGTGTCCAAAATCTTGGTTACACATAAACACCCGGATCACACGGGTCAACTTAAACATTTCCCGAAAGCAAAAGTTTATATCTCACGCATTGAAGCAGATGCAATGGACTTGAAAGGTGATAACGTCATTCGCGTTGACTTCACTGATGGAGCTTACAAGAACTTCAAGAAGAGTCAAAAGATTGCCGACGGCATTTACTATATCGAAGCGATTGGCCACACGACAGGTAATAGCATTGTCATTGTCGAGGACGGCGACCTCAACTATATGATTCACGGCGATGTAACCTACACTGATGAGGCACTCTATATGAATAAGCTCTCAATCGCCACTGAAGATAAAGTTGCAGCACGTGATACCTTGAACAAAGTTCGTGAGTTCATTCGCAACAATAAGACAATTTATGTGTCAACTCACACGCCGCTCGGTTATGAAAATCTTGAATCCAAGAAAGTGGTTGACCTTGATAACATGCCTGAACCGATTCCACCAAAAGATATTGTTGTCAAAACTGCAACCGGTAAGTATGTCTGCTCAATCTGCGGTTATGTCTATGATCCAGAGAATGGCGATCCAAGGAATGGCATTGCACCGGGTACCAAGTTTGAGGACTTGCCCGATAGTTGGCACTGTCCGATCTGCAAGAATGGCAAAGATAAATTTAATAAGGCATAGGTGAGTATAATGACAGACGAAGATATTATTCGCGCGTTTCACTCAATGTGGGACAATTTCCCTGAGCCGGTGATGATAACTCAAAAGAGCCGTGAGATGGTTGCCGTCAACAAAAAAGGTGCTGAACTAGGTCTGAAAGCCGGTATTAAATGTTCTTCGATCGGCAAGCCCGAAAATCACAAGGGCTGCCTTTGCAATAAAGCGGTTGATACCGGCGAGCCTATTTGCATATCCTATGAAGGCGCATTTGGAAAGGCTTATGGTTATTGGATTCCTATTCCTGAGAAACCTGAATGGATCATTCACTTCGGCATTGGTAATACTTTTAAATATGATGAGATTAAGATTTAATGGAGGAAAACTATTATGCCAATGGTTAAAGATTATTTGAATAATAAGTTTAAACACGGTATTGAAGCTGGTGTTCTGCAATACGGCGTTGCTCAAGAGACCACATCAGCGGACGTTGCAGAAGTTTTGGCTACTTCCAATTATGATTGGCTGTTCGTTGATGGTGAACATGGCCCTCATACAGTTCAGACGATTTTGGAGATTGCAAGAGCGATTGCGCCGTATGATATGACGCCAGTTGTACGTATTCCTGAAGCAGGCACCGGCATTATCAAGCAGTTGTTGGATAGCGGGATTCAGAATATCATTATCCCTAAGGTTGAGACCGGCGAAGAAACCGAAGATATTATGTATTGGGCGAGCTATGCACCGCGCGGCAATCGTGGATTTGGAGCTACGGCAGTTCGCGCAGGGCGTTTCGGTCGTCACGGTGACTATCTGGATCGCAACGTTGAAGAAATTTGTATTTTGCCGCAGATTGAGAGCAGGCGCGGATATGAAAATCTCGAAGCCATTGCCACAACACCAGGCGTTGGCGGCGTTTTCCTTGGACCGATTGACTTGGCTGTTGATATGGGTCATGGAATTGACATATTCCACCCTGAAGTCGCTGAAGCAATGGACGATATGATTAAACGCATTAAGGCACTCGGCAAGCCGGTCGGTACAATCGCTGTGACACCTGAGCAAGCCAAGCACTTTGCTGATTTAGGCGCAAGTTTCTTGGCTCTCGGTGCTGATACCGCATTCTTGGTCAATGCTGCTGATAACACACTTGACACTTTCAAAAAAGCTATAGAAGGATAAAGGAGTATTCAAATTGAACATACAGGATTTTCAAACTCACCCGTTTACTAAATTCGACAAAGAGTGGGCACTACTTACTGCCGGTGTCAAAGATGACTTCAACAGTATGACGATCAGTTGGGGCGGTATGGGCACACTTTGGCACAAGCCGGTTGTCTTTCTTTTCGTGAAGCCTGTCCGCTATACCTATGAATTTGTTGAGCGTCACGATGAGATTACTGTCTCATTCTACGATAAGAAATACAGGAAGGCTCTGAGTCTCTTCGGTTCCAAATCTGGTCGTGATATGGATAAGGCAAAGGCAGCAGGACTTACTCCGAAGGCATTGGAACAAGGTGTTACTTACGAAGAAGCCGCAGAAACGCTGATTTGTAAGAAACTTTCAATGCAGAAACTCGACAAAAGGGCCTTTCCGAAAGAAGCGCTGCAATTCTATCAACTCAAAGGTGAAGAACTTGCTCATTGTCTCGTGATAGCTGAGGTTACTGAGATTATCTAAAATTGGAGGTTAAAACTCATGAAAAACGTTGTCATTATTTCTGCTCACCCTGATCTTAAAAATTCTGTCGCGAACAAGACCATCTTGGACGAGATCGCTGCAAAGTGTCCTCAAGTTGAGATTCGCAAACTTGACGAACTCTATCCTGATTATAAGTTTGACATCAAAGCCGAACAGAAGGCACTTGAAAAAGCTGATATTATCATCTTCCAGTATCCGACTCATTGGTATAGTGTACCAGGTATCTTGAAGCTCTATATTGATAAAGTTATGGAGCATGGCTGGGCTTACGGCTCAACGGGTATTGCCCTTAAAGGCAAATGCTTCATTGTCTCAACGACAACCGGTGCACCGGAATCAGCTTACTCTGCAAATAGCGTTATGAAACATACCATTGAAGAGTACAGCTATGGCATTAAACAATATGCCGAAATGTGTCAGCTTGACTTTAAGAAACTGTTCTGCATTGGTAGTGCAATGTGTATTCCAGGTGTTACCACTGAGGAACAAAAACAAGCATTGATTGATAGAGTCAAAAAGCATGCTGACGAAATTATTGAGTGCATAAAGTCTCTGTAAGAAAAACTACCTGCAAACAAAAATATCTCCGGCATGATTGAGCAGTTTGTCGGAGATATTTTGGCAGGTGAAATTTAAAAAATTTAGGAGAGCGTCATGAAAAAGAGTATCACGATTGATAAAAACAAGTGTATTCACTGCGGAATGTGTATCAAGGATTGTGTCGTGAATTGCATTGAATTCGACAGCGAAAAAATTCCGAAATATGTCGAAGGCGGCGACAAAATGTGTGTGGGCTGTCAGCATTGTATGGCGATTTGTCCTATTGGTGCGCTGTCATTCGGCGGCAAAAATCCTGACGATTCCGATCCCGTCGGTTATGGTAATAGTGATGACTTGCTGCGTTTGATTAAATCTCGCAGGAGTGTCCGCTTCTACAAAAATCAAGATGTGCCGCAGGAGAAGATTGCCAAGTTGACTGAGATGTTAGCTTATCCTCCAACAGGCGGCAATGTTGATACTCTGCATTTTAGCATTGTCGGCACGGCTGAAAAGATGCAAGCTATCAGAAAATTTACTTATGAGAAAGTTTGCGCAAGTGACAGCGATTCTCCGGTAATTAAATTTGCCAAAGACGGTTACAATAACGGCAAAGATATAATTTATCGCGGTGCTCCGTCTATGGTTGCAGTTTCGGTTAATAATTCAAAAGTTATTCCAGGTTGTGAAAATGCTGATCCAATTATTGCAATGTCATATTTGGAATTGTACGCACAAAGTTTAGGTTTGGGAACTTTATGGTGTGATTTGGCATTGACAATAGCTCAAATATTTCCTGAAGTCAGAGCCTTGTTGGAGATTCCTGAAGGTTACACTTTGAATTATACAATGCTGCTCGGAGTGCCGAATGTAAAATACAAGAGAACCGTTCAGCGCGAGCCAGCAAATGTAAAAATAATCTAAGCAACAGGAGATATTAAATGTTTCATGACATCATTAAAAAAGTTCCATTGAGAGATTACGGTATTGAAGGTCTTGAAGTTCACGTTGACCACACTTCAACTGGAACGGTCTACTTCGTCAGTGCTGAAAAGGAAGTAGTATTTCCTGAGCATTCTCACGCTGCACAGTGGACGGTTGTCATAACAGGCGAATGTACTTTTAATGCAAATGGTGAGAGCAAGATTTACCAAGCCGGTGATACATACTTCATTCCGGCTGGTCTCAAACATCAGATAACACTTCATGCGGGCTACTCTGAAGTTGACTACGTTGATGATCCGCGTGATGGAGAAATAGATGAGGTGAATGTTAATATGTCAGAAGAATGTGGAAAAATCATTGAAGGCTTGCAAGCGATTGTTACAGGACTTTCTCAACAAGCAGACGGTCATGTTATTCAAGCAAGAATCTTTGCAGCGCAGGGTCTGAGCAAACTTGCCAAGCAGTATGAAGATCACGCCGCTGAGGAGCGTGGCTACGTTGTGAAGTGTATTGATCGCATTATTGATCTTGGCGGTGAGGTCAAGAACGAGGATAAGAAGTGTGCACCTGTTTGTAAAGATGCAGAAGAGTACCTCAAGTATGACTTGCAAGTCTCAAAAGATGGCTTGAAGTGGCTGGCAGAGATTATCAAAACGGCACAATGTGACTTGACGACCTTCGACCTTTTGAAAGAGTACTATCAAGACGAAGAACAGGATATGTATTGGACGGAACAGCAACTTGGCCTGATTGAGCAGATCGGCAAACAGAATTGGCTTGCAAAACAAATATAAAATATATTTCGAGGAGAGATACTGATGGAGAGCTTACACGGATTGACTAAGGGAACCGACCTTGAGCAAATGACAAAGACAATGGCACAAGCCGAAGCAAACGGTACAATGATGTATTATGCTTTGGCATGTCTTGCTAGAGAGCAAGGCTTGGAAGACGTAGCAAAGACACTCATTGAGTCTGGCAATCAAGAGGCAGTTCACGCCGGTTTCTATGCTACTTTGAGCGGTAAATATCCAAAGGACTTCTGGGCATTGCTTGAGACGATCAAGAAAGCTGAATATGCCGGTGAAGCACAAGTTAAGGAAATGGCTGACAAAGTTCGCGCAGCAGGATTTACGGCGGCTGCAGATCAAATGGAAATCTTCGCCAAGCAGGAAGGTCACCATGGCGAAGTCATTGATGAGCTTTTCAAGAAATATAATCCTGTAAAAACTGATACTTCCGGTCAAAAAGTTTATGTCTGCCCGATTTGTGGTTATGAATATGTCGGTGATATTAACTCTGAGCCTGACGATTGGACCTGTCCTCTTTGTGGACAGCCGAAATCAGTATTTAAAGCAAAAGAATAAACCATAACTAGTTCAATGGTGAACTGTTATGGCAATATGTCACCTCAAAGCGCGTTGGAAGCCTTAGACTTTAGTCTTGAGAGTAAAACGCGAAAAAATGCCCTTGCATTTTTTGAATAAATTTGTATAATTTAAATGAGGTTCCGACAGTAGCCTAATGCTACCGCTAATTGCTCCATAGGGAGCATTGGTAGTGAAAGTCCAAGGAACAAAGAGTAGCCCTGCCGACTTTCGAGTTTGCAGGAAATTCTTTAAGTACTTAGGAACCCCAGGGATTTATCCTTGGGAGCTGTCAGGCGTAGCCCGACTGATAGCCTTTTCGATCTTCTCAGCTTCGACGGCAGCGGCAATGTCCTCAGTCTTGTAAGGTATCTTGCAATGGACTTTGGTGCCTTTGCCGACGGCGGAAATAATCTTGAGTTCGGCACCGATAACTCTGGCGCGCTCCTGCATTGAGAGAACGCCATAGTAACAATTTGCAATCTCATTGACCTTGTAGTGAGGTGTCTCACGAAGGTCTATTTTATTGAGCAGATTCTGTTGACGTTTGAGACTTTCGTCGGGATCAAACCCTTTACCCTCATCAGAGACGAGGATAGATAAGGCTGATGGCGAATATAGCAGGCGAACTTTGACTTCCTTGACACCAGAATGAAGTGCCGCATTGTTCAAACTTTCTTGTATAATTCTAAATGCCGCTATCTCGATGTACTTTGGTAGAGTGATTGGCTTGCCATCAACGGAGTAAGTACCGTTGAGTATTCCGCGCTCTCCTAGATTAGCCACTAACTGCTTCACGGCTGCCGTCAGTCCCAAATTCTCAAGAGCAAGAGGTCGCAAGTTAAACATAATCTGCCGCAGTGAGTCCAAGCAGTCGTTGAGCTGAGACTTGAGGTCATTAAGATTCGTGCTGCTGTCAAGTTCCAGCAGAATATCTTCAAGTTCGACTGCCAAGCTGTCATGCAGTTCTCTTGCCATGCGATGCCGTTCTTGCTCTTGCGCTTGAACTATCTGCGCCCGTTGAGACTTCTCCTGCGGCTGTAGGTAATATTCCGAATAGACGAAACCTTTAATTCGTGTACTCAAGTAATGCAGCATTGATCCAATGACTAACGATAGCTCCTCACACTGTTTGAGACGACTCTGCAGGTGTTTAAGTCGCCACTCAGTCTTATCGCCGAGTTTCCCAAGTTCTTTCCACTTGTCTTGCTCAAACTTCAGTGCCGTTTGCAACTTCTTGACAGTATCATAACTAGCCTTAAGTTCTTCTTCAGAAGCATTAGGCGCAGCGCTGACCTTGGCAAAGTCTTGTTTAGCTTGCTGCTCCTGTTTCATTAGCTTATCAATCAGATTGCCTGACTGTATCGTTTGCCCTTGAAGACTAGTCAACTGTCTCTGCGTGCTGTCTATCTCCGCCCTTATAGACTGGTATATATCGAAGAATTGAGTTTTATGATCCTCGATGATCTCAACTGTCCTATCAAGCATTTTGTTGAGTATATTATCGTCCATCTTAATACCTCACCCAAATATCAAATGAGCGGCAGGTGCAACAATCAGCAAGCTGATGATTGTTCTTTCAAGGAAGAGCAGAAAGAGTTCCGGCAAACTGACTGGAATCTTTGAGCCAAGAATCAAACCACCGACTTCAGAGAGGTAGATGAGCTGAGTAACTGAGATGACAGCAATGATAAACTTTGTCATAGGCGCTGTCACTGTACTTGCCGCAATGATTGAAGGCGTGAACATATCGGTAAATCCGACAATCATTGTCTTGGAAGCTGCTGTCGCTTCAGGCACGTCGAGGAAGTTCAATAATGGCAAGAAAGGCAGTCCGAGTGTATCGAAAATGGTCGTGTTGTTCGCGAGGACAAGAGCAAGTGTACCGATACACATTACGACTGGTAAGACGCCAAACCACATTCCGGCAGAGTTCTTGATACCGTTTTCGAGAAATTGCTCAATTCCTCTGAACTCTCCAACGCGTGCTCTGGCGAGGGCAAGTCCGTATTGAAGTGAGGAAGTATAACCCTCCGGCAGAGTCTCGCCCATTGCTTTGCCAACGACAAGGTATTCATCTTTCTTGAGAGAGAGCGGCGGAATCCTAGGTAGGATTAAGGCACAGACGATACCAACAGCGCAGATCAAGAGATAATAAAGTCCGAAATATTCCATCAAGTCAACTTGAGCAAGGACAACGATACTGAAGGTAATTGAAACGGCAGAGAAGGTAGTCGAAATTATTGCCGCCTCGCGCTTGGAGTAGTAACCGCCCTCATACTGATTGGCAGTCAACATAACGCCTAAAGTACCATCGCCAATCCAAGAGGTTATGCAGTCAACGGCAGCACGCCCTGGAATGGTGAAAAGTGGACGCATTATCTTCGTCAGCATGGCACCAATGAATTCAAGCAAGCCGAAGTCCAGCAGCAGTGGCAGCATTAGACCAGCAAGCAGGAAGATAATAACCAAGACTGTCAGCAGATCATTGAGGACAAAACCACCCGCATCGCCACAAGTAATCATGTGGAGAATTCCTTCACTGTCATCATCGGCATCAATGCCCAGGTAAGTCAACCAAATAAATACGGCACCAATTACCCTTATAATAACCCAAATCGCTGTTGTCGAGAAGGTATCCGCAACGACAGGATAGCTTGTTATAAAGGTAGGGTGCTTCAAAAAGATAATGCCGAGAAGAGCGGAGATCGTGACAACAATAACGCAGAGCAGCGGCAAAAAGTCACCAATTCCTTGACTAATCAAATCGGCAATGATTTTCACGATAATGGTCCAACTGTCATTGTAATAAACTGGAATCATAAACAGAATTATACCAATGACAGAAGGAACGATAAAACCTGCAAGAGAACCTTGCTTCTTTTGTTCCATAATAAAATACCCGCCTAACATGTAAAGATTTTGATTAGAAAACAGACGGGTATATTTTAGCAATAATGATTGATTTTGTAAAGTTTATTATAAATAATCTTTCAAATTCAATAACTTGATTATGTTCAAATTTGTCTTATAACTCTTGCAGGATTGCCGACAGCGATGCAATTATCTGGTACATCTTTCGTCACGATTGAACCCGTTCCGATTATTGCATTTTCACCAATCGTTACACCAGGCAAAATATTTACTCTCGCTCCAATCCAAGCATTTTTCTTGATGATAATTTCTTTCGTGTAAATCACTCGAATGTTGCGCGGCTCGTGATTAACTGTAAAAAGTCCAACTTCTGGCGCAATCATCACGCCATCTTCAATCGTAACCGTTCCGACTGACATCACTGTCAAGCCGTGATTTACGAAAACATTTTTGCCGACAAAGAGTCTGCAAGCGCAATCAATTTGAAATGGCGGCGTAAAAAATGATTCATCAGGCAAATTTCCATTAAAAAGTTCTTTCTCAAGTTTGATGAGTTCTTCTTTGTTATTTGGATCAGTCGAGTTAATCAAGTGACAAATGTGAGCGCAGCGGGCAAACTCACCGTGAGCTTCTCTCACATATTGCTCATCTTCAGTAACATGACAATGCTGACCATTTCTCAACCTTTCAAATACATTCATTATTTATCAAGACCTTTCTCGTGCAGCCACTTCGCCATCAAATCCGCAAGTTTATCGTTATTGAGGTCGCCCATGAGGAAATGCGTATTGCCAGTCAGACCGATTTTTGGGAGTTCAACAAGTGTAGCATCACCGCCATGATGATTTACCGCTTCAACAAACTTCTTCGCCATATCCAATTCAGTATACCATTTGTCTGAACCGACAAGCTCAGAAGATTTTTGAATATTATCTCCGTAGTAAAGGACAATGGGGATTTTCGTGAGTTTCATGAAATCTTCAAGAGATACGGCTTGAGCAGAAGCGCCGAGTAATGGGAAAGTGGCCTTCTCAGCTTCAGGTACTTCACCTTCTGGGAACAAAAACGGAGTACCGCCAGGTTCAAATGCGACTATCGCCTTGACTTTATCCGTGCGGAAAGGTGTCCTCCAGCCAATAGTGCCGCCCATTGAGTGAGTCACCAAAATTCCGTCGCCAATCTTTTCAAATAGTGCAGCAAGAGCATCAGCGTTTATATCGTTATCCAGTTCACCAGTATAGCAAGTCCAAGAGCGCTGGAATTGATTTATTGACTCAGCATCTTTAGGAAATGCGGCATTGTCAAAGACTTTCGGTGTGTCACCGTCAAAGGTTCCGACACGAGAAAGCATGAACAATGTCTTGTCAGCATAAAGTGGATTGCCTGCCCAAGGATTTGCATCACCTGCGGCTTGTGTTGAGAGTCCTGCTTCACCGATTCGCGGCTGATCAATCAAATAGACGCCGTAGCCTTTGCGAAGAAAGAGATTTTGGAAGCCTTCGCGTCCGTCAACGGTTGATTCCCAAGTTCTTTTGGATTGTGCGCCGCCGTGTTGAAATACGAGCGGTAATTTTTTAGCCTTCACCGGAATTTGATAGAAAACATAGGCATGATCGCCGTAAGCCTTCTGACCTTCAGGTGCAAGAAAATTTTTTGTTGAGAAAGTACCGTCATGCTGAACGATAGAACCACCTATAGCATAGCTGCCTTGAGTCTCAAGCATAATCGGTTTAGCTGCGTTGACATTTGTAGTCGTCAATAGACCAAACGACAAAGCCAATCCCACTATTGCACTTTTAAAAAACTTTTTTCTCATATATACTACTCCCTAACAAAATTTGTAAATATCGGCTCTTCAAATTTTGGCAGCTCAACACCCAACTTTTGAGCTGCTTCTTTGCACTTTAGGATATAGGCCATATTATGAGCAAGTACTCTCATATTACAGAGACCTTCGCCGTCCTGCTCGACCTCTTCGGCAGTCATTCCGTGTACCATATTCCAATACCTTGACGAAACGACAATCATCTCCTGCACCGTCAAATATTTTGTTATCTGTGAGAATACCATAGTTGTGCCTGCGCGGCGTGCTGAGACAACTGCTGCTGCTGGTTTCATATAGAAGGCTTTGTTCTTGTTGCCAATGAACTCTGAAAAGAAGAGACGATCCATAAAGCCGACCATATTGCCGTTCATTCCGGCATAGTGAGTCGGCGATCCGAAGATAAAACCATCAGCTTCGTAAGTCTTTTCTCTGAACTCGTTGACACAATCCTTGATGATACATTTGCCGAGTTTCTCACACTGAAAGCAAGCCATACAGCCACCGACTGCCTTTTTGCCAATCCAGTAAATCTCAGTCTCGATACTCTCCTGCTCAAGAGTTTTGGCTACTTCTTCAAGTGCTCTATTCGTACAGCCATTTTGATTCGGACTGCCATTCACAAGTAATACTTTCATTTTGCTCTCCTAAGTTTAAAACTGCCGGATACCCTTACCGAATTGTCAACAGGTAACTCAACAGAAACTTTTGTTTTACATTGACTTTTTCGCCCATTCTGAAACTTGAGCTTCTGACTTTGCAGAATCAGCACCATGAATTGCAATTCCTGACAGCACACTGGCAGTCGGGCAGGCCTTTTTGATTTGACTGATACTGCCACCAAACCCACTGCCTTCGTGTGTTGTAAATGGCCTAATCGTTTTACCAGTGAAGTCATAACGCTCAAGGAAGGTAAAGACCGCCATTGGAGGAAGGCCCCACCAGCATGGATAACCAAGATAGATAGTATCATACTCATCGATACTGTTAAGGTACTTTTTAAGCTCAGGACGCGCCTTTTGTCTCAATTCTTCCTTCGCGACATTGGTACATTCAGTATAGTCAATCGGATATTCCTTAACAGTGTCAATCTCAAAGAGATCACCGCCCACGGATTTCTGGATAAATTCAGCAATGATCTCAGTATTCCCTTTCGCGAGATCTTTAATGTCTCCGTTGACATAGTTTTGACCTTTACGCGAATAGTAAGCAATCAGTACTTTTGACATCATTAAACACCTCTCTATAATTAAAATGCACCGGTCTTGATATGTGGCACATAAGGCGCTTCAAGTTCTTTGACGATACCCTCATCAAGAGTTATATCAAGAGCAGAGACAGCTTCCTCAATGTGCTTAACTGTAGTTGTGCCGACGATAGGAGCCGTGATATAGTCCTTGCTCAACATCCAAGCTAAAGAGGTCTGGGCCATTGAATAGCCAAGTTTATTTGCAACTTTTTCAAGATTATCAATAACCACTTTGTCAACGTCATTGGTGGAATCCCAAACCATTGGAGACACTTCATCAATAGAATTTCTATGAGTTTTAGTTCCCCAAGGGTGAGCACAGCGACCGCCTGCAAGTGGACTCCAAGGCACAACAGCCATCTTTCTATCCTTACAAAGTGGCATTATCTCGCGCTCTTCTTCGCGGTAAATCAAGTTATACTGAGGTTGAAGCGAAGCAAACTTCGTCCAGTTATGAGTCTCGGCAATGTTCTGCAGTCTTTCAAGCTGCCAGGCGAAGATCGTTGAAGCTCCAATATAACGTGCCTTGCCTGCTTTGACGACATCATGAAGGGCTTCCATTGTCTCTTCCATTGGAGTATTAGGATCAAGGCGGTGAATCTGATAGACATCAACATAATCAAGGCCAAGACGCTGCAAGCTGTGGTCAATCTCTGCCATTACGTTCTTGCGAGAAGTTCCACCGCCATTTGGACGACCTGGGCGCATCTCAAAGTTGACTTTGGTTGCCACGACAATTTCATCACGATTAAGACCAAAGTCCTTTATAAAACGACCGGTGATCTCTTCACTACTGCCCATTTGGTAGACATTGGCAGTGTCGAAGTAGTTGATGCCAAGGTCAATCGCCTTCTTAAACATCTCTTTACCCTCGTCGTAGGTCTTAGCCCAAGGAAAGACGCCGTTCTCTTTGCCAGGTTTACCGAAGCTCATCATGCCAAGACAAATCCTTGAAACGTCCATACCTGTGTTACCGAATTTTACATACTTCACAAATATCACTCCACCAAATTTTTTATCATTATTATAATTTCTTTCAAACTCTTAATCAATTCGATTTTCAGAGATATTTAATAAGTTTTCCTTATTTATTCTTTTGATGTAATTCCAAATATTAGAGCAAAATAATTGTTTACAACTTGCGCTATCTGCTGTAAAATGACTATAAATCCAATTTAGGAGGAATTTACAAGATGTTTAACTTTTCACGCAAAGATACTGAGTTCTTTGATCTGTTTGTTGACAACTCCAAGTACTTTCACCTTGGTGCAGTTCTGCTTGACGACGTGATCAAAGATCCAAACAAGGCGCTTGAGAGGATCGACGAGATTCTTGGACTTGAAGCCAAAGCTGACGAAATTAACGAAAGAATCATCGAAAAGCTCAATCTCACATTTATCACGCCTATTGATCGCGAGGATATTTACTCCATTGCCGGTGAGCTTGACAACGGTGTTGACATTCTTCAGGGTGCCCTTCAGAGAATAATAATGAGCCGCGCAGGCCACGCAACCGAGAAATGCCCGATGTTGACAAACTGGGTTGTTGAGAGTACTAACGAACTCGTCAAGGCTTTTAAACTTCTCGTTGACATTAAAAAGAATCAACGTGAAATCCTTGATGCTTGCGCTAAAGTTAGAGAATATGAGAGTAAGGCAGATTTGGTTTATCGTGAGCAGATTGGTATACTCTACGATGATGCTACTCAAGACCCGCTCAATAAGACTATCCACCTTATCAAGTGGAAGAATATCTTGGAAGATTTAGAAGAAACACAGGATCATTGCAAAAAGCTGGCTGATATGATTCGCGGCGTTGTTATGAAATATGCCTAACTGATATATTATTAAGTTAAGGAAGTGATTTTATGCAAGAGCTGCAATATTTGATGTTTACAGTCATCATATTGGCACTGTTGTTTGACTTTATAAACGGCTTTCATGACAGCGCAAACGCTATCGCAACGGCGGTCTCAACACGAGCTTTGCGACCAAATACGGCAGTAATGATGGCGGCGATGTTAGATTTTGCAGGTGCTATGGTGTCAACTGGCGTTGCAAAGACAATCGGTGGCGACATAGTGAGTGATACTCACATAGTTGACGAAAAGATCATCATCGCGGCACTGTTTGGAGCAATCGTTTGGAATATAGTAACTTGGTGGTTTGCAATGCCTTCGAGTTCTTCACATGCGCTGGTTGGCGGTATGATCGGTGCAGTACTCGTCTCCGTAGGATCGATTGGTTTAAACTTCAACGGCATAGGAAAGATTGTCATAGCACTTATCGCTTCGCCGGTCGTTGCTTGGTTTATCGGAATAATTATAATGAATATTTTGTTTAGAGTATTCGGTTCAATGAGTCCTCATGCAGTCAACAGCAAGTTCCGCAAGATGCAAATACTCTCCGCTGCGGCAATGGCTTTCTCTCACGGTTCCAACGACGCACAAAAGTCCATGGGTATTATAACGCTTGCTCTCTTCAGCGGCGGTTTTATTGCAGAATTTGAAGTTCCTACATTTGTCAAAATCCTCTGCGCGACAGCAATGGCAGCAGGTGTTGCACTTGGTGGACAAAGAATCATCAAAACTATCGGCGGCAAGATTTTCAAATTGGAACCAATCAGCGGTTTTGCTGCAGACTTGAACTCCTCAATCACCGTCTTCAGCGCTACTCTGCTGCATTTGCCGGTTTCAACAACTCACGTAGTCAGCGGTTCAATCATGGGCGTCGGTACAGCTAAACGCATTAACGCTGTCCATTGGGGTGTCGCGCAACAGATGGTTACGGCTTGGGTGATGACAATTCCTTGTACGGCGATTATGGGCGCATTGGCCTATGCTTTGGTCAGCATGATATTCTGATAACCTATTAATACATATCTTTGCTCATCATTTTAAATACTTGAGGAGCAGTGATACCAGTGATATTTTGCCAACTGTTGTTTTTGAAGGAAGGATCAAATCCACAAACAGCGCTGTAAGGACACCAATCACAGGCAGTTTGTTTCTTATTCTTATAAGGTTTAACGGCAATATCACCGCCTGTAATTCTATTTCCCGCTGCTTGTAGAGTCTTCTCGACGTGATTAAGTAAAAGCTCAAACTCCTTGGCAGTTTTGACATGTCCATATCTTACAGAAGTTCCGCTTATTTCTCCGCTACTGTTTAAACTGACCTTAATGAAGTTTAGAGACTTATCAATATTTCTTATAACTTGAGGATCAGCAAGTACCCAACCAGGTAATTTGAACTCATCTTCAATCATGCGCTGTGCTTCCTCATCAGTTATCTTCTTTGAATTTGTCGCCGGAGAATATTTAAGTATACAGTAAAGCATGGCAGCAGGTAGGCGGTCCGGCAACCAGCCATTGACAACATACAAGTAAGTCAAAAGCTGAAGATTGAGACCATAGTATACATCGACGAGATTTATATAGTGATCGCTGGTCTTGTAGTCGATAATCATAAAATACTTGCCGTCCTCAGAATAATCTATCCGATCTATACGTCCAGAAAGATTTAGCTTGTTGCCGTTATCGAGATTGAAGCTCAATGGATCTAAGCCATCTGGCAGACCAAAGCTGACTTCAAACTTCTCTGGGTGAAAGTGACTTTCTGCATCAAGCTCAGTCAATCTCTGAATAGAGCGAATCGCAACCTTTCGGATTCGCTCTTTTTGATATTTATAAGCATTACTGCTCAGAAGAATTTTGTTGAGAAAGTTTGGTATAAGATCGTCAAATATCTCATCAACAATAGTCACGACTTCTTCCTTGCCAACGTCGGCCCAAGAGCGATTCTCTTTCTTCAAGCGCTCACCAAAACATCTCATAGTAGAATGTAAGAGGTTGCCGAGATCGAGTGATCTGAACTTCCTCTCTCTGCGTTCTTCAAGTTTAAGTCCATACTGAGCAAAGTGTTTGAAAGGGCAACTCATAAACTGCTCAACCCTGCTGACACTACTGTTGACTGTCTTCTTGTAAGTTGCAAAGAGTTTGACTGCAGCATCAGGTGAAATCTTTTTATCATCTACCAAGAAGAGAACATCGGCATTGCTGCCAAGTATCTCAATACCGGCTGATACCAGCTTAATATTAGGTATCAACTTCTGCAAATTCTCAATTAGAGGTGCTTTTCTCATCGTGCCGCCTTCACTGTCTGCTAAAGGATAAGACAGGCAGAGATATTCTCTTGTCTCAGTGAAACCGCGATATAGCAGGAACTTTTCAGCGAGAGAGTTTTCTATTTGACCGGCGTGTATTTCCAGACCCGCCTTGCCAAGATAGTAGCGTTCTGCATCGGAGAAGAGACCTTTTTCATTGCTGATGCGTGGCATCTGTCCTTCACTAACACCAAGTATATAGATAGCCTTAGCATTTTGAAGACTGTTCTGATCTAACCGCGCAATTGTAACTTCGTCTAATCCTTGAGGTATCAATGCCATTTGAATTGCTTCTATGCCTTCGTTTATCAGTGAAGTAAATTCTTTGACGGTTATCGTCTCTTCGCCCATGATCTCCACGAACTGTTCCAACAATTTAACGATCTCATTCCAAATAGTTAAATGCTCCCGTGAGAGCGGCAAGTCCCCACTCTGGGCCGCCTGACGAGACCACTTGTTAAGTGTATGAGGTACTCTCAGACTTTCTAGCAATTCAAATAATGATTCGGCCAGCGTTCTGACTGGTAGAGACTTTTTATCTAAGTTACTGAGATATTCGCAGAAATAATCCATAACCTGCAGACGAATATTATTGACTCTTTCTAATCGCATGCGCTCTTTTTCAGGTATTTCATTTGAGCTGCTTTCATATTCACGTCTATAAAATCCCCAAGGCTCATCTCTCTTCCAGCTTTTCAATCCACCTATTCCAAATTCTACTATATAGTTCTCCAGGAAGTCTACATCGTCCATAGCAATATCAAACAAGCCTGTCCGTAAGCAGTAGAATAGTGGATCTGCTCTTCTACTCGACAATAAATCCAATGACGATCGTATCAGCTCTGCAAGCGGGTGGTGAATCGCCTGTCGCTTTTCGTCGTTATAATAAGGTATTTCATGTATCTCAAAGACAGGCTTAATCAAGCTTGTATAATGCTCATCTCTATATAAGATTCCTATATCGCGGAATTTATAACCGCGTTCTTCTTTGAGTTTAAGCAAATCTTGAGCGATTGCTTCAACTTCCACGCGTTGATTAGCTGCTTCAATGAGTTTTATACTGTCTGTTTCACTTTCATTTCGCAAGGAAGTCAAAGGAAAGTCAAACATATTCTGTTCAAAGAATTTCAAGGCACCGCGTTTGAAGCGATAATTCTTTTCACATCTAGTTATTTGTATTTTCACACCTGCTTCATCAGCAATATTCTTAATGACGTTGAAAGTCTTCATTGATTGGCGAAAGAGCCCAATTTCTTCTTTGTTTTCGGCACTGTTGAGGTTAGTATCCATAGGCAGAGTGATGTGAATATTTTGCGCTCGCATTAAAAGTTCACTGATAATTTTACGCTGCAGCTTATCAAAAAATATTACACCATCAATGTAAATCTCTGCGCCCTTACAGAGGTTTGAATTTTTGATTTGAGCGGCTGCCATTTCGAGGATATCTTCGTCATCGTAGTTCTTACCTTCGATTGCACTACAAAAATCTTCAGTGAGCATAGCAAGATCAAGCGATTTGTTGTTGAGTTCCTCGTCATCAACTTTAGCTGTAGCCTGTCTGAGCAACTCCGGCGTTATGCCATAAGTTCTAAGCTCTTTAATGGTGTCTGAGAGAATTTCACTAAAGCCGCGCTGTTTTACTGCTCTTGCGAAGTATTTCAACTCTTGGGCTTTGTCGCGCTGCATTAATATTTTACGAAGGAGAATACGGCGTCCAATGTCCGTTATTTTTGGGACATTTGCTCCACCTGTTTCTGCAAGGATTTGCCTGGCGAATCGTTGAAAGCTGTAAGCATAGGTATTTGTCTGTCCGTTAGTCATTTCAGCAAACTGCCGTTCAGTCTGATAGGTCATATACGCAGGCATCAATAAGAATATCCTTGCATTTAAACCTTTTCGATCGAGTAAAGCTTTCATTGATTCCAAACATTTATAGGTTTTGCCCGTTCCGGCTCTTCCTATGATAATCTCTAACATCATTACCGCCTCCAATAATATTATTATAGCACTATGCGTCAGTCAAAGATAGCGTTTGTGGCTAATATTGACAAAATATTCCTCTCGGTGTATTATATTAGCGGTGTTTTTAACACATATCTTATTGATATGTATTTTAGCTTATTTAAGTTTTAGAATTTAGGGTAGATGAGATATGATTAAGAATGAATCAGAATTTATGAAGCACGAGCTTACATTGCCGGAGCTTACAATGCGTGGCATGTTGTTGGGTGCAATCTTAACAGTGATATTCACTGCGTCAAACGTTTACCTCGGTCTCAAGGTCGGCTTGACTTTCTCCTCAGCCATACCAGCAGCAGTTATCTCAATGGCTGTACTGCGAATGTGCAAAGATGCCAACATCTTGGAAAACAACATGGTACAGACGCAGGCATCAGCGGCAGGTACATTGTCAGCCATAATCTTTGTAATACCTGGAATGTTGATGATTGGCTATTGGCAAGGATTTGAGTTTTGGCAGACACTCATAGTCTCTGCTTGTGGTGGCTGTCTTGGTGTGTTGTTTACTATACCACTGCGCCGCGCCATGGTTGTTCATTCAGATTTGCCATATCCTGAAGGCGTCGCCGCTGCTGAGATTTTAAAGGTTGGCTCTCAATCTGGCAAGTCAATCGGTGGTCTCAAAGAGATCATGAGTGGTGGAATTATTGCATCAATCGTCTCATTCTTGACCAATGGTTTCTATGTTCTTGCCAGTGGACTGTCAATGTGGTTTTCAATCGGCAAAGGAATGACGCAATTCCCGATTGGTTATTCCACTGCACTTGTCGGTGCAGGTTATCTTGTCGGAATAACCAGCGGTCTTGCAATGCTTACCGGTATTTTGATTGCTTGGGCGGGTTTTGTCCCATACTTCACAATGACTGAACTGCCGATTGACGGTCAAAGTATGAAAGATTTTGCACAGATGATGTACTCTCAAAGAGTCAGATTGATTGGCGCCGGTGCAATGGGAGTCGCCGCTGTCTGGACTTTAATCACTCTCTCAAAACCTGTCATTGACGGCGTGAAGGAATCACTTGCAGCAGTTCGATCCTCTCAAGCAGAGCAATCTAAGCATCGTATGGATATTGATATGTCCGTAAAGTCGGTTGGTTTGGTGTTCTTAATTGTGACAATAGGTCTTCTTGGCGTGTTCTATATTTTTGTCAGTCCAGCTAACCTTCCTGCCACACAGACTTTAACATTTGTGATTGTCGGTGTCGTTCTTGCGGTGATGATGGGTTTCTTTGTTGCGGCTGCCTGTGCTTATATGGCGGGTCTCATCGGTACATCTTCAAGCCCAATATCCGGAATCGGCATACTTGCAATCATTATATCATCACTCGTGATGTTTACGCTTTGCACTTCGTTCGGTATTTTTGACTTGCCGAATGGTGAGAGGTTTGCAACGGCGACTGCAATCTTCACGACAAGTATAATCCTCGCGATTGCCTGTATCTCTAATGATAACATGCAAGACCTCAAGACCGGCTTTCTCGTTGGTGCTACGCCTTGGCGCCAACAGGTTGCATTATTACTTGGCTGTGTTGTTGGTGCTTTCGTAATTGCTCCTGTGCTCAACTTACTCTATGAGGCTTATGGCTTTCCGGGAGCTCTTCCTCGTGAGGGTATGGACCCTAACGCCGCTCTTGCCGCTCCTCAAGCAGCACTTATGACAACTATTGCTCAAGGTATCTTCTCTTCGCAACTTGAGTGGAAGTACATCTATATCGGTATAGGTCTCGGTGTGGTTTTGGTCATCATAAACTTACTACTCACAAAGAACACTCGATATGCACTTCCGCCGCTTGCTGTCGGCATGGGTATTTATCTTCCGCCATCAGTCCAAACGCCGCTTGTCATAGGCGCAGTGATGGGTTATTTCCTTGATAAAGTACTTCGCGGTCGAAATCTCAATGAAGAAGCTGTCGAGGAACATAAGCGTAAAGGCACACTCTTTGCGTCTGGCTTGATTGTTGGTGAGTCAATAATGGGTGTATTGCTTGCAGCGGTTATTGTCGTTTCGGTCAGTAATGGCGGCGGCGAAGCACCGCTCTCGATTGTCTCTGAAGGATTTGCCAGTAGCTCAATGCCTGAGATGCTAGGTCTTGTTGTATTTGCTGCTACTATTACATACTTTTGCAAGATTGTATTAAACAGATGATTTAAAATGATTCATATACCTAAAAAAGAAGCTCCACATCAATCGTAATGATCGAAGTGGAGCTTTTGGTTTTAATTATCTATGGGAGGTTAGATATTGTCACGAACAAGTTGATAGAGTTTGCTGCCTTTCTCAATGCCGGTGAAGTTAATGATAGCACTCTCTATACCGTTTTCTTTGATGTAAGCCTGGACTTCAACTGCTTCAGGATCGCCGTCGAAGTCAAACTTCAGAGCTGCTGCGATAACCTTTGCAAGCGCTTCAGGTGTCTTGCCGCGCTCAATGAGCTGGGTTGCAGGTGAAACGAGACGATCTTTTGCACCGAGTTTGCGCTTTGGACCTCTTGCAACTCTTGTCACTTCGTCGGAGAGATAAGGATTGGCAAATCTCTTCTCAGCAGTTTCAACATACTTCCAGTGAACTTCAGGATCAAAGTTATATTTATCAATGAGCAAGGTGCCGGTCTCCTTCCAGACGCGGCGTGCCATCTCAACTATGTCATTATCGCGCATAGCTTCGGCAATGTCCTTAATGCCCTTTTGATAGGCAAGATAGGCAATAGAAGCGTGACCGGTGTTGACGGTGAAGAGTTTGCGCTCAATGTAGGCACTGAGATTATCGACAATCGTCATGCCCTTGATATCAGGTTTCTCACCGACAAAACCCTTACTGTCAACGTCCCATTCACAGAACTCCTCAACCTTGACCAAGAGTTTCTCATCATTCTTCTGAGCAGGAACGATTCTATCAACAGCGGCATCTGGGAAACCAATCAGTTTGTCAATTTTGCCTTTCACATCGTCGCTGAGGTTTTCGTATACGAAGTTCTTGAGCACAGTGGAGCCGCCGACCATATTCTCACAGGCAATGATATTCAAAGGTGTTTGATTAGTCTCAAGGCGCTTGGTGAGACCTTTGGCAATATTCGGAGCTATGAATTTCAAAATATTAGGCCCGATTGCAGTGGTTACTATGTCAGTCTCAACGATAGCGTTAATCATAGCGTCAAGGTCTTTATCAGAATTAATAGCACTTACATTGTCGACTTGAATCTTATCTTCTTTGCCGAAGATTTGGACATTGTATTTACCAAGAGCATTGATGTCGTCAACCAATGGAGCGGCAACATCAACAAAAGTCACATGATAGCCGGCTTTCGAGAGCAGCAAACCAATGAATCCGCGTCCGATATTGCCTGCGCCAAAGTGTACAGCCTTTTTCATATATTTATTCCTCCAATCACATCAGCAATTAGCCTTTAGCTACAGCAGTTAGTATCAAACTTTAACAAACGTCAATACTAACTGCCAACCGCTATATACTATTCATTAACCTTTAGTAAAGATATCGTAAAGAACTTTAGGATCCTTAGTGGTATAGAGTTTGTTGAGTTCTTCGTCAGAACATTCGTCCATTGTCATGGCGATATTGGCGAGAATTGCAAGATGATCGTTGTCCTTACCAGCAATACCGACTATAATGTGAGCAGTGTTGTCTCCGAACTGAACACCCTGCGGATACTGCATGACTACAATACCAGATTTCTTCACATACTGCTTAACTGCATTTTCGCCGTGAGGTATCGAAATTCCTTTACCTATATAGGTTGAAATGTCACGTTCACGTGCAAGCATGCCCTCAACATACGGTTCTTCAACGTAGCCACTCTTGAGTAAACGCATACCGGCGGCCTTGATTGCTTCCTCTTTGCTGACAGTCTTGCAGCCTACAACTACGTTCTCCATGAGTAGGACGCCTTCTTTGACCTTCTCTTCCGGTGCCGCTTCGGCAGGAGCTTCAGAGGTCGCAACGCCCTTTAGACGGGCACTAATCATGTCGTAGACATTGTTGCGTGTAAAGTCCTGAACGAAGATATGTTCAGCTTGAGGTGAGTCGTCAATGGCGCGTTGAGCTAACTTCTCATGTGATACAACGATTTGAGCATCTTTTGGAATATTACCTATAGCGAAGTTCTTAACGGTGATGTTGTTGTAGCCGTCCTTGTGGAGCTTCTTTCTCAATGCTGCTGCACCGAGAGCAGAGGAACCCATACCAGCGTCGCAAGCGTAGACAATGAACTTAATATCCTTGCCATCGACTTGCTTCTCACCGGCTTGACCCTTAGAAGCAGCCTTCATAGCCTTCATACTTGCCTGAGCCTCTGCAAGTGAATCTTCCTCATCAGCCTTGGCAGTAGCCTTGATGAAGACTGAAGAGACCGCAAAGGAAACTCCGGCAGCCGCCAAAATGCCCGCAACATTCGCGAAATATGCGCCTGGAGGAGTCATAGCCATTTGAGCGATGAAGGAACCAGGAGCAGCAGGAGCAAGCAAACCGCCACCGAGTAAGGAGATTGTGAACACGCCTGTAATACCACCTGCAATGACCGCAAGGATCAGAGCCGGCTTCATCAAAACATACGGGAAATAAATCTCATGAATACCACCGAAGAAGTGGATTATAACCGCACCAGGCGCGGAACCCTTAGCAGAACCCGTACCGAAAAGTGAGTAGGCAAGCAGCACGCCAACGCCTGGACCAGGATTGGATTCAATCATGAAGAATATTGACTTGCCAACCTCTTGTGCTTGCTGCATTCCGAGAGGTGTAAAGATACCGTGATTGATTGCATTGTTGAGGAAGAGAATTTTTGCCGGCTCAACGATTACTGAGACCAGTGGGAGCAGACCAGCATTGACGATGGCGCCAACAGCAGCTTGCAACACACCAGTTAAACCTGTGACGATAGGACCAACTATGTAGTAAGCCAAGCAGGCGAGAATACCACCAATGATACCAGCGCTGAAGTTGTTGACCAACATCTCAAAACCGCCGGGGATAGAATCTTGAGCTGCCTCATCAAATTTCTTAATGCATACACCACCGATAGGTCCCATAATCATAGCACCCATGAACATAGGAATATCAGTAGCAACGATAATACCTGCAGTAGCAATAGCAC
>JAFVEZ010000053.1 GCA_017475745.1 Selenomonadaceae bacterium
ATGTATACTCTTGCCCTTGTCGAGCGGCGTCACTTCATAATCCACATCGACAACATTCATAATGCCGCTGGTGATTGTGATTATCTCATCTTCGCTGACTTGTGCATTCTTGACTTTAGTGTAGGAGCTTACATAGACACCAGCCTGCTCTTGGGCGTGTCTTTCTGCCTTTTGTTTGGCTCTCTGCTTGGCGATGTCCAGAGTCTCAAACTCACTCATGATGTATTCGCCGGTGCCGTTGTAGATTTTGACTTCAGCATTGGCAGTCGAAGTGAATAACAACATCATTATGAACATAAATCTTATTAACATTTTGCTCACCTCAATAAATACTGAAGTCCTAACCATTTCTTAGTACATCAATTTAAATTCTTTATGACCTCCTAGATAGTCGGCAAATGGCAGCTTTTTGGAATTTGGAGCTTGTATTTCTAAAATCTCAAGTTTGCCGTCAACTATTTGAGTGCGCCATATCTTGTACTTCTGCCCGTCAATGAGAGTATAAGCACCGCCGTAGAGTCCACGAACAAGATTATGAATATCCTGCGCCGACTTACTCCAATCAATCAAGCCGGTTTCTTTCTTTAGCATTGGCGCATAGTTCGAGAGCGAATCATCTTGCTTGTGACGCTCAAGTGTGCCTTCAACAAGTTTATCAATCGTTTCGATCAGCGCTTCAGCACCAAGCTGCATTAACTTTTCTCTGAGTTCTGGCAGTATCATATCTTCAGTGATGTCAACTTCTCGCTTGATGAGCATGTCGCCGGTATCGAGTCCAACGTCCATCATCATTGTTGTGACGCCCGTTTTAGTTTCACCGTTAATCAGTGACCACTCAATCGGCGCTGCACCTCTGTATCGCGGTAAGAGTGAAGCGTGAACATTAATACAACCGAACTTTGGCAAGTCCAAAATTCGCTTCGAGAGTATCTGTCCAAAGGCAACAACGACGATTAAATCCGGCTTCAACTGCTCAAGTTGTTCGGTGGCTTCTTCGGTCTTTATTTTTTCAGATTGAAGTATCGGTATTGAATTATCAAGCGCCCAAACCTTGACAGGCGAAGGCATTAATTTGTGCCCTCTGCCTTTGGGTCTGTCCGGCTGTGTTACAACGGCGATTAAATCAACCTTGTCTTTGAGTGCTTCCAGACTCGGAACGGCAAAATCAGGCGTTCCCATGAATATTGTCTTCAACTTACTCATTGTCGCTCCTGTTCTTCTTATCTGCAGTGATATTTTTCGCAACTTCAATGAAGAGGTGACCGTCGAGATGATCCACTTCATGCTGAAGACAACGAGCCAAAAGTCCTTCTGCCTCAATGAATTTCTTCTTGCCGTAGCGATTCATATATTCGACGCGCACCTTCTCGGCACGTTCAACTTCACCATACACACCCGGAAACGAGAGACAGCCTTCAGAATCGACTATTGTGCCCACACGTTCAGTAATGACGGGATTTATAATATCAAAGCGTTTCTTGCCAACGTCAACTACTATTGCACGAATTGGTATACCAACCTGCGGTGCGGCTATTCCAACGCCTTCATGTTTATACATAGTTTCTGCCATATCGTCAAGCAGAATCTTTATCTTCTTAGTTACTCTGTCAACAGGTGTACAAATTTGCTTTAAAACGGGATCGCCCATCTTTTTTATCTCAAGTATCGCCAAAATCATCTTCTCCCTTCTATTATTGTCTATTTTAATGATAAGTTACTCACAAGTCAACAGCTAAATTTGATTTTGCATTAAAAGGATTTTTGTGATAGAATGATACAAAATATGTATTGAATGAGACGGGTGAGATTTTTGAATTTTATAACGGAATTGGACGAAGCATCGACCAAGGATATAGCAGAATTAAACAAATTCATAGAATCTGCGCTTAAAGATGACCGATTCATAGGAGAAGCCTGCTTGCCGTTGTTGAAGGGTGGAAAGAGACTTAGACCACTGCTATTCTTTATCTGTGCAAAATCAACAGGAGACTTTTCTTTAAAGAGAGTGTTGCCACTTGCTGCGGCTATTGAATTGATTCACACTGCTAGTCTGGTGCATGATGACATTTTAGATCAGTCGAAGATCAGGCGCGGAATTGCCACTTCAAATGCGAAATATGGCGCACAGATTGCGGTATTGATTGGTGACTATCTCTTTGCAAAAGCCTTTCAGCTAGTAGCAGAAGGCAACTATGGTGACAAAGTTTCTTTGGTTTTGTCAAAACTAGTCAGAGATCTCTGCATTGGTGAGATCACTCAAGATCGCTCTCTCTTCCAAGTGCCAACTATGACGGAATATTATTATAAAATCCGCATGAAGACGGCTGTATTTTTGGCTTCTTGCTGTCGTTTGGGTGGAATTGTTTCCGAACTTGACAAAACCGAAGTTGACTCATTGACTGACTATGGCATCAATTTGGGATTGGCATTTCAGATCACAGATGATATTTTGGATTTCTTCGGCGATACGAATATCACCGGCAAGGCGCTTGGTGGAGATTTAAAAAGTGGTGTTATAACTCTTCCTGTAATTCGTGCTTTAGAAGTGAGTCCTCAGTCAAATACCCTATACGAGATTGTGACTAAACAAAATCTCAGTGATACCGATATCACGAAGGCGATAGATATAATAAAAAAGAGTGATTCACTTGAATACAGCAAGACTAGAGCTTATACTCACATTGAAGCAGCAAGAATCAATTTATCTGATTTGATTAACAATTCGGTTGCTCACATACTTGAGAAGATAGCAAGCTTCGTTGTCGATAGAACTTGGTAAGCTGTTATTTTGAAGATTAATGATGTAGAATTTGGAATTGAGGAGTTGCGTCATGAAAAAAATATTTGCTTTGATGTTGTTGACATTCGTAGTGTTCAATATAATGTTACCTTCAGTGAGTGATTCCAAATCCAAAGAAAAGACAAAAAAAAATAAGGCTGTAACCACAGAGCCAGTAATTTCAGATGTTCCTAAAGTAGAGATAAAAAACCAAAAACCTAAAGGCTGGCAACCAGAAATAAAAGTAGGTATTCTATCAAAGGATTCAAAGGTTGTGGTAAAGACCATAAAAATTGAAGAATACCTTCGAGGAGTTCTACCAAAAGAGATGTCGCCTTCATTCAATGAAGAAGCGTTAAAAGCTCAAGCAGTTGCCGCAAGAACTTTTGCACTCAAGAACAGAAAACGCCATCAAGCTGAAGGTTACGATCTCTGCAATACAACTCACTGCCAAGTATATAATGGTCTCAGCGATGCCCATGAGCGTACAGATAGGGCAATCGACGATACATTCGGGGAAGTCCTATTTTACAATGAAAAGTTAATCGAAGCTTCATTTCACACTGATTCCGGTGGAATGACCGAGAACTCTGTTGACGTTTGGGGAACAGACTTTCCGTATCTCCGTGCTTCAACTGAGATAAAGACAAAAACAATGCCTTGGACTGTAAAGATCAGTCTTAAGGATTTCTCTAAAAAGCTCGCGGATAACAAGAAGAATGTTGGCAATGTTAAATTAGTAAAAGTCACAAATCTTGAGATTGGAAAGCTCACCAATGACCGCTCAACGTCTGGCAGAGTCAAAGAACTCACCGTCGTTGGCAGTGCTGCTCAAATCAAGTTGACAGGTAATGAAATGAGATCGCTATTTGCCCTCAAGAGTACTATGTTTGATGTTGCAATTAATGGCGATGAGATAGTTATAAGCGGCTACGGCTGGGGACACGGTATAGGTCTCTCACAATATGGAGCGCAAGCCTTTGCCGAGAAAGGTTATACTTACAGCGATATTCTTGCTCACTACTACAAAGGCACTACACTTAAGCGCTTGTATTGATTTAAGCTACCTCTGAATTGCGCTTCTCGAAGAAGGCAACAAAATCTTTAAGCGACATAGGTTTGGCGTTAAGATAACCCTGACCGTAGTGGCAACCAAGCTCTAACAACAACTCTTCCTGTTCTTTTGTCTCAATACCTTCACAGATAACTTGCATATTGAGTGCCTTGCCAAGTTTAATGACGTTGGCGAGGATAGAGCGCATCCTGTTGGAGTCACCAGAAGCATCGAGGAGCGAACGGTCAATCTTCATTACGTCCATTGGAAGCTGATTCAACATCATAAATGACGAATAACCACTGCCGAAGTCATCAACGGAAAGAATAAATCCCATCTCATGCAGTTTACTGATAATCTCAATGGCACGGTCATTATCTTTGTTGTGGTCGAGATCACCAAAGACGGTTTCAGTGATTTCGAGTTCAACCAAACCCGTTGGCGGTAGATTATACTTGTCAATGATTGCCTTTATCTTATCCAGATAGCCTTCTTCCGTCATATGTAAACGCGATTGATTGACTGAGATTGGCACAACTTCTTTGCCTTCTGCCAAGCGCTGCTTCTGAAGTTGAAAGGTTTGTTCCAAAATCGTATAGTCAACAGGAATTACGAAGCCATTTTTCTCAAATAGTGGAATAAATTTACCTGGTGGCATAAAACCCAATTCTGAACTCTGCCAACGTACAAGCGCCTCGGCACCTACTATTCTGCGTGTCTTAATGTCATACTTAGGTTGATACCAGGCTTTAAACTCACCATCGGCAAGTGCCTTTTCCATGTGGCTTTCAATTTGATGTTGCAATGTCAACTCTTTTTGAAGCTTATCATCGAATATATGCACATCGTTGATTGATGACTCTGCACATGCAGCATTAGCTCGCTCAACAACCTGCCTAACAGACAGATCAGTCTTCTTATATTCACAAATGCCGGATTTTATGTGCAGCCATATCCTTGAGTCCTTGGTCTCAATATAACTGTAGGTTGCTAATGCTTCTGTCACATAATCAGCTATCTCTGTATCACCCTCTGCTTGGCAAATACAAATCAAACTGTTTGCATTTATTCCAGCAGCACTCATTATAACCCATGACTTTTGATTCAGTTGTTTTGAGGTTTTTTGTAAGTGTTTGATTAAGAGTTCCTCGCCATATTGTGCAACGATTGCCGCTTTGCTTTCCATTGCCAAAACTACTACATAAATCTTATCATTTGAAAGTTCTACTCCTTTGCTATTATACAAATACAGAGGTAATTGACTTTCAAGCCAAGCAAGGTTGGGTAAATCATAACGCGCATCGGTATATGCCATGTGCTGAATGACTTCTATGTGTTTGCGTTTTAATTGATTCTTGTATAAGATAATACCACCGACAATCCAAGATATGAGAATAACTAGATTTATAATCTTGCCCGGGTGGTTGTAAATAAACCATTTTGGTGTAAAGTGAAACTCCTGTTCCATTGTTTGATTGACAACTGTACGCACATAGCTTGAGTCGAGATGATTTATCTCACGAGTAAGAATATGCCAAAGTTTTGGGTCTGAATATTTATAAACGCCCAAACATATCTCATCGGCAAAATAGCTTTCAGACATGATTTTTAAGTTATAAGTTTCTGTATCTGATATGTAATAAGGTGCTTCACTAGCTGGCACAAAGACCACATCTGCACTGCCATCACTAACTGCTCTAAAACAATCTTCAAGTGTTGGATAGTAGATTATATTTTCTTTGTAGTACATTTGTTCAATATAAGCCTTTGTGTAGAGTATATCCTTTACAGCAGCAACGGTTTTGATAGTACCGACATGCTCTTGACGTTTAACCGGCACATATGCCATGGTGAGGTAAGGCTGTGTCGGTTTCATATTTGACAAATTTGCCTGACTGTAGTCGCAAACAGAATCTGCCATTATATCAACTTTACCGTCGTGTATCATTTGTCTTGCCTCTGTAGCAGAGTTGGCTTTGACAAATTCAAATTCAATGCCCAAGTCCTTTGAGAATCGCTTCAATATTTCCGGTATTACACCTTTGGCTTCTCCATCTTCAAAATAACCATATGGTTTACGATTTACTACAAATACGGCGGTCAATTTTTTCTTCTCTCTTAGATATTCTCGTTCAGATTCGTTTAATACTAACGGCGCACCTGCATAACGGATATATTTTCTACTCAAGCGATCACGAATGTCCGGCTGATAGGTCAGCATCTCGTCCATGGCACTGTTGAGTTGATCCAATAGTTCTTTGTTGTTTGAACGAACCAAGAGTCTGTAACTTTGTCGATCAAATAACGCCAAAACATTATATTTGATCTTTGAATCAAGCATAGCATCAACGTAGCCATCAACAAGACCATCCTTAAAAGCTGAGAACAATTCTCTCCGAGTCTCATATGTTGTAAATTCATAAGTAAAACCTTGACTTTTAGCAATTTCCGGCAAACTTGGAGTAGGATAACTTGCATTCATAATTCCAAGTTTCATGGAAGGTTTTAGCTCAATATCCTTGATTACAAGACCCATAGAAAAGCGACCGACAACGTGATCCGTCCATGCCACATTTGGTATCAGATGATAATCACCCGGCATTGCGGGAATAATATCAACTTCGCCGGCATTTAACATCTCTCCAAGTTCTACCCATGTGTCAGCAGGAATATACTCAAAAGTCCATTGACCATAGTTGGATAGAAATTCCATATACTCATAACCATAGCCGGTGTAATGTCCTGCCCAGTTTTCCTCGACGAAACCAGTATCTTTGACATACCCAACCTTCAAATGGTTGTCGCTTGGCGTTGGAGCAGCCTCAATTAAACTGACATTTAATATTATCATCAAAGCACCAACAAATGAACCAATGCTCTTTAAATTGTATATCACTCCATATCCACCTCACCATTACTTCACCAACTTACAGTATATTATAACAATTCTTTTATAAAATGCAAATACCTTTGAAGAAAATAAAAAAAATCACTGCAGATTTTTCGCTACAGTGAATCAATTCTCGTGTATGATATTAGTTACGCGACTTTATCGTAACTGAAATAATTTCAATTAAAGACTAGAATAAATTATTCTTCGACTTTGTAGAACATGTAGGTCAAGCCGAAACCAACTGCCAAGCCGATTGCATTGACAAGAATGTAGAGTCCGAGTTGACCATTCATGTAAAGCAGAGTACCCGGAAGAACCGTAATACCCATACCTGTACCAGCAAGACCAAAAGCACTGGAGACAGCACCGCCGGCAGCACCGCCGCAGCAGCCATAAATGAATGGCTTCATGAAGCGAAGGTTGATACCGAAGATAGCAGGCTCGGTGATTCCGAGGAATGCCGGAACTGCTGAGGAGATATAGAGAGCGCGCTTCTTGGCATTCTGAGTCTTGAGAGCAACTGCAACTGCAGCACCGCCCTGACCGATCGTTGCACAAGTAATGATAGCATTGAACGGATCGGCGCCTGTCGTACTGAGCAGATAAATTTCAAGAGCACTGAAGACATGGTGAACACCAAATATAACGATGACTTGTTGCAAACCACCAAT
>JAFVEZ010000054.1 GCA_017475745.1 Selenomonadaceae bacterium
GGTTGAATGTTTCTTTCAAAAACTAAAGAGAAATAGAAGGATAGCAACAAGATACGATAAACTTGTCAAAAGATTCTTAGCTTTCATTCACGTTGCTTGTATTCTTATTTGGATAAAATAACTTATTCAACACACCCTAATCAATAAAGAATTTTGGAAAAAAAATGAAAAAAATTTGACTTTTGTTGCTTTTGCTGTTAAACTATAAAAAAATTATAGTAGAGGAGGTATTTGATGGTTAAGAAATTTCTGTCCGGCCTCCTGGTTTTTTTTACGATGTTATTCGTAATGCAGAAGACTGAGACGGCTGCGGCAGAAGAAGCAGATCAAAGTTCGTTTTCTGCACAGGCTGCAGAAATGGCGGAAGTCAAAAATATACGTTACAACATAGGTAATGATAGAATTAGAATAGTATTGGACGTTACACGACGGATTGAGCACAAAGAAATGTATTTGGAAAGTCCGTCACGAATGGTAGTTGATATAGATAACGCTTGGATTGGAAAAGATGTACCTAGAGAAATAGAGTTAGATTCTAAAGCCGCTTCTAAAATTAGAATAGCACAATTTGATAAAACCGTGGTAAGACTAGTTATAGAATCTACTGCTGAAAATAATGTTTTCTATCTTGACGGCGGAGATGCCGGAGGGCGCCTGGTCATTGATCTTGGTGTTGGTGCCGAACAGTCGGACTTTGCTGATAAAATTAATGGAAGTGGTGACAATAGTAGTAGTATCAGTAAAGTTGAGAAAGTAGAGGAACCTTTAAAAAATAAGTCGATCGAGACAGAACCGTCAACCGGTATTGAGATAATAAGACCTGATATTTCAACCGAGAATGAAAATAAGGTTGACAACAGCAAGAACAAAGATAATAAAGATAATAAAGATAATAAAGATAAAAAAGACAAAAAGGACAAGAAGAGCAAGAAGGATAAGAAAGACAAGAAGGACAAAAAAGAGCAAGAGTCTAAAAAAGATGATAAAGAAAATAAAGAGGAAAAAAGCGATATTGACAAAAAGTTGGACGAATTGACGGCGTTGGAGGATAAGGTCATTGTAATAGACCCAGGTCACGGTGGCAATGATGCAGGTGCAATAGGGCCGAGTGGCGTTATGGAAAAGACTGTAACTCTCAAGGTTGCCCTGGAACTTGAGAAGCTTCTTCTGGCTGAAGGTGCTGAGGTTATTATGACACGTCGTACTGATGTTGAAGTTGCACCGCGCGGTCGTAATGCAACTGACATTGAAGAACTTAAATCCCGCTGCGACATTGCCAACGAAGCCGAAGCTGACATATTTATCTCAATACATGCAGATAGCTTCACCAATCCTGCTGCACGTGGGACAACATGTTATTACTTCGGTGAAGGTGCTCCGGAATCCAAGGAACTTGCTGAGAGTATACATCCTGCATTACTTGAACAACTTAAAACCCCAAGCCGCGGTACTAAGCCATGCAACTTTTATGTAGTTAGGAATACAGATATGCCTGCTGTTTTAGTTGAGTTGGCGTTTATCTCCAATCCTCAAGAAGAAAGTCTTCTAAACTCCAAAGAGGGCGTGGAAAAAGCAGCTCAAGGTATATTTGACGGTATTGAAGATTATTTCGGATAATAATAACAATCGCTTAACTTTTCTTGATGTCGAGTTAAGTGATTTTTTATTGGCAAGAATATATTTAATAAAAAATATCTCAAAAATAATTTGCTTACTTTTGAAATTAGTTTTATACTATACAGAGAGAGGAGCGAGTTTATGCAAAAAATTTTTTCTCGAATTTTGCAGATTGTTATACTTACAGTGGCAATTTTATTTTCGACAGATACTTTGTCTGTCTGTTTTGCAGAGAACTTTCAATTTGTTGATGCTGAGGATATAACGGGATACTACGTTGATATTGACACCGTTGAAATTGAAAGTCCAGAATCTGTTGCAGCCAAAATCGCAGTTGTTAAGGCAAATTTAAATAGAATGTATGTCTACAATGTGAGAATAAATCATAAGGAACAGAAGTATCAAATTGTTTCTTCACAAATTCTTGAGTACGATACAAGGACCATTTTGGAATCAAACAATCGAAGCAGACCATTTCGACCATATGCAGCTAAATCGGAAATGTCGGAACTTATAAAGTTTATTCTCTATGGTGGCGATCTTTCAGATAATTAAACTGTCTTTTAGGATACAATTTTCTAAATGAGGAAGTGTTTATGATATGCTTTATAAGACGCTGATGTTTATGAGTCGGCTTGTTCGCTGCCTGCCTTATGACTTGTTGCTGTTTATTGGAGCAATATTAGGCAATATCTACTATCTAGTCGTTAAGAAGCAGAGAAACCGCGCAATAGCTCAGATGATGCCGGCGTTGAACATTTCAGAGTCAGAAGCAAAAGAGTTAGTCCGTATTTCATTCGTAAATCTTGCACGGAATATGCTTGATATTTTGTATATGCCTAAATTAACGCCAGAAAATATCGACGAATATGTAGAGATTGAAAACATTGAGCGAATGGACGCAGCAATCGCTGAAGGACATGGCGTCGTTGTGGTTACAGGACATATTGGCACTTGGGAATGGATGAGCGGCTCGGTGGCCCTTAAAGGTTATCCTGTTACTGCTATTGCGAAGATGCAACCCAATGCAGAATACTCCAGGGCGCTTGACGATATAAGGGCGACAGTCCATGTTGAGATATTCACTCGCGGTACAAGTGAGCTGCTCTCTGCTGGTCGTGCTCTCAAGAAGGGCAAAATTTTAGGCTTCCTTGCAGATCAAGACGGTGGTCCCGGTGGTGCATTTATCCCTTTCCTTGGCAAAATTGCCTCAACGCCAATGGGCGCGGCAGTCTTCGCCAGGAAGTTCGGATCACCTATTCTTCCTATGTTTATTATTCGTCAACCAAACGGCAGACACAAAGTCAGAATCTACGAAGCAATGCATTACGAGGACAGCGGCAATGTTGATGAGGATTTGCTAAAACTGACTATTGACATAACTAAAATTATTGAGGACGTTGTACGCGAAGTTCCAACGCAGTGGCTATGGTTTCAAAAGCGCTGGAACACGCCACCGGAAATGCAGAAGAAGGGCAAACATCACACCGTTAAGAATGTCAATGAACTTGAAGGAGCATGAATATGAAAAAGCTTATCAATGCTGAAATACTTGACAACAAATGCGTTGCCGGTGACATTTACCGACTCATTGTCAAGGCTGATATGGACGGAAAGCCTGGACAATTTATTCAAGTTCGTCTTCCTTCAAATGAGTTTACTTTGAGACGCCCATTTGGTATTGCTGCGCTCAAGGACGGTCAAGTCACTATGTTCTATCGCGTTGTTGGTCACGGCACGGAATATTTAACTAATGTTAAGGTTGGTACTGAGATTAACTTGCTTGGAGCACTTGGCAATGGTTTCAGCTTGTCTGAAGGCAAAGTCTTGCTTGTCGGTGGCGGATTAGGACTTGCACCTCTGATCTTTGCAGCAAGTGAGCTGGAGTCTGTGGACGTTTTAATTGGCGGTAAGAATGCAGAGGAAGCTAATCTTTGGCAGAGTGAGTTTGAGCCTTTAGTTGATAAGTTATTCATTGCAACTGACGACGGCAGTGCGGGTGTCCACGGTTTTGTGACGGAATTATTGCCAGATGTCTTGCGTACTAATAAGTATGACGCAATTCTTACCTGTGGTCCTGAGATTATGATGAGACGTGTTGCCGCTCTCGCCAAAGAAAGCAATATATCCTGTCAGGTGTCACTTGAGAAGAGAATGGGCTGCGGTTTAGGCGCTTGTCTCTCTTGTTCTATTGATACCATTAACGGGCGTCGTAAGATTTGCAAAGACGGTCCGGTGTTTGCTGCCGAGGAAGTCTTTTATGCTCAAAATTAAACTCAATCAATCACTTCAAACAATGCAGCAACACTCAACGCGTGCAATCTTCTTCATAAATGGGTTTGGTGCAGCTACTTGGGCACCGCTAGTGCCGTTTTTAAGAGAGAGATTGGCAATCACCGAAGATACATTGGGAATGTTGCTACTCTGTATAGGTATTGGATCATTAATTGCAATGCCGATAGCAGGTACTGTTGCGGCCAAGTTCGGTTGTCGAAAAGTATTAACTTTAGCAGGAATAATATTTTCACTCCTTCTGCTGATGATCTGTAATATCTCAAATCTCACCTCAGCAGTGATTATATTGTTGCTATTCGGAACAGTCATGGGCTGTCTTGACGTTGTAATGAATATTCAAGCAGTAATGGTAGAGAAGTCTGCAGGACGACGAATGATGTCAGGTATGCACGCAATGTGGAGTGTTGGTGGGTTCGTCGGTGCAGGTCTTTTTGGTATATGGGTTGGTATGTTGAAATTAACGCCTTTTACTTCGACAATCATTGCGGCTGTTATTATGCTTTCACTTCTATTTGGCTTTGCAAATTACTTCTTGCCAACGGGCGGTGAATCCAGTGGATCAATAATCGCAATACCGCGCGGAATAGTTGTTTTTTTCGGAATTATTACTTGCATTGCCTATCTCGTCGAAGGCGCGATAATGGATTGGAGCGGAGTTTTCCTCACCACTGCAAAAGGTTTTGATATTTCACTTGCGGGTGTCGGTTTTACAATGTTCTCTGCGGCAATGTTTACTATGAGGTTGATTGGTGATAGATTAGTTCAAATAATCGGTCAAAAGACTGTTGTTATCATAGGAAGCGTTATTACATTTGTCGGATTTATGCTGTTGATATTTGCCGAGAATCAAACCTTAATGTACGCAGGCTTCTTCTTAATCGGTATAGGAAGTGCTAATGTCGTACCAGTATTCTTTTCTCTTATCGGCAAACAAAAAGTGATGCCTGTCAATATGGCAGTGCCGGCTGTGAGTACTTTGGGCTATGCCGGTGTTTTACTTGGTCCGGCAGTGATAGGTTTTCTTGCTCATCAAACCAGTTTGTTTGTTGCCTTTGGACTTCTTGCTGGTCTGGTTGCATTACAGCTTATTATTGCCAACTATATATTTAAGAGGATTTGATCTGCTATTTCAATGCAATAAAAAAAAGCCCATCAACTCAATCTTGATGGACTTTATTATTATGCTCTTATAATTGGGCAAACTCAGAAAGCGGGACTAACTACAAACATAGATCTGGGGACACTCAATCCCATTTGACACTTAACGCCATTGTAGACTTTCTCTGTCATGTGATTACTAGCATTAATGGCTCTATTAAATAAATCGGATATAATAGTATTTGCATTGTTGTAAGACAGATTCGGCATAACCGACATCAGCATTGAACCCATAATAGAAACGTTGAAACCTTGAATATTGGGATCATCACTTAAAGTAAAAAACAGCGTTACATTTTTCACTCTGCCTGTATTCTTATCGCAAGGAACAAGCAGACCGGGACTTCCATTCAATTCAAAGTTGAAGACATACTGTGGAACACCTGCAGAAGTCGGTGAAAATTCATAATCTTCTATCGAAAGGTATACAATAAATTCCTCATTGTCTTCTTCCGTTATATCTGGATTCTGTGCTTTTATTGTTTGTGCCCACTTTTCAACACTGGCATTGTATTTTTCTTTGAAGGTTTCGTGATTAAACTTAAAATCTGACGCTTCAGAAACTTTTGAAGAGAACAAGAGAGTAAAAACAAAAATCGGCATGAAGAACATTGCGAAAAAATTTGACCTTTTCATTATAACGACCTCCAAACACTCAAAAAACGATAATTACACCTCTGAGAAATACCTCTGCGAAATTGCACAAATATTATAAAAAAAAAAACGGCTTGTCAAGCCAATTTGCAATTTTTTTCTGAAAAATCAATCATTAACTAAATGCAACAAAAAAGCCCGCCTATTCGATTAGGTGAGCTTTAATATTTATTACGCTCCAAGCGCATTGACTTTCTTCGCCAGCTTGGATTTTTTTCTTGCAGCTGCATTTCTGTGAATTGTACTGCTAGAAACCGCTTTATCAATAGCTTTATCTGCAAGCGCGAGAAGACTCTTTGCTTCAGTAACGTTGTTGTTTGCGATTGCCTCAAGGACTTTCTTGGAAGCTTTCTTGATGTTGTTTTTCGCTAAAACGTTTCTTGCACGACGCTTTGCATCCTGTTTGATACTTTTTACTGATGCTTTAATATTCGGCAAAATAACACCTCCAATGTGTAAAGTTTTATAACGTTAAGAGTTTAGCACATTCCGCCGAAAATTGCAAGCAAAATTTATTAATCTTCAACAAAAGATAACAAATTCTCTGCCTTGATAAATTTAGCCAACTTGTTGATTGAAGTCATTACATCACGATAATGCTCAGGTGTAAGTGACTGAGAGCCATCTGACAAGGCTTTGGCAGGATTTGGGTGTACTTCCATCATCAAACCGTCAGCACCAGCGGCGATTGCTGCAAGCGCCATTGGCTTGACCATTCTCCATTTGCCGGTTCCGTGACTTGGATCGACGATTATCGGCAGATGTGAAAGGTGCTTGATCGCTGCAATCGCGCTCATGTCAAGGGTATTGCGTGTGTAAGTCTCATAAGTTCTGATACCGCGTTCACAGAAGACAACATTTGGATTGCCTTCACTCATGATGTATTCGGCAGCGTTGAGCCACTCATCAAGCGTTGCTGCAAGACCACGTTTCAAAAGAACAGGCTTTCCGCATTTGCCAACTTCCTTCAAGAGACCGAAGTTTTGCATATTGCGAGCGCCAATTTGCAGCATGTCTGCATAATAGGCAACTTTTTCAATAGCTTCGACCGTCGTGACTTCAGTAACGATTTTAAGTCCAGTCTTCTCTCTGGCTTCAGCAAGATATTTGAGACCTTCTTCTTCAAGACCCTGGAAAGAGTATGGCGAAGTTCTTGGTTTGTAGGCGCCACCACGGAGGAATTGAGCACCGCCGGATTTAATAATTTCAGCCGATTCTAAAAGTTGCTCACGAGATTCAACGGCACAAGGTCCCGCCATGATAATCGGTTCACTGCCACCAATCTCAACACCGCTGACATTGATAACACTTGATTGTGGATGAGACTCACGACTCGCCAATTTATAACTTTTAGAAATCGCAACGCAATGATCGACACCTGTCATGGCATCAATCGGCACAGGCATTAATTTTGATTTATCACCAATGACGGCAACTATCTTTTGTTGTACGCCCTCAGTGACTCTTGCTTCCAGTCCAACATCTTTAATCACCTCAATAACATCGTTAATATTTTGCTGAGTTGCATCAGGATTCATTATGATAACCATAAAAACACCTCTTGACAAGATTTTTTACTAGCGTGTATACAAAATACATACTAAATTTAATTGAATAGAATGTTTAATCATTTTATTCTTTTATTATATAATTGTCAAGAAAAAATAAAATTTATTGAAAGTGTGAAAAAAGTGCCATTACGAAGTAAGTAAAACCAGCGGCAATTAAAGGACCAACTGCCAAACCCTTGAAGAAGAAAACTCCTGCCATTGTGCCGACAAGAAGTGCTGGTATTACGTGAGGATTAGACTGCATAAGAGGAACACCGGCACCACCGGCTATTGCTGCCAAAAGCCCTGCCGTTATACCGACTATTCCTATAGGTGTCTTGAATGAATCAATCATATCTGAGAGTGTAACCGTTCCGTCAGCGATAGGAATCAATACGGCTGCTGTCAAGACAATAATTCCCAAATTTAGCCCATGAGTACCCATGTATGTCATTGCGGAAGTCACACCAAACAGTTGGCTGCCAACCTTCAGCACCAAGACGATTACGGTGGCATAGACAACTGTCATATTGTGCCCGATGATACTCAAAAGTAGAACCAATCCTAAAGTTAAATATTCACTATACAAAATCTTCGTCTCCTCCTCTAACCTTGATTCTTTGGCATATTTTATCACATATATCGGCGAAAATCTAACTGCAGGCAGGATTTTTTCCAAATATGTAGAAATTTTTGAGATACAAGGTCTTAATGAATTGAGGAGGCGAAATTATGGCAGATAACGAAGATAGCAATGATAAGAAGAAAAAGAAGAGTATAATCGCTTCTCTCGATTTAAAGAATTACAAGGCTAAGTATACTGATAGTTATGGTCTTGGCAAACCTAATGAAATTGATCTCGATAATTTTCTAGTTGCTGAACCAGACCCAAAAAGTGAAGATAAAAAAGAGCCGGAAAAGATTATGGAGAAAAAGACTCCAAACATTGAAGCTAAAGTTAATGTTGCTCCGACTGTTTCAAATACTGCGAATAAAATTAATCAGAGTGAACTTGTTGTTGATAAAAATAACGTCAAAAAAACATCATTAAATTCTAATGATTTACCCGTTCGTGATAGTGATTTTGAGAGACGTGTTAATGCTGAAGCGGATAATGACTTTTACGATGATAAACCCATTCAGCAAATTGGTGATACTTTTCGTTCCGATGTTCTTAAACGAAGACCTGTTAATGAAGATAATTTTAATTCTACTGGTAGTGATAATTCCATAGAAACAAAACCTAATCGCAAAATCAATCTTCGTGAGCCGGTTAAAGTTAATGTTCGACATGAGATCGGAGAGAGATTCGATGGAATTGAAGTTGATGTTCCGGAAAAAAAGCCGATCAGAAGAACTGAAACCTATGGAATAATTATTTCTGCTGTCGCTTTTATCTACAGCATTTTCACTAAAGATAAGCCTTTGTTATTTTTATCAGTATCACTTTTGCTATATTTAATGCGTCCTATTATCGCTGCACCGTTTGGGAAATATTCTCATTCAGTTCAAAATGCGATCAAGGGTTTTAGTATGGCGTTGTTCTTTGGATCAATATTTTTTATATTCTTTTAGGTTTCAACTGAAGGACCTTTGTTTGGTCTCTAATAAAATTTTAAGGACATGATAGAGTGAGGAAACAAATTCAAAAGAAATTGTTGACAGCAATCAAAAATATCTATCAAAATATAAAACCTGAATCAAATGAAGAATTACTCCAAACTTTACAAACTGTAAAAAATATTTTTAAGACAGAGTTATCTACAAATCGCTTTCAATTCTATTCTGAAGTTCTCGATGGAATAATACTTGCAGTTACACAGTTCTCTCAAGAAAACAATACTTCAGCAAAACAGGAGATGTTCCATCTTAGTAAAGATTTGTTAAAATATATTTTCAATGAACTTGCTAAAGAGAAAGAAATCAAAAAAGATATAGTCTTTCTGCCATATAAGGCGTCAATGTGGGATTCTTTGGAAAGTATTTGGCAGGCAGCTTATGAGGATAAAGAGCATTGCAATGCTTATGTTATACCTATTCCTTATGCTGATAGAAAACCAGATCAAACTGTGGCAGCATGGCACTGTGAAGCTGATCTCTATCCGAAATATGTGCCTGTTTTGGACTATCGAAAAGTTGATCTAGCAGAAATGCATCCAGATATAATATTTATTCACAATCCTTATGATAATTATAACGCACTCACTTCCGTAGATTCTCAATATTACTCTGATGAGCTGAAGAAGTGTACTGATAAATTGGTTTATGTACCTTATTTTATTACACAAGATATAGAACCTGGCGATGAGGAACGCGAAGAAACAATCTCTAATCTTATAACCACTCAGGGTGTAATTAATGCTGATTTGGTTATAGTACAATCTGAAAATATCAGACAGGTCTATATAAATGTTCTGCTTAAATATTCCACTCAGAAAGATAGGAAATATTGGGAGCAAAGAATTGTTGGTCTCGGTTCGCCTAAATACGATAAAGTGTCGACTATCACCAAAGATGATATCAATGTACCTAAAGAATGGCTCAAAATCATACAAAAACCAGATAAGACCATGAAAAAGATTATATTTTACAATATTGGATTAACTCCCATGCTCAAAGGCAAAGAATTGTTATTGAATAAAATGGAAGATGATTTTAGAATATTTAAGGAATGTAAAGATGAAATTACACTCCTCTGGAGACCGCACCCTCTTCTGTCAGCTACAATGTCAGGAATGTTACCCGAATTGCAGGAAAGGTATTTGGAAATAGTTGCAAGATATAAAACTGAGGGTTGGGGAATTTACGATGACACAGCCGATTTAAATCGTGCAATGGTCATAAGTGATGCTTATTTTGGAGATGGCAGTTCCGTTTTGAAACTATATGAAACTACTGGAAAACCAATAATGTATCATAATCTTGCTTTTTTCGCTTCATTGACAAAGGTATTTAAAATAAACGGTGCATATTATGAAAATGATTTGATATGGTGTACCATGCTCTGTGATCCATACCTTTACAAAATTAATCTTGATACTGAAGAAATTACCGAGGTAACACAAATTTTAGAAGATAGCGATCCATTAGATTTCAATATCATGATATTGCCATATAAAAATTCATTTATATTTATACAATCGAATACAAATCTAATGATTATAATGGATCGAAATACTTTTCATAAGTCAAAATATAAAATTCCGTTTGAAAGTGAAGTTCATTACAGATTTAGCAAAAAATTTGCAAATGGTGTAATAGACAATGACAATCTTTATATTTTCGGATACAATTATAAGGGAATAGTGAAGTTTAACCTGTTGACAGAAGAATTTTCTGTAATTGATGATTTTTTGAAAGATTTGAAGGTAACTAGTTATAATGAAAAAATTTGCCTTTATGAGTACATTAAAGTTGATGATAAACTTTACTTACCATTTATAAATGCCAATGCTGTGCTTGAGTTATCACTAAATGATGACAAAACGAAAATACACTATATAGGTGATGAGAAACAGAGATATACAACTGGAGCTTGGGACGGCAGCAGTATCTGGTTGGCTCCACGTGATGGAAAAATCGGAGATATAGTCAAGTGGAATCTAAAAAACAACACTGTAAAACAGTATGCTAATCCTCTGCCAAAAGATGAGTTCTTACCAGCGAATCTCTTCGATGAGATGTTTAAGGTCGGAAAATCTATCATCATAATGTCGTTGAAAGGTATCAATACTAATTTGGAAATAAATCTTGAAACGGAAGATATAACAAGTTTTAATGATATCTATGGCGCTCAGTTCTATTTCGGTGGAAAATATTCTTGTCTGAATTTGCAAGGATATAAGATAACTTATATTGATGGATTCGATTTAATCAGATATGACTTTCAAACAAAGAAAGCTGAAAAAATAACACTAAAACCAACTGAGAGTATACTGAAAAGGATATCTGAAACAGAAATGAATAAACTTAGATTTATATTTAAGCCCTTGACGACTGGTAAGTCTAATATTTACACTGAGCAATTAAAATTAAATTTACATCATCTAGTAAAATTCTTAAAATCCAATTAATTGCTATCAGCGAGAGATAACAATCTCTCTTCTTTTTTTTCTCAAGTTATTGCAAATGAAGTGAAAGCGTGATAAAATTTTGTTAGATTTTTGTTGATCTTGGAAAGGCGGTTTTTATTTTGTTAGGAATGTCAATGAGTGTTGGAATAGATTTGGGCACTGCAAATATTTTGGTATATGTTAAAGGTAAAGGCATAGTATTAAGAGAGCCTTCAGTTGTGGCAGTCGACAAAGATACTGACACTGTACTGGCAATAGGTGAAGAAGCACGCCAGATGATCGGTCGTACACCGGGAAATATCGTGGCGATTCGTCCTTTGCGCGACGGTGTTATTGCTGATTATGATACTACAGAGTCAATGATTAGATATTTTTTGGAAAAAGTTGTCGGGCGTTCCTTCATATTTAGACCCAGGGTCATGATTTGTATTCCATCAGGTGTGACGGTTGTTGAGAAGCGCGCTGTTCAAGAGGCAGCCGAACAGGCAGGTGCCAAAAAGACTGAGCTTATTGAAGAGCCAATCGCTGCAGCACTTGGTGCCGGTATTGATATCTCTGAACCAGTTGGATCAATGGTTGTTGATATCGGCGGTGGCACTTGCGATATTGCTGTCATATCCCTTGGCGGCATAGTCTTGAGTGACAGTCTGCGAGTTGCTGGCGATAAGTTTGATAGTGATATTGAAGCTTATATCAAGCGTGAATATAATTTAATGATTGGTGAGCGGACAGCAGAAAGCGTCAAAACAACGATTGGTTGTGCTTATCGTGGTGCGCGCTCATTGACCATGGACGTTAGAGGCCGTGATATTATTTCTGGTCTTCCAAAGAATATTCAAATTGAGAGTTCGGAGATTGCCGACGCATTGAAAGATTCTGTTGACAGAATAATCACGTGTTTGAAGAAGGTCTTGGAAGATACACCGCCGGAGCTTGCAGCAGATATTATGGATCATGGAATTGTATTAACTGGTGGTGGTGCAATGCTCTATGGTCTTGATGAACTTATTCGTTCTGAGACAAACATTCCGACAGCACTTGCCGATGATCCTTTGTCTTGCGTTGCATTGGGAACTGGCAAAGCGTTGGAATATAATTATCAAAGTTGATTGTGACTTTAAAAAAAGTGTGGTATTATGAGTGCAAAAGTTTCTGTTTTGATACTTGCAAAAAATGAGGAAAAATTTATCGGCGCCTGTATTGAAAGTATTAAAGGTTTTGCCGATGAGATAATTGTCATTGACGACGATAGCACTGATCAAACCGCAAATATTGCAACTTCTCTTGGTGCTAAAGTTGTAAATCATTCACTTGACGGCGACTGGGGCAAACAGCAGACTTTTGCTATACAACAGGCGTCAAATGAGTGGATATTTTTTATAGATGCTGATGAGCGTGCAACTGATAAGTTGAATGAACGCATTAAGAAAATACTTGCCGAAGATGATCGTCGATTTGCATATATGACAGCGCGTTTAAGTTATTTCTGGGGACAACCGCTCAAACATGGTGGTTGGTTTCCCGATTATGTTGTAAGATTGATACCGCGCCAAGGTACTTATGTTACGGGTTTTGTACACCCTAAAATCTGTCATGATTATGAAGAGAAAAAGCTATCCAGAGATGAGTATCTTGTCCATTATCCCTATCGTGATTGGAATCATTACTTTAATAAATTGAACTTTTACACAACACTTGCCGCAAAGAAGATGAAAGAGACAGGTAAATCGGCAACTATTGCAGATATGATCCTCCACCCGTTATGGGCGGCTTTTAGAATGTACTTTTTGAAGGGTGGTTTCCTTGACGGTAGGATTGGATTTGTCCTTGCCTGTTTCCATTACTTTTATACGATGGCAAAATATGTTAAATTATACTATCTGGACAAAGAAAATATTCACGTTACGGAAGATAAATAAAACAATGATCGAGATAATTTAAGATTAGCACTGTGATTTCTTCAAGATAAAAAGTCTAGGAAACCACAAAGAATTGTATGATTGATTGGTGTTATTTTATGGAAATAATAAACATTTTAATAAAAGAAAAAAATTCAAGTGGATTTTTGATTTAGTTGATAATGAAAATGTATAAAAATATTTTAGTTAATGCATTGGTCAACCTGGGCGATGTAGTGTTGGTGACAGGTGCGATCGCTTTAATCAAAAAGAAATATCCAACTGTAAAAGTTACAATGCTGGTGAAGGCTGTATTTGCTGATGCCGTTAAGAATAATCCCATTGTTGATGATGTGATTGTCTTTGAGTATAAGGCTAAAGAAAATTCTCTCTCAAAAATGAAAGATATGATGGAAGAAATTAAGAGCAGAAACTTTGATTTGTCCATTTCTTTTGACAGAAAACTTCGTCCAGCGATTTTAACTTATCTTGCAGGTATTCCAATTCGTGTAGGGCCAAGTAAAGTGTTTGACAACAATAACAGCAAGGTGACTTGGCTTTATACTGATGTCGTGAATATTGATCATAATCTCAATAAGACGCTTCAAGCTGAAACTTACCAGATAATAGTTCGTAAGTTCTTCGATATTGAAGGTTATGAGCGTCCAATCTTTGCAAGGATAATGCCCGAAAATGAAGCTAAGGCCGATGAGCTGCTTGGTCAACTTCCTGATACCGAATTAAAAATCGCTCTTTGTGTTAGAGGAACATTTCCACTAAAGACTTGGGCGAAAGAAAATTTTGTTGAAGTTGTCAAGGAACTGGCTCAAAGTAATGACGTTGCCTTTTATATAGTCGGTGCTCCTGATGACTCAGATTATGCTAAAGAAGTAATTGATGATGTTACTTCAGACTCTTCGATTAGGATTGAAAACTTTTGTGGCAAAACCTCATTGGTTGATCTTGCAGCAATCTTTAAGAAGACGGATTTATTTGTAACAGTTGATACTGGTGCTGCTCACATTGCTGCAACAACAGGTGTAAAAATGGTAACCATATACGGCTGTACAAGTCCTGACCGTTGGCACCCTATCACTGACAATGCAATCGTTCTTACTTCAAGAGAAACCTGTTGTCCTTGTACCATCAAAGCGGAGGAGTGTCCTACTTATCCCAAACCTAAATGCTTGTATAATGTAACACCTAAAATGGTGATGGAAGCTTGCAATAGATTGCTTCATAATTAAATTACAATGGAGGAATATAAATATGAAAAAATTGTTTATATTTACTTTGACGGCAATTTGTCTGCTGAGTCTGAATGTTTTAGCAGAAGCCGCAAGTAATAGTAAAACGAATCAACAAATTGCAGTAGTCATTGTCGGAGGTGCTGATTATAGAACCAAAGACTTCACCTCATATGCCAAGGACTTCTTCAATCCAGGTGAAGGCATGACAATAGCTCACGGTAAAGATGTGCAAAACCAGTATCAAAAATATTGGTTTGATAAGGGCTTGATTGATGAAGGTACACCTACAAAGGAAGATTTCGTTGAATTTGTAAACTATTCTGGCTACAAGCAAGTTATTTACCTTGTCATTAAAGATTCTGTACTTGAACAACATGGCAGGACGAAAGGTAAAGATCGCTCTCGTGTATCTTTGACAGTTAATGCTTTCCTTGTTGATAAAACTCATGTATTAGAGGGTACATCTTCAACAAATGAGGAAGATTCCAAGACCAGTGAACTCAGAGCCAAGCGCGGTGCCTTTAAACAATGCGTTAAAGAGATCAGTAAAGTATTCAATCCTATTTTGAGTAAATGAGGAATGAAGAATATGAACATTTCCGTTATTGATGTAGGTGGCACTTTTATTAAGTATGCCTGCATGAATGAGAAGTCAGAGATATTGTCGCGCGGCAAGAGACCAACGCCGCAGAACACCAGTGAAGATTTTATCAATGCACTCGTTGATATTTTTAAATCAATGCCAGACGTTGAAGGTATGGCGCTTTCACTGCCCGGTATTATTGACTCTAAAAATGGTCATTGTGTCACTTGTGGTGCTCTTCACTACAACGATGGTTTCTACGTTGAACGCGCTCTCAAAGAAAAGATTCCTGAACTCAGAGTTACTATGGAAAATGACGCTAAATGTGCAGGTATGGCTGAAGCATCTGTTGGCGCCCTCAAGGACGTTGAAGACGGTTTTGTTCTTGTGTTTGGAACTGGTATAGGTGGAGCTTTTATTAAAAATCACACTTTGCATCGGGGTCATCACTTCTCAGCTGGTGAGGTCTCATTCATTTTGACTGATAAGGACGCACCGCAAATGATTAATGAGTACCGCTGGGGTAATCAGTGTGGTGTTCCACGACTCTGTGCGCTTTATGCTGAACGTAAGAGTCTAAAAACTGAAGAAGTTGATGGAATGATGGTCTTTGAAGCAGTCAATGATGGCGATCCCGTTGCCCTAAAGTGCCTTGATCTCTTTACCAGACGTATTGCAATACAGATTTTCAATATCCAAATGCTTCTTGATCCTCAAAGGTTTGCTATTGGCGGTGGCATCAGCGTACAACCAGCTTTCATTGAACACATTCGCAAACATATAGACGAATTATCTGCTGACACCGACCTTTATTTCCCAAAGCCTGAGATTGTTGTTTGTCAATTCCAAAATGATGCTAACTTGATAGGTGCTTTGCAATGCTATCTTGAAAGATTTGCAAGCTGAAGTGCAAGCATTATCAATAGATTCAAAAAAGACCCGCATGAGCAGTACGGGTCTTTTTATAAGCGTATGTGTATTATATTTTAGGAGAGCTTAACGAAAGCTTGATGTAAATATAGCACAAATGATAATGATTGTCAAGTATTTTTGAGAATTTATCTCATTTTTGATTGATTTAGGTTTTATTTTTTTGTTGAGATTTTCCTTCAAGTGTTGTATACTGATTACAATTAACATATATAGGGGGAATAGATATGTTTGTTGCAGAAAGAATGACTAAACACCCTGTTACTGTTACTTCAGAAACGTCAATAAGTGACGCGGCAAAACTAATGAAGAAAAATCACTTTCACAGAATGTTAATCGTCGATAATGGAAAACTTGTGGGATACTTCAGTGATCGCGATGTTATGCGAGTGGCGCCTTCACCAGCAACTACTCTTTCACGCTATGAGATTCGTTCTCTTCTTGACAAAATGAAAGTCAAAGAGATTATGCAAAAGAAAGTTATAACCGTTAAGGAAGATGCAACCGTCGAAGAGGCTGCGTTGATTATGTATAACAATAAGGTTGGTGGTCTTCCGGTTATCAGCGACGTTGGCGCACTTGTCGGCATAATCACCGCAACGGATATACTAAAGACTTTTGTTAATGTGATGGGCTTGCCTTCTGGTAAGACTCGTTTGACTCTTGAGATTGAGGACAAAATAGGCACCATTGCAGATATAACCAAAATTTTTGCAGAGAATGATGTGAACCTTGATAGTATAATAACTTGTCGTAGAGATGATGGAAAGTATGATCTTGTCGTTCGTGTCGACGATAGAGAGAATGGACTTGATGACATCAAAGAGAAGTTAGAAGCCAAGGGTTACAAGGTAATTCACATTGCTAAGATAGGAGACAACAGATAGCAACCAACTTTACATTGAGGTTATTGTGAGGGTGAGGTGAACATTGTGAATGATTTGGCGTATAATTATGTAAATGAAGATGATGAATGCGATTATGAGATTATTGATGGCATAGTACACGGCATACAGCGCTATGAGATTATCGGAGGTGAAAAAGTCATTATGTCTCCTGCACCGAGTCTTACTCACATAACTATTATGAGAAGACTTATTGTAATTTTTGCAAGCTATATTGATGAAAATAATATTCAAGCGGAAGTTTTTCCTGATAATACCGATGTTTATTTTTCTAAAGAAGATCACTACATGCCAGATTTGAGCATTGTATGTAATCCCTCGATTGTTTCAAATGGCAAAAAGGTACTTGGAGCACCGGATTTAATTATTGAAATTCTTTCAGAATCAACTATGAAAAACGATCTTGGAAAAAAGAAAGATATTTACGAAAAGTACGGTGTCCGTGAATACTGGATTGTCAATCCCTGGATTAGGAGAGTAACAGTCTACCATTTGATTAATGGCAAGTTCAAACTTAATGGTGAGTATGAGATCAGCGACGACGAAGAGAAGAATATAATCAAAGTCTCCATATTTGAAGGTATGAGTGTAGATTTACGAAAGGTCTTTAAGTTTGCTTTTAACTTCGATCAACAATAAGAATACTTTGATGAGGAAGGTGAGTTGAGCATTTTGAACGAATTAATATATGATTGTAAACTTTACGAATCATCAAATTATTATGAGATTATCGAAGGAGAAAAATTTAAAATGGCAGCAGCGAGACCGTTTCTCAAACACATAACAATTTCTAACAAATTGTTTGGCATTTTTGATGAATATATCGTCAAGAATAACCTCAATGCTGCGGCTTTCGTTGAATGTGATGTTCATTTTCCTGATGGTAACAATACTTTCATACCGGATTTTTGCGTTATTTGCAACTTTAGTGTCGTTGGTAGAGATGATGCAATTTACGGCACGCCGGATTTAGTGGTTGAGGTTCTCTCACGCTCTACTATGAAGAAAGATATAGGAATCAAGAAGAAGATCTATGAGCGCAACGGCGTCAAGGAATACTGGATTATCAGTCCTTGGGCTGAGAGTATTGAAGTATATCATCTCATTGATGGCAAGTTTGAATTTAACAACGTTTATCAAGTATTCACCGAAGAAGAGTTTAACAGTTTGGAGGAATCAGAGAAAGCTGAGGTTAAATATGATATTCCCGTTTCGATATTTGATGATTTAATGGTAGATGTTCGTAAAGTATTTAAATGGTGGAACTAAATAGTTAAAGTGTTTTTAAGATAGGAGAGATTGATTTTGCAGGTATCTACAAAGTGGTTGAAGGATTATATTAATATTGATATTACGCCTGAAGAGTTGGCAGAAAAGTTCACAATGGCAGGTGTACCAGTTGAGAATGTCATACACGCTGATGAAGGATTGGAGAAGGTTGTCACTGGCAAGATTGAGAAGTTGGAACTTCACCCGGATTCAGATCATTTGCAGGTATGTCAAATGAATGTCGGAACAAGTGAACTTTTGCAGATTGTAACGGGCGCTCCAAATGTCAAGCAAGGACAAGTTGTACCAGTTGCACTTGTCGGTGCTCACTTGCCAAACGGTCAGAAGATTTCCAAAGGCAAGCTGCGCGGCGTGGCATCTAATGGTATGCTTTGCTCGGCGCAGGAACTTAATCTCGATCTTGAGGGTCTGCCTGAGGAACAGAAGACAGGCATCTACATTCTGCCTGATGATACGCCCATTGGTGTGCCTGCCAAGGAAGTACTCGGTCTTGATGATGTTGTGCTTGAGTTTGAACTGACTGCCAATCGCGGTGACTGTTTTAGTGTCTTCGGTCTCGTTCGTGAAGCTGCGGTCTTGACGGATAAAGAGCCAACATTCCCTGACATTAAGGTCAACGAAGATGACAATGACAATGCTGCTGATCTCATTACCATCAAGATAGATGCTCCAGATCTTTGCAGTCGCTTTTCCTCACGCATGCTCAAGAATGTCAAGTTGGGTCCTTCACCTGAGTGGATGCAGCAGAGACTTCAAGGAGCAGGTATTAGAGCTATAAACAATGTCGTCGATGTGACGAACTTCGTCATGGTTGAACTTGGACAGCCAATGCATGCCTACGATTATGATGAGGTTGCTGGCCATGTCCTCAACGCCCGCCGTGCTGCTGAAGGTGAACAGCTTCACACCCTCGATGATTCCAATCGTCTTGCAAAGGGTGGAGAATTGGTCATTGCTGACGCGGAGAAGGCAGCAGGTCTCGCAGGCGTTATGGGTGGATTTGAGACTGAGATCACCAATAAGACCAAGACTGTTGTACTTGAAGCGGCTTGCTTCAACAGTGCTTCTATTCGTCGTACTGCAAGGTCGGTTGGCCTGCACTCAGAAGCTTCGGGCAGATTTGAGCGCGGTACAGATGTTACTAACACAATCAGAGCACTCGATAGAGCAGCACAACTTCTTCAAGATATGGGTGCCTGTACAGTCTGCAAGGGTATTGTCGACAATTACCCAAGTCCCAAGCCTGAAGTTACCGTTGAGTTCACGCCTGAGCAGATCAATGCAAGACTCGGCACTGATATTAAACCTAATATCATGGCAGACATTCTCACTAAACTTGGCTTTGTGGTCAGCAACAAAGGTGATGTTTACACCGTCAAGGTGCCGAGTTGGAGAAATGATGTCACCTTGCCTGAAGATATTTCTGAAGAGATCGCCAGGATCACCGGCTTTGATAAAGTGCCTTCAACGTTGCCGATTGGTGAAACATCACAAGGTCATCAAAGTGATATGCAGAATTTCGTCGATAAAATTAAATCAGTCCTTACGTCACTCGGAATGAATGAGGAATTGTCCTTCAGCTTCACAAATCCGACTATGTTTGACAAAATGAACGTTCCGCAGGACAGCGAACTTCGCAAGGCTGTGCCGATAATGAATCCGTTGACAGATGATTACCCGTTGCTTAGGACGACACTGTTGGCAAGTATCATGGAGAACGTTGCGAGGAACTATAGCCGCAAAAATGAAGATGTCAGACTCTTTGAGATTGCGCCTGTATTCTATCCAAAGGCACTGCCAATTACTGAACAACCAATCGAAACTCTCAAACTTGCCGGACTGATAATGGGTAGAAGAGAGCTAAAGGGCTGGAATCAAGGCAATGATGAAGTTGACTTCTACGACCTCAAGGGTATTATTGAGGAACTCTTTAAGCAAATTGCTATAGAGAAGTACACTGTTGAGATTGGCGAATCATTCGCAATGCACCCTGGCAAGACTGCCGTCTTCAAGAAGGGTAAGGACATTCTTGTAACTATTGGCGAGCTTCACCCTGCCATTGCTAACGCCTTCGATATTCCTAAGAAGATGTATGTATTTGAAGCGGACGTTGCCACTCTTCTCAAGTATACCGCTAAAGGTTTCCACTATGAGCAGCTTCCTAAATATCCTGCAATTAGTCGTGATCTTGCTGTACTCGTTGACAAGTCCATAGCTGCAGGAGAAGTCGAAAAGACAATCACCAAGACCGGCGGAAAGTTCTTTGATAAAGTGACGCTGTTCGATGTCTATACGGGTGAGAGAATTGGCGCCGATAAGAAGAGTCTAGCATTTAATATCAAGTTCCAATCGAATGACCGAACTCTGACTGACGCGGAAGCAGACGAAGCCTTTACAAAGATACTCTCTGCTGTGGAGAAGCAATTTAATGCAACTCTTCGCAGTTGAGAAAGTAAGTTAAACAGAATTACAGCAATTTACCAAAATGCCGTTATGTCAATATTAGCAGCAAGTTGTAAGTTGCTGTTTTTTATTATTCAATTTAATTGATTTAATTTTAAAATCACTATAAAAAGACTTTTCAAAAATGAAAGAGTAGTGTATAATAAATTTAAATTATGATAAAATTGCCAGGAGGTTTTAAGTATGTTCAAACGTGTCCTTATTGCTAATCGCGGCGAGATTGCAGTCAGAGTGATCCGCGCTTGTCAAGAACTTGGCATTGAGACTGCCGCAATCTATTCAGACGCCGATAAGAACGCCCTCCATGTCCAAATGGCAGATGTGAGCTGCCGCGTTGGCAAAGAAGATGCCCTCGACAGCTACCTCAACAAAGAAGCTATCCTCTACGCCGCCTACACTGCCGAAGCCGATGCCGTTCACCCTGGCTATGGTTTTCTCTCTGAAGATGCCGAGTTTGCCGAGATGGTTACCAAGGCCGGTATGACTTGGATTGGCCCAATGCCAGAGACTATCAGACTCGTCGGTGACAAAGATGCCGCCCGTGCTTCGATTGCACCGAGCGGCATTCCTATGAGTGCTGGCAGTCCACCGCTTACTACGCCTGAAATGGCTTTGGAATGGGCTGCTAAAGTTAAGTATCCGGTAATTCTCAAGCCTGTCAGCGGCGGCGGCGGCAAGGGTATGCTCATTGCTCACAATGAAGAAGAACTCAAGAAGGTACTTCAAATTGTTGATCTCCAAAAGATTCGCTACTACTTTGAACACTATATTGAGAGATCACGCCATATTGAGGTTCAGATTGTTGCCGATAACTTCGGTGAGGTACTGCATCTCGGTGAGCGTGAATGTTCAATTCAGCGCCGCAATCAGAAGCTCCTAGAGGAGAGTCCGTCCATTGCCCTCACTGATGAAATGCGCGAATATGTTGGCAAGCTGGCTGTCAAGGCCGCCAAAGCAGTACACTACTCCAATATCGGTACGGTTGAGTTCTTGCTTGACCTCGCAACCAACGAGTTCTACTTCATGGAGATCAATCCGCGCGTTCAAGTTGAGCATGGTGTCACCGAAGCTGTCACTCACGTTGATCTGGTACGTACTCAAATCAAGATTGCAGCCGGTGAGCCGCTTGAGTTCACTCAGAAGGATATTAAATTCTACGGTCATGCTCTCGAATGTAGAATCAACGCCGAGGACCCTGACAATCACTTTCTGCCTGCACCTGGTAAGATTACTTTCATGCATGAGCCGAGTGGTCCGCGTGTGCGCTTCGACAGCGGCGTGACTGCCGGTCTCTCCATAGAGCCTTATTACGATTCAATGATCGCTAAAGTCATTGCTCATGGTCTTACCCGCGGTGATTCAATCAGAATTATGCAGCGCGCCCTCAATGAGTTCATAATCGAAGGTGAGGACATCAAGACTACAATTCCGCTTCACAAACGCATACTCGAAGACCCATACTTCCGCACTGGCAACATCGACACACAATTCATTAAGAAGCGCCTACCGATTTATGAAGCAACTCAAAGGAAGTTGACTCTCAAGGAGAAAATGAACCTCACTCAAGCAATCGGTGAGAACTTGGCAAAGGCAATGGACGAGGGCCTTGATTATACCTAAGCAACGTATAAATAGGCAGTAGAGCATATCTGCTGATTGAATCAAATATTGCTGCGTCCAACTGCTTCAAATGTATCAGTAAGTTCCTTAGAAGGTTCCTTGTCCATGAGACTGACGACATAGATTGCAATCAATGAGAGAATGAAGCCCGGAACGATCTCATAGAGACCGAAGAGAGCAAGCTGCTTCCAAATGATAACTGTCACACCGCCAACAATAATGCCAGCAATAACGCCGTTGCGGGTGGCACGCTTCCAGAATAAGCTCATCAAAATTGCTGGACCGAACGCCGCGCCGAAGCCTGCCCAAGCATAGGCAACCATATCGAGGATAAAACTGTCAGGATTGAAGGCAAGGAAGACGGAGATCGAGGCTATTACCAAGACCGAAGCCCTTGAAATCCAGACGAGTTCTTTCTGATCGGCGTCCTTCCTCAGCACCATGTGATAGAAGTCATTAGCAAAGGCTGAAGCCGCGACAAGAAGTTGTGATGATGCCGTTGACATAATCGCTGCAAGCACTGCTGAGAGGACTAATCCTGCGACAATCGGCGGGAAGAGTGCATTGGTCATTACCAAGAAGACAGTCTCGGCAGCAGTACCTTCAAGTGGCGTTGTCAAGTAGACCGCTCCGACCATTCCTACGCCAACCGCCGCGGCAAGTGATATAGTGACCCAAGTCATTGCGATATGCGTGGCTTGGGGTATTTCTTTGGTTGAATTGATTGCCATAAACCTTACTAAGATGTGTGGCTGTCCAAAATATCCGAGACCCCAAGCAAGAAGTGATACAATCTCAATAAAAGTTATCGTTGAGCCGTCAGGATTTGTGAACGGGTGGAACATAGACTCATTGTAATTGCTGATTGCGTTTATGGTATCACCGAAGCCACCCAATGTCATTGCGGCACAGACAGGCACAATTAAGATTGCAAAGAACATCATAACGCCTTGAATGAAGTCTGTCCTCGACACTGCAAGGAAGCCGCCAATCAAGGTATAGAAGACAACGGAACCGGCGCCGATAAAGATTGCAAGCTCATAGGGCAGACCGAAGACAGTCTCAAAGAGCTTGCCCGCAGCAACGAAACCACTTGAAGCGTAGAGAATGAAGAATATCAATATGAATATTGCCGGCACAATTCTCAATAAGCCGCTTGTGTCGTGATAACGATTCTGCAAGAAGTCCGGCAGTGTCAAAGAATTATTGGCCAATTCAGTATAACGACGAAGACGAGATGCAACGAGCTTCCAATTAGCCAGCGTGCCAAGTCCGAGACCGACGGCAATCCAGCCGGCATTAAGACCAGCAACGTAGGCAAAGCCTGGTAGACCCATCAACATCCAGCCGCTCATATCGGAAGCCTCAGCACTGAGCGAAGTTACCCAGGCACCAAGCTTGCGGTTACCAAGGAAGTAGTCGCTCATGTTCTTCGTCCGACGATAGTAGTATACGCCAATACCCATCATCAATCCGATGTAGAGTATGAACGTGTTGATTATAACCAAATCATTAGTCATAGTTAGCCTCCTATGATTCAGAATTAACAAGCCTTATGATTATAGCAGCTAAGTAGCGTTTAATCAAGCATTTATTTAAATCGTTGTCATTGACACTAGAGTATGATATAATATCAAAAGAATATAGATTCTGAATGTTGTGAGGTTCGCCATGTCATATTATATAGTCCTTTTGATAAGTAAAATTGCTTGCTTGCTGCCCTGGTCACTTTGCAGGAAGATCGGGTGGCTGATGACACAGATCGCCTGGCCGTTTGTTCCTAAGCGGCGCAAGAATATGGCGCGCGAGAATATTATGCGCTGTCTCAATGTAGATGCCGAAGAAGCTGAGCGAATATCAAAGGCAAGCGCGGTGCAGTGGGGTGACCTTCTATTTGAGGTTTTGCGATTTCCTGTCCTCAAGAATACCATGAAAGATCATGTCAAGGTTGAAGGTCTTCACTACTTAACGGATTATATCAACTCACCCGAACGGCAGAGCAAGGGTGGAGTAATTGTCACCTGTCATAGTGATAACTGGGAACTGATGGGCGGTGCATTTGCACAATATGGAATCTCATTGGTCGGCGTTGCCAAGCAGCAGAAGTCCAGCAATATGGACAAATTTATAAATGAGTATCGAACGTTAATCGGTATGCACATTACCTACAAGACCGGCGTTCGTGAGATGTTTGATATGCTTGGTGAAGGGTGGTTTATCGGCTTGATAATGGATCAAGACACAAATCGCCACGACGGTATTATTGTCAAGTTCTTCAACGAGCCGACCAACTATGTTCCAGGTGCTGCTTCAATGTCGAGATTTAAGAATGTACCAATCTTTCCTGCATTCATGCACAGGAACGGCGATGGCACTCACACTTTGGTAGTGCAGCCGGCAATCTATGTCGAGAAGACCAAGAACAAACGAGAGGACATCAAGAAGACTACTCAACTGTTGGCATCGTTGATAGAAGAACATATTCGCAAGTATCCTGAGGAATGGTTCTGGTTACACGACAGGTGGAAGTCAATGCGAGAGGAATTTTCACCTGAGGAGGTAGAAGAATTTAGGAAAGATTTAAACTAAACTTCAATGTGTATACTTGTATTATTAGTGCAAATCCTTTCTCATTGTGATAGAATAGTTGATGTCTATTGATTAGACTTCGTGAGTAATGTAATTGAAGTTTGGAGGAATATTTAATATGATTATAGTAATGAAGCCGACAGCCACCAAGGATAATCTGGCAAATGTAGTCAAGAAGCTGGAGACACTAGGTCTGCGCGCTCACCTCTCCGAAGGCGAAGAAGTCACCATTGTTGGTGTCATAGGCGACAAAAAGACCATTGCCAATCTCGAAATGAACATGATGGACGGCGTTGAAAAGACAGTCCGCATCACTGAGAAGTACAAGATGGTCAGTCGCAACTTCCATCCACAGAACACTATTATCAAAGTCGGTGATGTTGAAATTGGTGGCGATGAGTTAGTCGTCATGGCAGGTCCTTGCAGCGTTGAAAGTCTTGAGCAGATCAGAGAGACGGCTAAAGCGGTCAAGGATGCCGGTGCTAAGTTCCTTCGTGGCGGTGCATATAAGCCACGTACTTCGCCGTATGACTTCCAAGGCATGGGTGAAGAAGGTCTCAAGATTATGCGTCAAGCCGCCGACGAAAATGGCTTAAAAGTCATCACCGAAGTCGTCGATCGTGAAGATATACCAATGTTTGAAGAATACACGGACGTTATCCAGGTTGGTGCCCGCAATATGCAGAACTTCCAAATGCTCAAGGCACTTGGCAAGTCAAATAAGCCTGTCCTCTTGAAGCGTGGACTCTCTGCAACTATCAGTGAGTGGCTTAACGCTGCCGAATACATCATGAGCGGCGGCAATGAGCAGGTGATGTTCTGTGAGCGCGGTATAAGGACTTTCGAGACATTTACGCGCAACACCTTGGATCTTTCTGCGATTGCAGCGATTAAGGAACTCTCACACTTGCCGATTATAGCTGACCCAAGCCATGGTACAGGTCGCTGGCAGATGGTTCAACCTATGGCGCGCGCTGCGGTTGCTGCCGGCTGTGACGGTCTCATCATTGAAGTTCACCCTAATCCTGAAGTTGCTCTCTCTGACGGCGATCAGTCTCTCAAGCCCAAAAACTTTGCCAAGTTAATGAAAGACCTTGACGCCATTGCCAAGATTATGGGCAGAAAGATTTAATTGATTGCAGGTGTTTGCTATGAAGAGATTATCAAAGAAAGCTGCTGAGATGTCAACAGCCGAACTCGCCGCTTACATTGACCAATCTGTATTAAAACCGGAATTTACTGAAGAAGATATTCGCCGCTACATCAAAGAGGGCATTGACTTCGGTTGTGCCACGGTTTGTATTAATCCGTCTTCGTTACAAATTGCTTCCGAGATGACCACCGGTACAAAGACCGGTATCTGCGTTGTCTGCGACTTCCCGTTTGGAACATCGACAACTGCTTCAAAAGTACTTCAAGCTGAAGTATACTGCAGGAACTTCAAGATACAAGAACTCGATATAGTTGCCAACTTCGGCTGGATTCGTAGCGGCAAGTGGGACGAAGTTACGAAAGATATTGCCGCCGTCGTTGAAGTTTGCCACAAATATGGCACAGAAGTCAAAGTCATCTTTGAGACAGACGCTCTCAATGTTGATGAAGTCAAAAAAGCTTGTGAATGTGCCATTGAGGCGAGAGCTGATTTCGTAAAGACAAGTACCGGCTTCTTGACAGGACACGAAGCTCACGGTGCAACGCCGGAGATTATCAAGGTCATGTTGGATACTTGCGGAAATAGAATTAAAGTTAAGGGTAGCGGCTGTATTCGTACTCGTGAACATTTCCTGCAGCTCATTGATATGGGTATTGATCGAATGGGCATAGGGTATCGCTCTACGCCGGTCGTGTTGGGTGTAAAGTAGAAGCATATGAATAAATCAAATATAAAGATCAGATTGGCTATCATTGGCGTCGGACTAATTGGCGGTTCGCTTGGGCTTTGTCTCAAGGACAAGCTCTGCGATAATATATATATAACCGGTCTCTGCAGGACTCAAAAGTCAATGGATTTGGCGATGGAACTTGGCGCCGTTGACTTCGCTTCGCCGGATATTGAAGCTGTCGTTAAAGATGCCGACATTGTCTTTCTCTCACCGCCGGTGCTGCAGATCGTTCCAATGGTCCAGAAGATTCTGCCTTACTTGAAGTCCGGAACGATCCTCACTGATGCCGGCAGCACTAAACAATATATCTGGGAACACCTGCAAGAGATACTTCCGCCGGATATATACTATATCGCAGGACACCCAATGACAGGACGTGAACTCAGCGGCGTTGCAGCAGCGAAGAAGGACCTCTTCAAAGGCAAGGCTTACGTCATTGTTGAAGATACCGGCGCACCAAAGGAAGCTCACGAGAAGTTGATGAGTATTCTTCGATTGACAGAAGCCAACTTCACGACTCTCGACATAGCCAAGCATGACAGGTGTGCTTCAATAATCAGTCATGTACCTCATGTTACTGCTGCGGCGCTTGTCACTTTGCTCAATCGTGCCGGTGGTGACCTTGAGTCTTGTATCAAACTTATCGGTGGCGGATTTAAGGACACGACGCGCATTGCTTCCTCTAACGCCGATATGTGGGCTGATATCTGCATGACTAATGGCAAGGCGATTGCTGCCAATCTTCGCGATATGCAGGCTATTTTCGACGAAGTTATTGGCGCAATAGAAAGAGACGACCGTCAAGCAATCCACGATTACTTCGCCGCCTCTAAAACTCGACGCGATTCTATTCTTGAAGCAGTTGAGAAGAAGTTCGACCCGAACTAGTAGCAGATAGTAGTTCAGTAGATAGCGGTTAGCATTTACCTGCTCTCCGTTATCTATTATTATTCGCTAATATCTACTACCCGATATGCTCTTCATCAATGAAGTCAACATCTTACCTACTTCATCGCACAATTTCATAGCCTTTTCTATTTCTGATTCTTTCAAGTAGTTCTGTCGGACACAAATCATTAACTGTGTTTCGATTTCAGCATTTGAACCTCTCGCAACAGATAGAAAAAATAGGAATTGTTTATCAGCAGCTCGTGCTTGACCTTCAGCGATATTTGACGGTATAGAGACAACAGCTCTTCTCATTTGGTCAGAAAGGGCATAGGCCTCTATCTTAGGCAATTTTGAAACCAATCTGTAAACTTCATCAACCAAGTCCATTGCTTTCTGCCATACTACTAAATCAGTGTAGCTCCGCATAATCATATCATTACCAGCTAACTGTTCTCTACGTTCCACTATCTGCTCTCTACTATTCGCTCAACCTAGCAGGTATGACAGATGTCGTAGATACCTGCTTTTTTTAATGTGTTGACAACGGTTTCACCAATGTGAGCAACAGTGTCCGCAACTTCAATACCTACGGCGTTGAGGGCCTTAATCTTGTCCTGGGCAGTACCCTTGCCGCCGCTGATTATTGCACCTGCATGACCCATGCGCTTACCCGGAGGCGCCTGACGACCGGCGATGAAGGCAGTAACCGGCTTATTCGGCATGTTTTCAGCAATCCACTTTGCTGCGTCTTCCTCTGCAGTGCCGCCAATCTCACCGATTATCAACAGTGCCTTGGTGTCGTCGTCGTCTTTGAAGAGTTTAAGGGCATCAATGAAGTCAGTACCCTTGACAGGATCGCCGCCAATGCCGACGGAAGTAGTGATACCTATTCCTGCGTTCATGAGTTGGAAGGCCGCTTCATAAGTGAGAGTGCCAGAGCGAGAAATCAGTCCGACATGGCCCTTCTTTTGGACATTACCCGGAATGATACCGAGTTTACATTCACCTGTTGTCATGAGACCTGGACAGTTCGGCCCGATCAACTTGGTCTTCTTGCCTTCCATGTAGCGGCGGACCTTCACCATATCAAGTACAGGAATGTGTTCTGTAATGCAAACGACAACATCAAGACCGGCGTCCACACCTTCCATGATGGAGTCGGCGGCGAATCTTGCAGGAACGTAAATGACAGAAGCAGTTGCACCTGTCGCCTCAACCGCATCTTTAACGGTATTGAAGACCGGAACACCCTCAACGTTCTGACCAGCCTTGCCCGGCGTGACGCCACCAACAATCTTGGTGCCATAAGCCAACATTTGCTTCGTATGGAAAGTTGCTTGCTTTCCGGTAATGCCTTGAACAATGACTTTTGTATCTTTATTCACAAGTATGCTCATATCTATATCACCTCATGCCTTTGCTTCTGCTTCTTTAACAAGACGGACTATCTCCTTGGCGCCGTCTTCCATTGTCGGAGCCATGATGACGTTTTTGATTGGTGAATCTTTGAGAATTTTGCGGCCTTCTTCGACATTTGTACCTTCAAGACGGACTACAACCGGCACAGGAATAGACTTGCCGTCTTCAGAGATAATCTTTGCCGCTTCAATGATACCATTTGCAATAGCGTCGCAACGGTTGATACCGCCGAAGATATTGACGAAGATACCCTTAGACTGTCCGCCGTCAAGCATAATTTGGAAGGCTTCAGCAATCTTCTCTGGTGAGGAATCACCGCCGACATCAAGGAAGTTGGCAGGCTCGCCGCCGTAGTGCTTGAGTATATCGACAGTCGCCATTGCAAGACCGGCACCATTGACCATACATGCCACATCGCCGCCGAGGTTGACATAATTCAATCCTGCATTTGAAGCGCGAAGCTCTTTGGGATCCTCTTCAGTTTCATCGCGGAGAGCTTCGACATCAGGGTGACGGAAGAGCGCACTATCGTCGAAGTTAAGCTTGGCATCAAGGGCGATAACGTCATCATCTTCAGTGACAACGAGCGGGTTGATCTCAGCCAGTGAGCAGTCCTTACCGACAAAGGCATTGTAAAGGCAACCCATAAGTTTGGTGACTTTGCGAATCGCAGGCGCAGGAAAACCCATTGCATAGGCCATTCTGGAAGCCTGGAATGGTGCAAGCCCAATAACAGGATCAATGTACTCTTTGACGATCTTATCAGGCATCTCGGCAGCAACCTTCTCTATCTCCATGCCACCCTCAGAGGAACCCATCATTACAACGCGGGCAGTCTGTCTGTCAATAACGAAGCTGAGATAATATTCCTTCTTGATGTTGGAGCCTTCCTCAATGAGTAAGCGATTTACTTTCTTACCTTCTGGACCCGTCTGATGAGTGACGAGAACCTTGCCGAGAAGCTCCGCGGCATATTGCTTGACCTCATCAATGGACTTTGCAAGTTTGACACCACCAGCCTTACCGCGGCCGCCGGCGTGAATCTGAGCCTTGACGACAATTACCTTGCTGCCAAGCTCCTCAGCGTTTTTGACAGCTTCTTCAACAGTGAAGGCAGGCTTCCCATTAGGCACAGCGACTCCATAACTCTTGAGAATCGCTTTACTTTGATACTCATGAATATTCAAAAAGATCCCTCATAAAATAATGACCTGGAGTTTTAGTCAACTCAAATTAAACATTGATATGACAAGAACGATAGATTATAAATTTATTGTATTATCGAAAATGTCCAATGTCAAGGACAAAAGTCAAGTTTTCGACAAAATGTATAAATTTGTTGGCTGTAAAATGAAAATCCGTCCTGCTGAGTGAGCAAGACGGATTAAATGTATATTTACGTCACTTTGGGAAAACCATAGCTTACTTCAAAGTACTCTGTTTAACGTTCTGTGTGAGATTGAGGATCGAGTTGGTAGTCTTGGCAAGGTTGCTTGTAAGCTCTGTTGAAGAGACATTACCAACGCTGTAACTATTGTCTGTGGTTTGCATAATGGAATCAAGCTGAGTGCTATCAATATAGTCATCATCTTCCAGGAACCAGCGTTCATCATAGTTGCTGACCTTGGTAATGTTGAGTTTTTTACCATTAGCGTTTTTGAGAGTGATGCTGCCTGAGCCGACATTTACAATGACATCATTGCCGCTCGTAACGGTTGAATAGGAACCGGTGATTCGTAGCTTATCATCGTTGGCATTGTAGTCAGTGATCACGTCATTGCCGTCACCATTAGCATAGACGAACACATCATCACCATCATTTCCAGTTAAAGTATCGTTGCCTTTGCCGCCTATTAAGGTATCATTACCGCCAGCACCTTTCAGGGAATCGTTACCATCGCCGCCGTCCAAGGAATCTGAAGTATAGTTGCCAAAGAGTTTGTCATTCCCCGTGCCACCTGAAAGGTAACCGCTGCCGTAGACACTATCATCGCCAGCATCGCCGAAAAGTCTATTATTACCGCTTTCGCCTGAGATGTAATCATTACCTGCACCACCACGAATAGTATCCGGATTGTCACCACCAAAGAGCGAGTCATCGCCTGCGTTGCCGAGAATAGAGTCACTGCCACTCTCGCCATAGATAGTATCAGAACCGCTTCCACCAATTATAGTGTTGTTAAGGCTATTGGCAACAATACGGACACCAGTAGTGCGCTTGGAAGCGTCAACGGTCTTGGTATTCCAAGGTGCTGTTATACTTGATCTGCTTGAATTGGTGACATTGAGGGTATCCGGACCGCCAATAACGGTAGTATTACCATTGGCACCAACTACGGACACATGCAGATCCTTGATATTCTTGACAGTAATCTTACCTGTACCAACCGTCAAGATAACATCGTCACCGCTGACTGAAGTACTCATCGAAGAAACACCGAGACGAATGAGGTCACTGTAAGCGGTGTAGTCGGTGATAACGTCATTGCCTTCGTTAGCTTCAAAGTAGAAAACGTCCATACCGCCGCCGCCGGAGAGAGTATCATTACCCTTGCCACCGTTGAGGGTATCCTTACCACTACTACCATAGAGTTTATCGTCGCCGTCACCGCCGAAGAGTGAATCGTCGCTTCTGCTGCCGTAGATGGTGTCATTGCCAGCATCGCCGTAGAGTTTATCTTTAGCATAGCTGTCGCCGCCATAAATGTAATCATTCCCTGCACCGCCGCGAATGGTGTCCTCATTAACATCACCGTAGAGCCTGTCATCACCATCACCGCCAAGGATAGAGTTATTACCCCTGCCGCCGTAGATAGTATCGTTGCCGGCTTCACCGAATATCTTGTCATCACCACCGCCGCTGAGGATAGAATCATTGCCCGCACCGCCGTAGATGGTACTGCTGCCGCTGCCACCTCTGATGGTGTTGTCAAGAGCGTTGCCCGTAATCTGAACAGCAGTTGTGCGAGAAGAAGCATTGATGGTCTTGATAGCCGATCCAACAGTCACAGGTGATTTATCTGAATTGGTTACTGTGAGAGTAGTCGTTGAAGATGTACCGCCAATGACGGTAGTCTTAGAGTCAGAACCAACCACGGAAACCTTTTGAGATTTGGCATTGTTGATAGTCACCTTACCAGTTCCGACCGTCAAGATGACATTGTTGCCACTCGTTGAGGTGCTAATTGAGGAAGTGCCGAGACGAATGAGATCACCTTGAGTTGCAGAGTAGTCAGTGATAACATCATTGCCCTCGCTGGAAGCGAAGAAGAATACATCTTTACCCGCTCCGCCTGTCAAAGTATCGTTGCCTTTACCGCCGTTAAGAGTATCAGCACCTCCACCACCACTGAGAGAGTCAGCACCGCTGCCGCCAACAATAGAGTTAGCAAGCGAGTTTCCAGCAATCTTGATAGCAGCCGTTCTAGTTGAGGCATTGATGTTCTTGATACTTGAGTCTGCTGTATAAGATGCGCTGTTAGAATTTGTAAGAGTCACTGAACTTGAGCTACCTGGGCTACCAGTGATTGTATCCCATTCGCAAATAAATCCAAATGAACTCGTGCCGTAAATTGAGGCGGGCCATGCACCTTCTGCACAATCCGCTGCCAAGTCATTCCAGTCGCCAAATTTAGCCGCAGGATTTTTCGGATCGGGATTTTTGAATATCATCAGTTTGTCTTCGCCTTCTTCGCCATTATTAGGTTCACCTATAGCCCAATTAGTATAGCCGAATATTTCATTTGTCACCCAATGCCAATTACTGGAGCTGTCTTTATAGCCACCGAGCCAATAACTGCTCTTACTGCCGTTTCTAATCATACTTTCAACAAAACTTTGTTCAGCTGAAGTGTTGACCGCAACCAAATGACCGCCAAGATTTTCACAATAAGTTTTAGCCTCGTCCCAAGTTTTGCCAAGTGTATAAAGTTTATAAGAATGCCCATTATAAGTAACCGCACCGCTTGCAACACTTACTTTACTTGAGACATTACCTGCGATATTGAGCGTTTTGCCTTTTGCATTTTTAAGCGTAATGGAACCGTTGTCGACTTTTACGATAACATCGTTACCGCTGGTTTGAGTTGAATATATGCCATCGGTGATTTCAATGGTGTCATTGTTGCCGTAGTTGGTTATGACATCGCTACCATCGCCGTTTGCATATTGGAAAACATTCTTACCGCTGCCACCAGTTAAAGTATCATTGCCCTTACCGCCAACTAAGGTATTATTGCCTTTTCCGCCTTTAATTGAGTTTGCGAGTGAATTTCCCGTAATTTTAACTGCAGTTGTACGATTTGAAGCATTGATATTTTTAACACCGGAATCGACAGTTATAGGCGATTTATAAGAATTTGTTATATTAAGCGTTGACGTTGTTGTTGTAGTGGAAGAACCGCTATAAGTACCTTTGATATTTAACTTGATACCTTTTGTGTTTTTAAGTTTGACTGAACCTGTACCAACATTGATAATCACATCATCGCCGCTGATTTGTGTTGTGTAGTTGCCGCTGGTAATGTGAATTGTATCCATTGAAGTATATCCATAAACAACATCATTGCCGTCGCCGTTTGCGTATTGCACGACATTCATTGAAGATTTACTGCTTATAGCGATAGTATCATTGCCCTTGCCGCCTTTAATGGTGCCTTTAGAAATATTGATAGCACCCTCCGACGTATCGAGAATAGTAGCAGCAATATCGAGACTTTCCTTCTCTTCGGTGTAAGTATCGTGATAAATAATTTCTGGTCCCCAATGACCGGATATTATGACATCATTATCCGCGCCGCCGTTGGTGAGAATCTTGTCCTTGTTACTGTAGATAGTATCTTTGCCGCTGCCGCCGTTGATAGTAGTGTAAGAACTACTACTCATAAGGATGTCGTTGCCATCTTCTCCGTTGATTACAACATTGCTTTGAATCCAGTAATCGTTCGCGGCGAAGTCATTGCCTGCACCAAGATTGATGATAGTGTTTTGACTAAAATTCCACACATTATCGTTGCCATCACCGGTATTAATGGTAGAATTATCGGCACTATGAGTTTCGATGCTGTCGCGTCCTGAACCGGTATTAACAAGAATGTTCTCAATGCTTCCAACAACACTGTCATTCATCCAGCGTTCGGAGATAACTACATAGTTATTTCCATTGCCAGCGTTGATGGTAGAGTTACTAGCGGAAGAGAAAATCTCATCATCTCCCGAACCGGCATTAATGGTAAAGTTATGACCGCCGCTCCAAGCATTAATTATATTATTACCTTCGCCGCCGTCGAGATAGTTATTAGTAAGAAGGCTATCGTTTTCCTCTGCACACCAGAAATTCACGGTATCGTTACCAGCGCCGCCATAAGCCTTTATATGACCGCCACTGAAATCAAGCGAGTCATCGCCAGCACCACCATTGATTGTAACATATGAGTCGGTATTCCAGATCTCATCTTTGCCATCGCCCGCATTGATTACAACATAACTGTTATCGTAGGTATGAGAATACTCAAAACCATTGCGAATTGTGTCGTTGCCGCCATTGGCATTGATAGTGACGTTATCGCCCTTATTCCAGATACTATCAGCGTTGGCTGTGCCACTAATGATGGTATTATTTTTAGAATTGTTAATGGTTGACAAAAATATCATCTCCTTAAAATTAGAAGCTTGTGTAAACCAGGAAAAAATTCTTAAACCTTATTATACCCCCCCCCCATTGGGATTTGTCAAGCATTTTTCAAAAAATTCACCTTTATTATATCATAATATATACCATAATATATAATAAACCAATCCTATTTCGCTGAGAATACCGGAAATAAAAAAGAGGAGTTCATCTCCTCAAATATATTCAAATCAGTATTTTCGATTAAAGATAGTACCTCTGCCGCCGAAAGTTCCAGCAGTACCGGTGAGATCGTAAGCTCTTACTGTATTATTCTGTCGACGTGACTTATTGAGCCAAGCCCGCGCTTTATACATGATCTGCATATCCAAAGGTTTTATCTGTTCGATCATTGCCTTGCACTCATCAGTCTCACGAAAGTTATTCTCAGGCAGGGCTTTCATCATCTCTATCAATTTATCGCGTTGGTTGACAAGCTCAAAGAAAGTATCAACATCATTTTTACTGATAAACTTCAACAACTCATGTGTCAAAGTCAAATACTTATTCCACAAGGTACTTGCTTGTTGTAATACTTCCTCATCATTGGCTACAGTCTCATCAGGCATAAGCATTACCGCCTCTACCTTGATTTTTCTCCGCCCTTGCCTTCTTCATTGCGCCTACCCAGGCATCTCTGAGTTCAGTGATAATTTCCTTCGCTTCGTCAAGCGGTGCAGTATCACTTTTCATATTTCCCTCAACAAGGCGATCATAGACGTAATTGTAAAGCGGAAAAAGCTGATGAGAAATTTCATAATCCATATTAAGTGTAAGGCGAAACTCAGATATAATTCTCTGCGCTTTTTGCAAATTTGTATTTGCGTCCTCATATTTTTTGCTTTTGACGGCCTCAATACCTTCGCCGATAAATTTGAGACAGCCATTGTACAACATCAAAGTGAGTTGCTCTGGTGTTGCCGTGAGTACCTGCTGCCTTTTATATGCTTCTGCCGCATTTACCATAAACTACCTCTTTCAATTAAGAATTAAAAATCGCATAAACAATCTTAATTTTTAACCCCAAATTCTCAATTAATTATTGTCCGCCGGTGATATAGCCAAGTTGCATACCAAGCCTTGACAGTGCAACTTCCATTGCATCGTACTTCTTGTAGAGTTTGTCCTCAAAGGAATCCATTAATTTCTTGAAGTCACTCATTCTAGTTTGCAAGTTACGCATCAACACACCCAGCTCACTGTCATCGCTGATACCGTCATCAGTGCCTGCACGACTCTTGACCAACTTCATGCCGTCATTGAGCATATCACCAAGACGTTGTGCCACACCGTTTTGCTCGAAGGTATCATCTTTGCCGATTGTACCGAAAATATTGTAAACGGAATCTGGGTCTTCCTCAAGTGCGGCTTTAAGTTTGTCTTCGTCGAGAGTAAGCTGTCCTTTAAGGCCTGTTGTCTTGATACCAAGCGAGAAGATTGAGTCATACTTGCCGCTGAGTCCACTAATAGGTGTTGATATTGCATCGCGGATTTTGTAGATGACTTTGTTGAGCGTCTGATCGTGATAAAGCATACCGGATTTGGCCTTCTCTTCCCACTTCTCAATCTGCTCATCTTTCATTTGCTCTTTTTGAGACTCAGTCAAAGGCTTATAATCACTATATTGCTTCTCGTCATACTTCTCATAGAGACCTGAAAGCAACTTATTATAATCCTCAACAAAGGATTTAACCTTGTCAATAATGCCTTGTGTATCCTGGACAACATTAACGGTAACGGCTTCGTCTGTCTTCTCAAGAAGAGTATAAGTAACACCAGCAGCAGTGACCTTGTTTGTAGTTATGTCGCTGTAAGTAACACCATCAATGATAGCTTCGCCGTTCGTACCTGTAACACCTATTGGGAAACCACTACTCTCTTCACCACCTATGCCGTTGAGTGTCTGTGTCTCGCCTGTCGTGAACGTCAAGGCAGTTTTATTGGAATCAGTACCATCATAAAGACCCAGTCTGCTCAAGAACTCGGAAGTAGTATCATTGTTGCTAGTGATCGAGAAAGACTGATCTTTTCCGCTTGCTTCTGTACCAATAGTTAAGTATCCGTCTTCGCTCATGTAGGCATTTAAACCTGTCTCATCGTAAATGTCATTTAGAAGATCAGTAAAAGTAATTTGGGTGGCATCTGTTCTAAGTAAATCTTCATAAGTATAGGCATACTCATAATCTTCACCATCAACATTAATTGTGAAACTCATGGCAGTATCGGAAGAAAGAGCTTCAGTGGTTGTGCCATCAGCATTTGTGACTGTGACTTTATAGAAATAATCATACAACGGATTGCCGTTATTGTCTAATTCATCAGACTCAAATGCTAATTCTTCACCTAAAGTAATATTCTGGAAAAGAAGGTCTTTTATTGACGTTCCAGCACTTGCTTCGTCGCCATCTGCATCGACCAAAGCTTTTGAAGCAACTAGAGAAGCTGTAGCGTAGGTACTCTCGTAACCAAGATAATATCTGTCATCTGAGGTATCTGTAACAATTTCACCATTTTGATTAATCAAAGTACCTTCTTTAGATTGGTACAAGTGAAGACCTTGCAAAAAGTTTTTAGCTCTTTCGCCAGCTTCGGTGTAAGATGTAGTTGTATTACCATCTTCATCAGTTGTAGTTTTAGTTGGAATGTTGAAGAAAACGCCATTTGCACTGCCGCCTTCTTTATTGTAGAAATTAAAAGTATCATTAGTTGCGTCATAACTAGCCCGAACATTTAAGTTGAGTCCGTTTATATCTGACACTAAATCATTAAAAGTTCTGCCATCTAGCAACTGACCATAAGTATATTTAATTGTAGAATATTTAAGTGTACCATCAGCCTTTGTAGTACCGTCACTAATTTGCAATGAAAAGGCTACATCTGTAGAGTTATGCAAACCCGAAGAAGTGCCATCAATCTCAGTAACATTTGCCATAGTAGTACTACCGCTTGTATTCTTCTGCAAACCTTTGAATAGTACATCAGCCATATTTATACTCGTTTGATCAGTTGTATCAGTGTTGTTATCAGCATAGTAGCGGTGAAGTTTATTTGTAGACACAAGATATGCAGTAGAACTAAGTTCATTAACTTGAATTTTATGATTTATAATCGGCGCAGCACCATTTGCACTAACTGTTATAGCACTGCTGGTGGTAGTCGCAGATTTCGCATTCATATTAGACTGTAATTTATACTGTGTTAGTGTTGAGTTGCTAAAAGTCTGAAGATTTCCGTAAATTTCATTGTAAGCTTGCTTTTGCCATTGATCTTTTGTAAATGTTTGCTGCATTTTGTCATATTCTTTTTGCTTGCTTATCATACCGACCTTGACCATTGATTCGACATCAATGCCGGAGCCTGAGAGACCATAAATGCCATTTACTCCCATGTCAATCCCTCCTTGATTTAAGAACAGTTTGTCCTATTCTCTTTCACAGATACCAAAATTAATTCTAATATTATAATACCTGCAACAGGAAAAAATCCTAGTATTATCTAATTTGTCAAATTCATAAAAAAGTTATAGAGACTAAATATTTTGATCGATAAATGCTCCCAGCCAATCCTTTGCCTTGATCATGTTTTCAATCATCTCTTCCGGCGGAACCTCTTTGATGACTTCATTGGTCTTTTTGTCAATCATCTTAATCGACATCATATTGACCTCTTTATTGTACTTAAATTCAAGGTTGCAGTTAATCTTGTCCATCAATTCATTAAGCTGATCTGTCATTAGACTAACTGTCTCCTCGTCCAAAGTGCCCGGTTCCAGGTGAAAATTATCTTCATCTGGAAGAAGTTTTTGGTCTTCATCTTTCTCGAAGAGATTGTCGATGTCACTTGTTTTTTCAACCTTCTTGAGGTCTCTGGTTTCGATGATAACCTTGCTGTTTGGAGCTTCATTGACAATTTCGGGCTGCATTGATTTTTTAGTGTTCTTTGCGCTCCCGATTTTCTGCTCTGCCGCTCCGATCACGACAGCGGCGGTTACGATGTCCTGCAGTCTTCCAACCATCTTGATCACACTCCTTGTTTTTTTCCCTGACATCCATTTTCGGTCTACTGCTACGGGTTGTAAACCAACTTACTGTCATGGTTTAAATTTATTTCAGAGGCATTGCGTTACTAAGGTCAATATTTCCGAGCTGCGCGGCTGCCTTCTGATTTTCTTCCTGAATTGCACGGTAAATTTCACCGCGATAAATTTTAATCTCTCTTGGTGCATCAATTGCTATACGAACATTTTCACCTTGTACTTCTACCACATTGATAACGATATTATCACCTATCATTATCTGTTGTTTAGGTTTTCTCGTAAGTACCAGCATAATTACACCACCCTATCCGGAAACAGGCGATGCTTGGTAGTATATCTTGTCTTTTCCATAACAATTTGTTTTGCTTTCATATTATCCGTATTAAGCACCACCGGCGCCAAAAGATTAGCCGTCATATACCTGACGCTACCGTTGGGAATAGTTATCAATGAATACAGCATAACATCTTCTTGATTTTTGATTGACAATTCATCAATAGTGTCGTCATCAATTTCAATCATATAATCTGGAAAGAAGATAAACGGTGTAGTAATGAGGAATGCCAATTCTGGTGTTTTAAGTGATTGCATAAAATAGTAAGGACTTTCTTCATCATAAGGTATGATTAAAAATTCGTGTTCATCCTCAAATGCAGGAATACCGTCCTTAAAATGAACAACCTTTTCTTCTTCAACCTCTATCTCTCCGAATCTAACTGTATTGACTTTTCTCATCAATCTATCCCCCACATTAATAATTTACAATTTATATTTTAAACGCTCAATTAAGCATAAATATCATATTTGTCTTCAGTTACCCATCGGCGGATAAAACCTTGATCCTTTAGGTAAGTTTGAACACCACCGGTGGTTATTTGTATGCTCGCATATGATTTGGCATCAATCTTTGCTGTCACATCGCCAAGATCGGGTTCTCCAACAACTTGAGAAGGTTCAGCTAAAGTCGTTTGAGGATCGGGAATATATTGAGCTTCCAAATAACGCGTTTTTTTGGCTTCTGAAAAAATTCTCTGTCTAGCTTGCTTTTGGACATAATCTCCACGCTTGGGTCCATTTTCGATAACCGACCACGCTTCTTGAGAACGTCTTGAAGTGCCAGATTGTGCATCAGCTATACCTTGCTGTCCATTCTCACGAGTAAGATCTCCCATAGTTCTATGGCCATAGGCTTTACGGCTTGGATAACTGTTAATGTCAATTCTTGCTTGTGTGACACCTTTATTGGAACGTGCTTGACGACTACCAGTATGAATTTCAGCAGGGACCATATGACTGTCATCAACAGTAGTTCGACGGCTGCGAATATCAATTTGCGGCAAAGCATGACGAATATTGAGTCGCCAAATCATGGTTGATCCCTCCTCATAGTCCTAATAATCTTCTTACATTATAAAGCAATGTTTAATCTAAATCAAGAGAATTTAAATTAAATTTACATGAAATATAAAAGATTTTTTCTTTTAGGGAATACTTTGCAAAGACGGCAAAAACGTCGGCGGCCAAAAGCATCACCGGCGTCATTTCGTGCCTTGATTTAAGTGCAAATTTTATAGATAATCAGCAAGTGACAAAGGTAAAATTCTACCGCCCAATGAAAGAGACATACTGTAAAGTGTCTGTGCTTGCATAAGATCAGTAGCAAGTTTAGCTACATCAGTGCTGCTGACATTTGTGATATTCTCTGTGATGATGTCATTTTGAGTATCAAGCATAGTTGAAACACTCTCATAAAGTTGACTGCGGGCACCAACGTGAGTTTGTGCAATAACGATCGTACTGCTCGCCACATTTGAAATGGTTATTCCGTCAGATGTCATCCAATGACTATCATGAGCTTCTGTCTTTGCAAGAACGGTCAACATCTGATTAATCATTGCACAACCTGAGTACTCGTTGCCGGATTCCTCATTATCAAATATATCCGATCCAAAGAGGTCTTTTCCATTGACATTGACTGTATCGGAATCGGTTTGAACAGCACCATTAAGCTTTACCATGGAGAAATACTTCATATTGCCGGCATAATTTACGATCTGCTGTTGAATAGTTGCAAAATCAACTGTTGTTGCAGATTCATCGCCTTTAAAAAGTATTTGAATTGTCGCGTTTACAAGATTGCTGTCAGTATCCGTCTCTTCTTCTTCATCGTCACTGCCGCTCTCTTCTTCTTCATCTTCTCCAGAGCTACTAGAGGCTGATACTTGTCTTATAATACCTTGATTGGTAAAATAATCTGATACTTTAACTTTATAACTTTCTTCAGAAAGGGTTGTTGTCTCTTCTTCACTATCCTCAGTTTCTTCAGTATCTTCACTGCTGCTTAACGAAGACGGATAAAAACGCCCGACTGCATAGGTTGTGGCATAAGTTGTGGTTATGCCTTTATTAAAGATTTCCTTATATCCGTCGTCCACAAATTCTTTATCGTAAACATAACCATTCTGAGTATCAAGATAATAAGTATTGCCATTATATGTAAGTGTCAACATTTGAGTCAATACAGCATTAGTATCAATGTTCTTGGTGGCAAGATCGCCCTTAAAAAAGTTTACTTGAGAATTATCAAGAGTTTTTGCTATACCGCGCGAAGCCACGGCTACTTCTCCATCTGAGTTCTTTTCCCAGTTAAACGGTTGAATTAGGTCTCTTTGACCGGAGAATAAGAAGCGCTCACCTTCTTGAGAGTTAGCAGTCGAAACAACTTCCTGAATTTCAGCTTCCATTTCTTTTGCAATGGCATTCCAGTCAGTCTCGTTGTTAGAGTCATTGGCTGCGTCAACTGTCTTAGTGACAAAAGTTTTCATAATTTCATTCATATGAGTCAGAGCACTGTCCGAAGTATGCATCCATGAGAGACCGTCTTTTACATTCTTTTGATACTGCTCATTCTCAGAAAGATTGTTCTTATAGTGAAGCAGTCTGCTGTAATCTATTGAATTATCTGAAGGACGATGCAAGCTGCCGCCGTCCGCATCCTCAAAAAGCTTGGTCTGTCTTTTATAGGCATTTTGCAGCGAAAGGTTATAGTTATACATAAACTGATTGCTGCTCATTCTGATTCCCATTGAATTTCACCTCTTTAATGTTATAAGTTTAGATTATTATCTGCCGACTTGACCGGTATTATTTACAAGCCTGTCAAGCATTTCGTCCATTGCTGTCAAGCACCTTGCACAAGCACCATAACCTTTTTGGAATTTAATCATGTTTGTAAGTTCCTCATTCCAATCAACACCGGATTCTGAAGCTTTCCAGTTCTGAATTTGTACTATCAGTGCATCTTGAGCTTCAACTTTGACATTCATAGTTTCAGAACGAAGACCGAGCTGACTCATTGAGTAATTGTAATAAGCATAGATTGAGACATCACCCAACGCACGAACTGACTCGCCGTTAGAGCGTACAGTATATGTAACACTGTCTCCACCTTCTTCGTCATCAGTTGAACTTGTATAGATAGCTATAATGTCGCTTGAAGAAGTAGTTGTGGTTGTACCCTCTTCGTCTTCTTCATCACTTTCAGTTTCCTCAGTTTCAACAGAAACCGTAGTGCGTTGCAAGTTATTGCCTTTATCATCAGTATAACTTACCGTACCACTTGCATTTATAGATTTGTAGATTTGTCCATCTACACCCGAATAAACCAAGAAGCCTGCACTATCTGTTGTATATGTAACAGTCTCACCTGTAGAAGCTCTTTTACCTGTGAACGTGACACTTGTGCCGCCTTCTTCTTCCTCAGTGCCTTCTTCAGAATCAGAAGAAGAAATCGTCAAGATAGTTCCATAAGCATCGACATAATACACTCCACTGGTGTCACCTTCCTCATCAGTGGTATCAGTTTCTTCAGTATCACTTGTAACAGGAGTCATTTTATAAACCACGCCGTCATCACCGCGATACACCAATTCTTTGTCATAGGTTACGCCATTAACAACGGTAGTTGTAAATCTATCATAGTAAATATCAATCGTCTTGCCATTAGCATCATAATAGTTATAATAGAGGTCTTTGACGGCATCGCTGGTTAATTCAGTATAACCTTTTGTCATATCAAAGAAGTCACTCAACAATACTGCATTATCACCCAAAGCAGTTGAAGAGCTGTCCATTCCGGTTAAATCCGCATCGGTCTTAGCTGCGATATATTTACCGCCACCATAGGCTGCAATCTTAGGATTAACCTTAAGTTCTTCAATGATCTCAACACCAGTTAAAGTTTCATCGTCTTTGTAGACGTAAATATGATCGGCATCTAAATTAGAATAATGAGTTCTATACTCACTGTAATCATAACTACTATATGATACTCCAGAAGAGCCGAAGAAGTTACCACCCTCAACACCGTTGAAATCATAACCTGCTCTATGTTGAGCGTTAAAAGTGGTCAGCATCAAAGCAGCCATATTTGCAAGATCATCTATCATCTTCTTGTTTTCATCAACAGCGTCGAATATTCCTTTTATAGAACCATTCTTTGGACTGAAAGCCGTATGAGTCTCTTTTATCTTTATAGCACTATCCATAACACCATAGTCCACATAGTTTTCATCTGTATCTGCTGTACTACCTCTCGACACTTCAAGAGTAAGTTTGGAAGTTCTATTCACCAAAGTAGCACCATCACAAACAACAATATAATAACCATCTATCTCACTAACAGATATGTCTATATACTTTGAAAGCTGATCGCACACTAAATCTCTTTGATCCCTCAAATCGTTTGCTGAAGAGCCGTTTGCTTCCATTGTAACAATATTTTTGTTATATTGCACAATCTTAGAGGTGAGTTCGTTGATATTATCAACTCTCATTCCAAGCTCTTCATACAGCGCATCCATTTGATTCACCAAGTCATCTTTGGCGCGGTGCATCATGTCACACAATACTGCTCCTTTACCGACAACAGCTTCACGTTCAGCATTGCCGCTTGCTTTAGTTGAAAGAGATTTCCAAGACTCATAAAACTCTTGCATAGCTTTCTGTATTCCGGTTGTCTCAGTGTCATAAAAGGTAGTTTCTATCTTTTGGTAATTCATCTGCATTATATTATTGTACTCTTGAGTTGATGCTTCCTGACGATATTGAGTATCTGCATAGATATTCCTTGCACGCAGAATTGAAGTAGAATCAACACCTGTGCCAACGGCAACTTGACCGTAGAGCGAACCTTGCATTTGACACATCGTTGCTGCCAAGTTCACACTTTGACGCGAGTAACCTTCCGTGCTGGCATTTGTTATATTATGTCCTACGGTATCAAGAGACAGTTGATTTGCAAAAATGCCTCTTACCATCGTATTGAGACCAGTAAATGTAGATCTCATTTTATCACTTCCTTTGATTAATTAAGCGTGTGCGTCAAAAACACGGTGCCTTTGGTGCTGTCCCAATTCTCTTCCTGAACTGTAGATATCATCTGCTACAGTCTGTGACATCACATTGATATTAAAATCAATAAATTTCTTACTATTTGTCATCAAGCGTGCAACGTTAGTGATCTGATGACGAAGACGTTTTTGCAACTCTCCAACTTGATTCAGCAGTCTATTCGCAACATCGCGTTCAACTCCTGCAGGTTGCATTTCAATGAAGGTCTTCATATTATCAACACTCATTGTCTTTAGAAACTCGCTTATAACAGAATCATTCTTTGATAAATCCCGCATTAAAGGCTCAACCTTTTGAACGGAAGAAGTAACATCAAAACCTGAACGAGCTTCTTTAAAAGCATCACTAAGATTATTAAAAATTTCACTCAATCGGCTGCAGAGGATCATTTGCTCTCGCAGCAGTTTTATTACCTTATCCATATTTCACCTCTGCAATTAAATAAATATTTTTCACTAGGCTTTAAAATCAAATTTTTTCTTGTGAGTTACAATATCATTGCCACCGCTGCCATAGGTCGGTTCCACCGTTGCACCACCGATCTTATTAAGATGATACTTGACGGCATTAAGAGCACTCTGTGCAAGGATTTGATTGTTATCTCTCAGCATTATGGTCTGTTCGACTTTCTTGGTAAGATTTTTGTGTAAATTCTTTAAACGTTCCTCAACTGCTCGCATCGGTGCCAAATTAAACAAATCTTCCATTTTACTGTCAAGTTTAATAGTAGGTTCCGACTTAGAGAGATTTATAAGCAAATCTCCACGCTGTTTCTCAAGTTTCTGTATCTTTGCCGTCAGTAGTTGTTCCTCGTCAAGAATTTTGGCAAGATCGTCCATATCTATAGTAACAAGTGCTTTATGCTTACGTTCACCCAATTCTATTGCTTTATCATAAGCAACATTAATCTTTCCGAAAACATCAAGCAAATTTTGCCACATTGAAATATCCATAACCCACCTCAAAAGTGATTTGAAATTATGCTGGCTGCTATATTCTCAGACTCAATGTTATAGCCGCCTTCTTCAATTTTGCGACTGTATTCGTCAACCTTATCTTGGCGGATTTCGCTTTCTCCCTGAAGTTTCTTTAACATATCTTTAAAGGTTTGTGCCTCTTTGGAGATGATCATTTCATCTTTAAAACTCTTTACTTTTTTGTTGCGGCTTGCATCGTTTGACTGATTTGTTGCAATCACAGCATTTGCCGTATAAAGATTGGAAAAATTGTTTATATTGTTGTTAATAATCATCTTTTTCACCACCTATGTTCGTTTATTGCTGCTTTCCTTGCTGCGATTACATGACAGTCATCCATTCTGTCTTATATAATGTATCGAAAAAAAAAGCAGGTGTTTTAATTCCTGCCTTTTATCAAATTCTTTTGTTTTCTTTTAAATTCTCTTCTTTTTAAGGCTTTACTACCCTAATCATATTAACGTAAGTGACAGCATCAAAATAACATTTATTTTGTTGCTGGTTTCTTCAAATCCTTGGAATACATTCCGTGTCCTCTGTCAGCTTCTCTCTGTTCAGCTATTTTGGCATGAACTCCTTGCAGTTCTTCCTGCATTTCTTTCATGCAATTCTCACAGAATTTACCTGACATTATCAATGTGCCACATTTTTTGCAAGGATAACTGTAATTTATTCCTTCTTGAATAAAACGACCTTCTTCTATAAGGCGACGAACAATAGGTTCAGCTACGCCTGTTGCCTCAAGAATCTCATATACTTTGCATTTAGGATTATCGCGCACATATTCGATTACTTTCATTTCATCGTCAGCTTGTTTATCAAGACAAGCAGGACAGACTTTTCCTCCTGTTGACATAAAAACTCTGCCACAAATCTGGCAATTTTTTAATTTTGCACCCATTACTCTATGTGGACTGATAATAGATTTAAACTATTATACAGCCGCTCTCCTTCCTTCAAAAGTTCAGTTATTTAATTTTATCATAAACTAAATTTTCTGTCCATATTTAATGGAAATATTGACTTTAACTTTTATCAAAATTAAACATCTATACTTAAAACAGGTAGTATGACTGAAAATACTATCAACGCAACTATTAAACCCACAAATAGCGTGCCAAAGATTTCTGCTTTGATTGGAATCTGACTTGATAGTTCCTCTACTTCAAATTCGCTCATCATTTCACAACGTCTCAACATATCCGGCAAAGTGCCACTTGTCTCTCCTGTAGTAATGAGACCTTGATACTCCGGTGGAAATATTTTACTGTGAATTTGACCGCCACGCTCCACCTCATGTTTAATATCAATCCAACTTGCTCTAATGTAATGATTGGAAGTCGATCTTGCCACCATATCTATTGACTCATCTATCTGAACACCACTTTCAAGCAGAAATGACAATGATCCAAAGTCATTCATCCATTCGCGCTGACTTATCAATCTACCTACAAATGGCATTTTTAGTATGCAACGATCAATGAACAACCTTATTAAAGAAAAATTTTTGTAAATCCACAGACAGCCAATAACAATCAATATTACTGACATTATAATTATCATAATATTATCTGAAATAAATATTGCAGTTGACATAAATATTTGTGTCAGTAATGGTAAAGAGGTGCCTTGACTCTCAAAGAAGGTTGCAAAAGTCGGTAAGACGACATTTATTATAATCGTCATTGATATTGCTGCAACAATCAGAACGAAAAGAGGATAGTAGAGCGCCGATTGTAATTTTTTACGTGACTTATAATTTTTCTCAAGACGATCAGCAAGTTTTTCAGAGATTTCCTGCATACGTCCACTTCGTTGTGCAATCAATATCATCTGTATCACATTGTAAGAGAATACAGATTTATGCTTTTCCATAGCTTCAGCAAGAGTTTTGCCTAGTTCTATTTCCTCAAGCATGGATTTTATGATTTGTTGTTGAGACTTGTCTTTGGTTGAGAGCAAGAATAAATTTAGAGCATCTTTAAGATTCATAACATCAAGAGTAGTTGAAAGCTGGCGAAAAAATAAGCTTACCCATTTTTCACCAACCTTGAATTTTTCAAGATGTTCGACAATTTTCTCTGATAGCTTCGTTTCTGACTCTTTCAGATCAACAGCAATCAACCCTTGATTTTGCAGTATTATGTAGGCTTCTCTCTCGTTTTCTGCATTTAGTTCGCCTTCTTGAAAGTTTTTGGAACGATCATAAGCACCATAACGATATTTTTTTATTACCATCATCACCTGAAGTTGTTTTAAGCAAATTTATTATCTTCTACCGATTGTTCTATTGTCACGTTTGCTCACAATCGTCTCATAAGTACCTCGACGATTACTTCTACTTTTTTCTATTTCAAATTCTTTTTCTGCTTGAGCATCTAGCTTCTCAATGGTTGTCATTTTAGATATTGGTTTATTGCTGATACCCATTCTTATTGCCATTTGATCTGCCATTTTTTTGGTCTCGTTTCTTAATTTGCTTAAACAATCGCTGCAGTACGTTCCATTTCTGATAGGTTTGCCGCAAGATTGGCAGGGATAGTATAAATCGTTCCTCTCTACATTTGCGAAGAGTCCTTTGGCTATCATATTTTTTACAAATTTATCGGTAACACCCAATGTTTCTATGACTTCAGATATGGGACAACCTTGGTGTTCACGAACGTAATCCAGTACCATGCGTTCTTTCTCTTCTTCTTTAATCATACAATCTCTACAAATTTTTTCGCCTCTGGTTGCTACAAACATCTTACCGCAATTTGCACAATTCTTCAATTTTTGTGGAAGCTTTAACGCCATCGTGTTCACCTCAAAATAAAACAAATTACAAATAACGTTTAATATAATGTTCTTACCTATTTTACGCCCATTTTACTTTTATGTCAATCACCATATAAAAACCGCCCGCGAAGAATCGCAAGGCGATCTATATAAAGTTAATTATATTTGTTAATCTGTTTATTGATATTTGGATTTAATTAAATCTTTTCCAAACCATTGCTCAGAAATTTTCTTGGCAGTACCGTCTTTGACCATCTCGTCAAAGACCTTCTGGACTTCATCGCGAAGATTAGTGTCATCTTTGCGGAAAGCAATGCCAAACTGGCTTACAGGACCGATCACTACATCAAGAGCAACGATCTTTTCAGGTTGTTGGCTCACACCGGCATTTTCATCTTTGGCAACGGCATCAATATTGCCCTTCTCCAAATCTCTAAAGACAATTTTACTCATGTAATAACGACCAACAATCTCATCACCGACAACGGCATCAATTCTACCGTTTTCTAAATCCATGAAGGCACTAGTGAAATCACTGTAAGTTTTAAGTTCGGCAAAACTGCTTTTAAGCCCTTCATTCTTATTAAAATAATCTTCAGCAGTTGAGGCGGACTGTGTGCCGACTATCTTGCCGGCGAGGTCTGCTTCACTATTGATAGTACTTGGCGATTCAGTATGGCGGACAAATACTATCTGACGGTTGTCCATATAAGGAGCGCTGAAGAGCATATTCTCTTGACGCTCAGGAGTAATATCAAGACCATTCCAGAGCACATCAATTCGCTTGGATTTAAGTTCTGCCTCTTTACTGGACCAATCAATGGCCTTAAATTCAACATCACGGCCAAGACGACTTGCGGCTTCTTTTGCTAAATCAACATCAAAGCCGGTAATTTCATTCTTGTCATCTCTGAAACCCATTGGTGGGAACTCATCATCAAGACCGACAACGATTTTACCACTATTGGATCCACCTGCACCGTTACTGTTGGCATCTCCACCGCAGCCGGTTATGACCGTTGTAGCTGCAAGCAGTGCAGTCAAAACTAAACCTTTGATTTTCACTTAAAGATTCCTCCTAAATTTTTAGTTGGTATGATATTCAGCAATTATTTGCTGAGAATTAAATCTTTGCCAAACCATTTTTTAGAAATCCTTTTTGCTGTACCGTCTTTAACCATTGAATCAAATGCTTGCTGAACTTCATTACAAAGGGCTGTATCATCTTTTCTGAAGCCAATGGCAATCTCGCCCATCTCACCGATTGGTACATCAAGTGCATCAATTTTATTGTCAATACCATTTCTAAACACGTAGTAACGACCGTTAATTTCATCAGCAATAACAGCGTCTATTTTTCTTTCTGCCAAGTCATTGAAGGCCATCGCATTATCGCTATACCTTCGTAACTCCTTTAATGTGTACCTGAGTTCATTGTCAAGATTTAAATGTGTCTCGGCAGTAGAATCCGCTTGAACACCTATTATTGATCCTGCCAACTTACTCTTGTTTGTGATTAAACTTAACTGATTGCTATGATGAACGAACACGATTTGACCGCTTTTCATATAAGGTTTTGAAAACAAAATGTATCGTTCACGATCGCCGATTATCTCCAAACCATTCCAGATAATGTCAATACTTCCGGAATTTAATTCATTCTCCTTGTTTGACCAATCAATAGGTTTAAATTCAACTTCACGACCAAGCCGCTTCATAGTTTCTTTAGCAAGGTCTATATCAAATCCAACTATATTTCCGGCTTCATCTTTAAAGCCAAAAGGCGGGAAATTCTCATCAAAACCTATTATAATCTTACCTTTGGCAGTTGAGTTTGTATTGATATTATTTTGAGATTGTTCTCCACAGCCCGCACCTATAAGCAGCATAACGACTGCAAAAATCATAATTATAACTCTGTACTTCATATCAATACCTCCTCAATCACAAAACATTTGAATTATACTATCATGGAGTGTATATTGCAAGCATTTATTAACCATGATAAATCACTGCTGCCGTCTATCTTTCCAGGCAGGCTTATTAACTTGTCTGGAACGAGCTATTGCAAGATTATTCTCTGGTATGTCTTGATTGATCGTTGAACCAGCAGCAATGTAAGCTCCATTATTAACCGTAACCGGAGCCACAAGATTAGTATTGCAACCGACAAAGACATTATCTCCGATGGTTGTGCGATACTTCTTCTTGCCGTCGTAGTTGCATGTGACAGTACCACAGCCGACATTAACATTTGTACCCATGTCGGTATCACCGATATATTGCAAATGAGGCAATTTGGAGCCTTCACCGATATTTGAGTTCTTGACTTCGACAAAGTTACCGATTTTAACCTTTTTGTTAATCTTAGTGCCGGGTCTGAGGTGAACATAAGGACCAATTACAACGTCATCGTCAACCTCAGCATCGTGTGAGTAGACAAATTGCATTGTAACATTGTTGCCAATCTTAGTATTTTGCAGGCGACAGTTAGGACCTATTGAGCAATTCTCACCAATTTTGGTGCCGGTTTCAAGGTAGGTGAATGGCAGAATTGTGGAGTCACGCCCAATCTCAACATCATAATCAATGAAGGTTGAATCTGGATCAAGGATTGTGACACCACTATCCATGAGTTCAATATTTTTGCGCTGACGAAGAATACGTTCAGCAGTGGCAAGCTGATAACGTGAATTGATACCTAATATTTGAGTGAAAGCGTTAGTAACGAAGGCGTTAATGAGCAGACCTTGTTCACGAATTATTCCGAGTACATCAGTCAAATAGTATTCGCCCTGTGCATTGTCGTTGGTGACTTTCTCAAGAGCATCAAAGAGAGCCTTCACATCAAAACAATACATGCCGGAGTTGACTTCGTGGATTTGAAGCTCTTCTTCAGTAGCGTCCTTGTGCTCGACGATCTTATCAACGGAGCCACTCTGGTTGCGAACAATTCGACCATATCCAGTAGCATCAGGCATCATTGCAGTCAATACAGTAGCCGTTGCCTTCGTCTGTTCGTGATTTTCTATGAATTTTTCCAAGAGATCAGCAGATACAAGCGGCGTATCTCCGCAAAGAATCATCACTGTACCTTCCATATCGTTGATTTTGTCCTTAGCCATCTTGACGGCATGACCAGTGCCGAGTTGCTCCGCTTGAAGAGCAAACTCCACGTCAGTTATTGACTTTTCGACTTCATCAGCGCCGGAGCCTATAACGACGATCTCACGCTCCGAGCCTGCATTTCTAGCCGCATCAATGACATGTTCAAGCATAGGTCTACCACAGACTTTGTGTAATACCTTCGGCAAGTTTGATTTCATTCGAGTTCCCTTGCCTGCTGCCAATATTATAGTAGTCAACTTCATTTGAAAACGTTCTCCTCTCATCGTTGAGTTATACTATATTTTAATTTCAATAGGAATATGTTGTCAATAGTAAATAATAAAAACCTTGACATTGTTATTTAATGATGATATTGTAATATTAACTCTTGAGGCGGAGTGAGATTCTCCACCGGCGGTAAAGTCCGCAAGCCTTTTGGCATGACTTGGTGCAATTCCGAGACCGACAGTACAGTCTGGACGAGAAAGAGTGCATTATTTATGTACATTCAGTCGCCTTAGAGTTTGGCGGCTTTTATTATGTTTGGAGGTAGATACATTATGGCTGAATTTGCAAATGTTGAGCAGGCAATCGAAGACATTAAAAACGGCAAGATGGTTGTTGTGGTCGATGACGAAGATCGTGAGAACGAAGGTGACTTAATTGTTGCTGCCGAGACTGTCACACCAGAGGACATTAACTTCATGGCAACCTATGCTAAAGGATTGATTTGTACTCCGATTGAAGGCAAAAGACTGGACGAACTCGGTATAACTCAAATGGTGCAAAATAACACCGACAATCATGAGACTGCCTTTACCGTCAGTGTTGATGCCTTCGATACAACTACAGGTATCAGTGCCTATGAGCGTTGCCAAACAATTAAACTGCTAATTGATCCGAAGGCCAAAGGTTCTCAATTCCGCAGACCTGGACACGTCTTCCCACTTCGCAGCGTTGAAGGTGGCGTCCTTCGCCGTGCTGGTCATACTGAGACAACAACTGATTTAGCGCGTCTTGCCGGCTTCTATCCTGCCGGTCTTTGCTGTGAAATCATGGACGATGACGGTCATATGATGAGGACACCCAAGCTGCTTGAGTTCGCTGACAAGCACAATCTACATATCATTACAGTAAAATCACTCATTGAGTATCGTAAACGGACGGAGAACTTCGTCAACAAGATCGCCGATGTTGACTTTCCCAGCAAATACGGTCATTTCAGACTCAAGGCCTTTGAGAGCAGTCTTGATGGCAAGTGCCACTTAGCGATAGTTAAAGGCGAAGTCGCTGGCAAGGAGAATGTCCTGGTGAGAGTCCACTCTGAATGTCTAACTGGCGATGCTCTTGGGTCGCTACGCTGTGATTGTGGAGATCAGCTTGCCACTGCTCTCAAGAAGATCGAAGCCGAAGGCGAAGGTGTTGTCCTATACATGCGCCAAGAAGGTAGAGGTATAGGCCTTGCAAATAAAATCCGCGCCTATGCCCTCCAAGACGAAGGCAAAGACACGGTTGAGGCTAATGTATTGTTAGGTTTTGCGCCAGATTTGAGAGATTATGGCATTGGTGCTCAGATTCTCTCTGACCTCGGCTTGACATCAATTCGCTTGATGACGAACAATCCAGCTAAACGCGCAGGACTAGAAGGGCATGGTCTAAAAATAACCGAACGTGTACCGATTGCAATTACTCCAACCAAATTCGACAAAAAATATTTAACTGTCAAGAAGATTAAAATGGGACATGAATTGTAATTACTATGACATGTTAATTGATTCCTATAAGTTGAGTTAAATTAATTAGAGTGTTTGCGTGTTTCGTATAGTAAGCTCATTTTCATTTCGTAATAGTCCGGCGTCATGTCGAGGTAGTGATGATGAGGATTCTCGAAGCGCTGCTCTTCTTGCCAGACTTCATGCTCAAGTTGATGTCTAACATAATCTCGAATCTCATTTAACGAAGGCAGTGTCTCCGTCCGCTTGCCATCTTTGACATAGAGCTTGCGTAAATTCTTTGCGGTGCAGTTGGTAAATGAGCGATTCTTCCAAGGCTTGACGGGATCGACATATCTAAAAGGTTGGCTCATATCAACTCGTTCACCGTGAAGTGCTATTATGTCGGCAACTGCCTGCCCATCAACATTATAGACGCGATAGATGTCTTTAAGTCCAGGATTTGTTATCTTCTCAACATTCTCAGAGACTTTAATCCTTGGTGTCCACTCGCCATTCTCCATGACGGAAGCAATCTTGTAAACTGCACCAAAGACAGGCTCAGACTTGGCTGTAATAAGCCTTTCACCAACACCGAAGCTATCAATCGCCGCATCTTGGCTCAAAAGTGAGGTTATTGTAAACTCGTCCAGACTGTTCGATACAACAATCTTGCAATCATCAAGACCGGCTTCGTCTAACATCTTACGTATCTTCTTGGAAAGGTAAGCCAAGTCTCCGCTGTCAATTCTTATGCCCTTGAGACGCTTGCCCATAGGCTCAAGTACTTCTTTGGCAACGCGGATCGCATTGGGTATGCCGGAGTGAATTACATCATAAGTGTCAACCAAGAGAGTAGCCGCGTCAGGATAACATTCAGCATAACGCTTGAAGGCTTCAAACTCACTGCCGAAGAACATAACCCAAGAATGTGCCATAGTGCCATTGACGGGAATGTTGAACATCTTACCAGCGGAGACAGTGGCCGTACCGTTGACACCGCCGATATAGGCAGCTCTGGCGCCGTAAGTTGCAGCGTCCATATTGTGAGCACGTCGGGCACCAAAGTCAGAGACCAAGCGTCCTTCTGCTGCTCTGACAATACGTCTTGCCTTGGTTGCAATGAGTGACTGGTGATTGACTTGAGTGAGGATAGCTGTCTCAATGAGTTGAGCATCAATCAAATCAGCGACGATTGTCATAAATGGCTCATTTGGGTACATAATTGTACCTTCTGGGAAAGAGTAAATATCACCGTGGAAGTGGAAGTTCTTGAGATAATCCAGGAAATCATCAGCGAATATGCCTTGAGCTTTAAAATACTCGATATCATCTTCACCAAAACGCATATTCTCAATATATTCGATTATCTGTTCAAGACCGGCAAAGATTGCGAACCCGCCTTGATCGGGATTGCGGCGATAGAAGACATCAAATGCCGCGCGAGAATTGGTACTGCCATTACGGAAGTAGCCGTTTGCCATGGTCATTTCGTAAAAATCCATCACCATGCTGATGTTGCGTTTGTCAAACTGAGTCATAATATCCTCCAATTCAAATCGCAAAAATCATTAAAAAACTATAAATATTTTATATCACAACATTGAGTAAAGTCAACTGTTTTCTATTGAAGGATAAAGACAAATTAAAACCCCGGCTCAACCGGGGTTGTTATTTCATAGATGGCGGAGTGGAGAGGATTTGAACCTCCGCGGCCTTGCGACCCTAACGATTTAGCAAACCGTCCTCTTCAGCCTCTTGAGTACCACTCCATTTGCTGAGACAGTGTGTCCCTCAAAACTTTTTGTAGTTTAACACAACAATATCACTTTGTCAAGTTTTTTTAATAATTTTTTTATAGTGGTCTGTGGCTGTAGTTGACCATAGTTAATGAAAATAGCTGATATTTACTGTTTAATCAATTATGTGGAATTATTAATTGAAATTCAAGCAGGAATTTTTGATTGTTGACAGAATAATCTCAATATAGTTATCAAAATATTTCGGAGGTAATATAATGAAGGAATATACGACCAGCAATATTCGTAATGTGGCAGTAGTCGGACACGGCAAAACCGGCAAGACTTCACTCTTGGAAGCTGTACTCTTCAATAGCGGTGCTAGTAAACGCCTTGGAAAGGTCGACGACGGCACAGGTGTCCTCGACTATGAAGCTGAAGAAGAAAAGCGCAAGATGACAATCAGTGACTCACTTGCTGTGACTGAATGGAAGAATTCAAAGATCAACTTTATCGACACACCTGGTTATCCTGATTTTGTCGGTGAGGTGCTTGGCGGACTCTCCGCTGCAGACAGTGCGTTGATAATGGTCTCTGCTCCTGCCGGTGTTGAGGTTGAAACCGAAAAGACCTTTGCAGTCTGTGAAGAATTGAAGTTACCGCGCGCTTTCTTTATCAACAAGATGGATCGTGAACACGCCAATTTCCATAAATGTCTCGAAGATCTTCAAGCCAAGTTTGGCAATAAAGTAGTGCCTGTTCAAATTCCAATCGGTGCCGAAGCTTCATTCAGCGGCATTATAGACCTCACCAATCGCAAAGATGTTCCGGCTGAACTCGAAGACGAAGTTGAAGAAGCGCATATGGCAATGGTTGATGTTGCTGCTGAAGGCGACGAGGAAATCATGGAGAAGTATCTTGAGGAAGGCGAACTGACTGACGCTGAAGTTATTAAAGGTCTCGTTGGAGCTATCAAGAATTGTGATCTATTCCCTGTCTTCGTTGGCAGTGCTCTCCAAAATATCGGTATTAAAGAACTTCTTGATGCCGTTGTTGATAAACTTCCGGCACCAGACACCAAGACCTACACTGGAATTAATCCGAAGAATGATGAGCCGGTTGAGCGCAAAGTTACTGATCCATTCAGCGGACAAATCTGGAAAACAATGGTTGACCCGTTTGTTGGTCGTATGTCCTACATCAGAGTTATTAGTGGCGACATGAAGGCTGATGCACAATATCAACTTCTTGGCGAAGGCAAAGACGGTCAAGAAAGAATCAGCGGACTCTTCACAATGCAGGGCAAGAAGCAGATCAATTTGACGGTTGCTCATGCCGGTGATATAGTTGTTACCTCCAAGCTTGCTAACGCTGGTACTTGTGACACTCTTTGCGAAAAGAACGCTCAGATTAGATATGAGAAGGTAAATTATCCTGAGCCAATGCTTGCAATGGCTGTAAGTTCCGTCAAGAAAGGCGAAGAAGATAAGGTTATCGGTGCAATTCGTCGTCAACAAGATGAAGACCCGACGATCAAACTTGTTAAAGACCCTGCAACCAAGCAGACCATTTTGAGCGGTGTTGGTGAAGTTCATCTTGATATCCTTGGTGATAAAATTCAGCGCAAATTCGGTGTTAAAATGGTTCTTGGCGAGCCGCGCGTTGATTATCGTGAGACAATCAGAAAATCTGTTGAAGTACAAGGTAAGCATAAAAAGCAATCCGGCGGTCACGGTCAATATGGTGATGTTTGGCTTAAAATTTCTCCAAACAAAGACCCAAATCCAGAAGTTAATAACGGCAACGTTTGGTCAGAGAGTATCTTTGGCGGCAGTGTTCCACGCAACTTCTTCCCAGCAGTTGAGAAAGGCACCTATGAGAGTTTGGCACAAGGTGTGTTGGCAGGCTTCCCTGTCGTTAATGTCCTTGTAAACCTCTATGACGGTTCCTATCATGCTGTCGATTCAAGTGAAGCGGCCTTTAAGATGGCAACTTCAATAGCAATCAAAAAAGGTGTCCTTGCTGCAAGTCCGATTTTGCTTGAGCCTATCGACGAGGTAACGATTTTGGTTCCTGATAACTATATGGGTGATATTATCGGAAATCTCAACTCAAGACGCGGCAGAGTTCTCGGAACCGACCCAAAGGGCAAGGGTATGACTGAAATTAAAGCTCACGTCCCGGCGTCTGAGCTTTACAAATATGCTACCGATCTTCGCTCACAAACTCAAGGTCGCGGTTCTTACAGCGTGAAGTTTATTCGCTACGACACAATGCCAGAGAAACTCGCTGAAAAGATCATTGAAGAACATAAAGCAGAGAAAGAGAAAGATTAATTTGATCAATAACGCTAGCGGGCGGCGTGTAGAAGTTTAAGCCCGCCACCCTTTGGGTGTTGTTGAGTAAAGGAAGTACCAAATTGGCAGTATTGTCGCCGGATACTAAGCGGTTTTTGCGTAAGATTGATTTTGAGCTGCTCATTCCGGCTCTTTGTATAATTATTTACAGCCTTGTGATAATCAGCAGTGCTACTCATGTCAACAATCCGACGGAGGAGCGTTTTTGGTTTGTTCAGCGTCAAGGCATATTTGCTGTTATGAATATAGCTTTTGCGATATTCTTCATGAACTTTGATTATCGCGGTCTGCAGCCGTACGGTAACAAGCTCTACATATTTAATATTATAATGCTATTAGCAGTTATGTTGGTCGGACATTCAGCATTGGGAGCACAGCGCTGGATTCAAATCGGGCCTATCAGTCTGCAGCCTTCAGAGTTCTCGAAGATTATAATGATTATCTGCCTTGCTTCACTGCTGGAAGACCGCATTGGAAAGATAAACACACTGCAAGACCTTTTACCGATTGCCGCTTATATCGGAGTTCCATTTATACTGGTACTGAAGCAGCCGGATTTGGGGACCTCTCTGGTGTTCATGGCTATATTCTTCGGAATGATATTCATTTGTGGAATTAGAATAAGGCTATTAATTGGAATCATAATTGCTGGCATTGCTTCAATGCCGATTTTGTGGCATTTCATGAAGGATTATCAGAAGATGAGGATTATGGTATTCCTTGATCCAAACGTTGATCCACTCGGTTCTGGATATCACATCATTCAATCAAAGATCGCAATAGGTTCTGGCTTGATCTTCGGCAAGGGATTGTTTGAAGGTACTCAAAGTCAGTTAAACTTCCTGCCAGAAAATCACACCGACTTCATATTTGCTGTCGTTGGTGAGGAATTGGGCTTTGTCGGTGCAGTGGTTCTGCTGTTACTTTATCTGATTGTTCTATGGCGCGGTATTCAAATAGCCAAAGATGCAGCAGATACCTTTGGGCGTCTTTTGGCAGTTGGGATCACCTCAATGCTGGCATTTCACGTTCTTGTCAATGTTGGAATGACAACGGGAATCATGCCGGTAACGGGCATACCTTTACCGCTTATGAGCTACGGAGTGAGTTCATTGACAACTAACATCATGGCAGTAACTATTTTAATGAACATACACATGAAGAAACAAAAATTCCTATTTTGATTTTTCCGTTGATATTCTTAATATAAACGTAGTTGATGGCGATCTGCCTATGAAAAGTTATAACATCAAAAATCTCAATTAATAAGGCTGTATTTTGTGATTTTTGGCTCTGCACTTACTCAAGTATACAAAATACTTGAGTAAAATTTTTCTGTAAATGTTGCAAATTGGCAGATATGTAGTATAATTATTAGATATTCAGATTATTATATATCGTGAAAAGGAGATAGAATATATGCCAAACGTTTATGAAAGAGCTTTGAAACTTCATAAAGAATATAAAGGTAAACTGGCTACAGTGAGCAAAGTTTCCTTGAAGACTGCTGAAGATTTAACTTTAGCATATACACCAGGAGTTGCAGCACCATGTCTTGAAATCGAGAAAGACCCAGAATTAAGCTACGAATACACCAATCGCGGTAACCTTGTTGCAGTTGTGACAAACGGTACTGCCGTTCTTGGTCTCGGCAACATCGGCGCAGGTGCAGGTTTGCCGGTTATGGAAGGCAAGTCAATTCTGTTTAAGGGTTTCGCCGGTGTTGATTCAATTCCGATTTGCTTAAATACCCAGAGCGTTGAAGAGATCGTCAAGACCATTCAGCTCATGGCACCGACCTTTGGTGGAATCAACCTTGAAGACATCAAGGCTCCTGAATGTTTCGACATTGAGAATGCCCTCAAAGATTCGGTTGACATTCCGGTTTTTCATGATGACCAGCATGGAACGGCGAGTGTTGTCTCAGCAGCTATGATTAATGCTCTCAGACTTGTCGGTAAAGAACTCAAAAATATAAAGATTGTCGTTAATGGTGCGGGTGCTGCTGGTATGGCGATAACCAAGCTCTTGCAGAGAATGGGCGCCAAAGATGTTCTGCTCTGCGACTCAACCGGCGCAATTTATGAAGGCCGTCAGAAAGGCATGAATCCTTATAAGGACGAGATCGCCAAACTCACTAACCTCAACAAGGAACAGGGACAGCTTGCCGACGTTATTCATGATGCAGATGTATTTATCGGCGTCTCTAAGGCCGGTCTGTTGACTCAAGATATGGTTCGTAAGATGAATAAAGATGCCATCGTTCTTGCAATGGCTAATCCAACGCCGGAAATTTATCCAAAAGAAGCAAAGGAAGCTGGCGCAAGAGTTGTCTGCACAGGCCGCAGTGACTTTCCTAATCAAGTCAACAACCTGCTTGCATTCCCAGGTATCTTCCGCGGTGCTTTAGACGTTAGAGCCACCGATATCAACGAAGAAATGAAGATTGCAGCGGTTTATGCCATTGCCTCACTGATTGATGACAGCGAACTCAACGAGGAGCACGTCATTACCAACCCATTTGATGAGAGAGTGGCACCAGTTGTTGCAGGTGCAGTCGCTGAAGCAGCAATCAAGAGTGGCGTTGCCAAGTTGACAAACATCACAGCAGAGCAAGTCGCTGACCACACAAGAGAACTTTTGAGCAAGAGATAAAATGTCATCTTCCGAGATATGAATAATATATAGTACGCATTTGTTCCCGCGTTTTTGGTGCTTCCCAAAGATCACCGAGAGCGCTTTTTCTTATACTTGAGCTTAAATGTGAGAATAAATCGGGGAACTGCTTTTCAAGGTTGCGGATTAATTCCTTGACGGTCTGGCGATTAGTGGTGCCATCAATCGGACATGGTGACTTGACAATATTGAAGTTGTTTTTTCGATCAAATTTGGCAATCTCACTTTCACGGAGATAGACAAGCGGACGAATTACAGTTATTCCGGTACGAGTGAGATAAGTTTTTGGCGTGAAGGTGTTTAGCTGACCACTTGAGAGCATGCCCATTAAGAAAGTCTCAACGGCGTCATCTAGGTGGTGAGCATAGGCGACTTTATTGGCTCCGATTGAATTAGCATAACGATTCATGGCAGCACGACGAAAGTAGGCACAAGTGAAGCAGGGCTTCTTGTTGGCAGCTTCAATAGCACTGGCAATGTCAACAACCTCAACAGTATGTTCAATGTTGAGGTTTCGACAGAACTTCGTCACCGCATCAACATTGAAATTGTCGTTGAACATGGGATTAATCGTCAATGCACTCAATGAAAACTTCTTCTTAAAACGTTCACGTAGAAGGGCAAGCGCATAAGTTAAGAATAAGCTGTCCTTACCGCCGGAAATGCCAATCAAAATCTTGTCACCTTCGTCAATGAGTTCAAACTCAACGACGGCGCGGGTAATTCTGCTGAACATACTTTTAGGCAAATCTAACTTCATCGTAACCACTCCAAATTTATACTTGATTTTTTTGCTCATATAGATTAAATTATAACGTATTGGAATTTAATTGCAAGTGGGTGAGATTGTGGCTGAAGGTCGATTGAAAGAGTTTTACAATCGAGAAGTCAATGAAATATTGCAAAACAAACTGCGATTTGGTTTAATTGTCGCAACTCTTGTTATATCAGTTGCAATATTTATATTCACCGACACTGGAGCTGAAGTAACGTCGGCTGCCGATAATGAATCACCCAAAATTGTTGTAGAATCTGATGATCATTCTATAATGGATAGTTCTTCTACAAAGAGTCTCTCAGATAAGCCTTCTTCAAATGTCACAAATATTACCGGATTGGACAGAGCTTCAGAGGAGCTTATCAATCCGTTTAAATCTGACTTGATAAAGCCACCAGTTGAGACAAAATCACCAAAACTTGATGACATTCCCATACCTCAAACGCCCAAACTTGCACCAATCCAAACGATTGAGACTGATGAGAAGATCGTATTAATCCTCAAGGGTACTGCAGTTAGCGGTGACAAGAAGATGGCAATCATTCAGCGCAGTGTTGTCAAAAGTAATAAGAAAAAAGATACTGAAAATCCTAAATTGGAAAGCATGATGGTAAAAATCGGTGATAAGATTGATAATCACACTGTTATTGATATTGGAAAAACTTTCATTGTATTTGATGATGGAAGGCATTTGACTCTGCAGGAAGGCTTATAATGATAAGATTAAAAACACTTATTGCAACGGCATTGATGATGATATATCTACCAGCTTCAGCCGCTGCCATACCAATTACAATCAACGCCAAAGAGTTGGATTTGCAAGATACAATAATGATGATTGCTGATATTGGCGGTATCAGTGTATCTATTGATGATTCAGTAAAGGGTACGATTTCTATCTCCTTTGAAAATGTTGAAGCCGTGGACGCACTCAATATCATTTCTAAAACTAAGGATTTAAATATTATTAATACAAATGGTGTCTACATAATAACATCAATTTATCTGACAAATTCCTTAATGAATAGTTATGTATTGCCGGTCAAATATGGTGATGCTGAAAAATTTCGCGAGACTATTGTCAATTCACTTGATTTGGAAAAAGACGACGATGATGATGACGACGCTGTAACACGTATAACTTATCATTCAGACGGCAGTTATACAGAATACAAACATAAACGTAAAGCAAACGATACTGAAGAACGCGACAATGACAAGCGCGTGATGGTCAATAAAGATGTTAATTCTTTGATTTTATTCGGTACTGCTGCAGAATATCAACGCGCTAAGTCATTATTACAGACTCTTGACGTTCCGATTAAGCAGGTCTCACTTGAAGCTAAGGTCTTGGCTATTAACAAATCAGCAGCGAAGGATTTGGGCATTGAATGGAAATGGTCAGAGGTGCCGCAATATCCAGATTATACACCTGGTAATACGATTATTGTTGATGGCAATCCAATTATAACTGAGGGTTACTATACACGTAATCACGGCAACAGCGGATATGGTGTGATTCAATTCGGGCGCAATCCAGAGGGTCTCAAATATGAAGCTTATTATGGCGCTAGGATCAATGCACTCATAACCAACGGCAAGGCCAAGATACTCTCACGTCCGCATGTCTCAACCATTCAAGGCAATGAAGCCGTCATGTCTGTTGGTGATAGAATACCAATACCAAGAGTCGATGTAAGCAATAACATCACCACAACTTCATACACTTACGAGGACGCGGGCATCATCTTGAAGGTGACGCCGCGTATCAATGAAGACGGCACTATAACGGCAACTGTCCACACCGAAGTCAGTACTCCGCAATATGTTTCGGCTATGGGTGTCTACAGATTCAACAAGCGTTCGGCTGATACTATAATCACCCTGCAAGATAATGAACCTATGGCGATTGGTGGACTTATTGGCAAAGAAGAGGAAGATTCAATATCTAAAGTTCCATTCCTTAGCAACCTGCCGTTCTTCGGCGCACTCTTTAGGAATCATCATAAGAGCAATTCCGAATCAGAGTTGATGATATTTCTGACGGCTCATGTTATATAACAAGTAAGTATTAACTATTTGGAGGAAGTTAAATGAACAATCAAAGTAACGCAAACGATAAACTTTGGGGTGGACGCTTTGAGAAGTCCACCGATGAGATGATAAACGCTTTCCAGGCGTCGATTGACTTTGACAAGAGAATGTATAACGAGGATATCGAAGGCTCGATTGCCCATGCGAAGATGCTGGCAAATCAAAACATCATAAGTGCTGATGACTGTCAGAAGATTGTCAACGGACTCAAGAAGATACTGCAGCGGATTGAAGCTGGCGATTTTAACTTTGATATTGCCCTTGAAGATATTCACATGAACATAGAGAAAGCTCTTACCGATGATATTGGCGAAGCAGGCGGTCGTCTGCACACTGCACGCTCACGCAATGACCAGGTTGCCCTTGACACTCACCTCTATGTTAGGCGACAGACTGAGGAAGTGCAAAAGTTAATCCTTGAGCTGCAGCAAACAATCATCAAATCTGCCGAAAAGTATCGCAATGTCATAATGCCTGGTTATACACACCTTCAACGCGCACAGCCGATCTTACTGGCTCATCACTTGATGGCTTACTTCTCTATGCTACAGAGAGATTATAGTCGCTTTCAAGGTGTCTATGAACGCGCTGATATAATGCCGCTCGGCGCTGGAGCACTTGCCGGCACTACATTCCCGATTGACAGGCAGCAGGTTGCAGATACCTTGAATTTCGCAAACATCTACAGTAACAGTCTTGACGCCGTGAGTGACCGCGACTATCTCCTTGAGTTCATGAGTGCTGCATCAATATTGATGGTTCATCTTTCACGTCTCAGTGAGGAGCTTATACTTTGGTGCAGCCGTGAGTTTTCCTTCATTGAGCTTGACGATGCTCATTGTACTGGTTCCTCAATGATGCCACAGAAGAAGAACCCGGACGTACCAGAACTTGTTCGCGGTAAGACCGGCAGGGTTATCGGTCATCTTATGGCACTTCTCACTACCGTCAAGGCATTGCCGCTTGCCTACAATAAGGACTTGCAGGAAGACAAGGAAGGTCTCTTTGATGTTATTGACACTGTGAAGTTTAGTCTCGCCGTCTACGCTCAGATTGTTGCTGGACTCAAAGTCAAGGAAGATAATATGCTTCGTGCCGTTGAAGAGGATTTCAGCAATGCGACTGATTTAGCTGATTATCTCGTCAAGAAGGGTATGCCGTTTAGAGAAGCACACGCCGTCAGCGGCAAGATTGTCCACGACTGCATTGCCAAAGATATATACCTCAAGGATATGTCACTTGAGGACTTCAAGGCATATTCCGATCTGTTTGCTGAAGATATTAAAGATGCAATCAAGCCTGAAACTTGTGTTGCAAATCGCAATTCGTTTGGCGGTACATCTTATCATCAAGTTGAGATGCAAATCGTTGCCGCTCGTGAATGGCTTAACAGGCAATCAAAATGAATATGGAACCAAGAATCGCAATTTGCATGGTTGCTGCCATTGCCTTGGGCTTAATCGGCTCATATTGGATTGATCGACTCTATGCAAGACCGGAAGCACCATTGAGCTTTCCAGAAGATGTTGCAGATCGTTCACGTTTTCGCAAGCCGCTGTTGATACTGTTCCTATTTGGCTGTATCTTGCATTTCTCCTCAGTATCTATGCCGCAGGCCTTTTATCTTATAGTAGCTTCGTTCTTCCTGCTGCTGGTCACCTTCACCGATTTTGAGCAGTATGTCATATTTGACTTGATGCTATTGCCGTTCACCGTCATAGGCTTTATTGCGGTGACTCATTTAAACTGGTCCGTTTACGATCATGTAATAGCAGCGTTGGTTGGCGGAGGAGCTTTCTTGTTGCTTGCCATTACAACTCACGGAGCTATTGGCGGCGGTGACATTAAACTCATTGCAGTACTCGGTATCTGGCTTGGCAGCAAGATACTTTTAAATGTTGTCGTCATAGGCTGCATACTTGCTGGAGTATCAGGACTAATGATGCTCATCATGAAACAAAAAGGCCGTAAGAGCTTTTTTGCTTACGGTCCTTACTTTGCACTGACTACCATATATATCTTGATAAAAGCTACTTCTTGATGTGTTCGATTAAAGTATTCAGAAGTTCGTTAAACTTAGGGTCCTTGTTACGTTTGGCTTTTATCTTATCATAGCCACGAATCACGGTAGTATGATTCAATCCGCCGAAGTGGCGGGCAATCTCTGGGAAGGAATCTGAAGTCAACTCTCTACACAAATACATCACAATTTGGCGAGGATAGGCAACTTTTGGAGCGCGGCTCTTGATGTGCAGCTCATTGACTGACAGATTAAAGTACATTGCAACTGTCCTCTCGATATCTTCTATCGAAGTTGGGGTCTTCAACGACTCAGGATCAATGGAGTTTTTGCTTTCTTCGAGAATGGACAAATCAAAGGTCTTATTAGTAAGTGATGCAAAGGCAATAACGCGGGTAAATACACCTTCAAGGTCGCGGACATTGGTGTCAATCTCGGTTGCGATCTTAGCAATCACCTCATAAGGTACATCTATATTATCAACAATGGCTTTCTTCTGTAAGATGGCAATTCTTGTTTCCAAATCCGGTTTCTGAATGTCAGTTACTAATCCCCAATCGAAGCGTGAGCGAAGTCTTTCCTCAATGCCAGCGACACTTTGAGGGTGACGATCGCTGGAGAGGACAATCTGCTTATCTAAGTTGTAAAGTGAATTGAAGGTGTGAAAGAACTCCTCTTGAGTGGAATCTTTGCCAGCGAGGAATTGGACATCATCAACCAGAAGTACATCAATGGTACGATATTTCTGCTTAAACTCACCAATCTTATAATCACGAAGAGCATTAATCAATTCATTTGTAAACTGTTCTGAAGATACGTACAATACGCGCTTATGTGGCGCTTTTTTTATTATGGCATTTCCAATAGCATGCATTAGATGAGTTTTGCCGAGACCGACACCACCGTAGATAAAGAATGGATTGTAAGATTTGCCTGGAGATTTAGCAACGGCAAGAGCAGCGGCATGAGCAAATTCATTAGACTTGCCGATTATGAAGTTCTCAAAAGTATACTTGGAGATGAGTGTTGAGGAATCAGCCGGCGATTGAATATCAGTACTATCATTAGGATTTTCATTTGAAACGACTGTATCCATGCTAGAAGAATCTATATTAACGTCAGAATCCGCTGAATTTATGGACAGCGTTGTCTGCAATGCATTTTGAGATTTAGACTTAGAACTCTTCTTATTTTCAGTTTGGATCAACTTCAAAACTATTGAAAAGTGCTCTCCAGTCAAATTGTAAACAGCTTCTTCAAGATATGACAAATAGCGTTCTTCAATCCACTGCCGCCTAAAATCAGTTGAACTGCCGAGAGAAAGTACATTCTTTTCAAGAGACAATGGAACCAAGGGTTCAAGCCATTTTTGGCAGGCAGTCTCTGATATTACCTCTTGCATATTAACCAAAATTTGCTTCCAAAATACTTTCAACTGAGACGAATCCATTAAAAAATCTCCTTCTTCATATTAACAATTTCTTGACAAGGGATATTTTGAAAACAAACTGCTATCTCCTCATCGGCTTTGATATAATCTGTTTTAGAACATTTTAACAGAATACTACTCACAGGTCAAAGTATTTTTAAAATAGTCTTATGCATTGAAAAAGGCCGCGATAGATGTGGATAATTACAATTTTAAGTAGTGTTATTGTTAAAATAAATTATGAAACTATGAAACCCCATTAGCAGGAAGCAAAGATTTTCTGTTGAAATAAATAAACAGGAGGAGATGGAATGAGATTTACTGTATTATCAGCAGCCGTGCTTACAATGTATCTATTAGTTTATCCGACTTCAGTCGAAGCGGTATCAGATGATTATGAACTCTCTATAATGGCGGCAGAACAAAGAAAAGAGAATGATGCCAATGTGACTCTCAAGGAAGATATAGAGGTTTTTGATAATAGCTCAAACAATGCAGCGAGTGATGAGTCGATTGATGATGATACCAGTTCAGTCAGCAACGAAAATATTGAGAATGATGATGATTCCAAAATTAATGAAACTGATACTGCTGCACAGGTTAATACGGTTAATGCAGATGTAGATGATAATGTAAAAAAAAATGAAATCCCACAAACTGATGTTCAAAATCCGATAGTTACTTATTCTAACTTTGAGGACGCTGCCAAGAAGGTTGGGTTTATTCCGCTCTATATTCCAAGGAAGTCTGGCTTTGCAATGAATTATATTGCGGTTATTAGTGGAAATATAGTTGAGATTCGCTACAGTAAGCGTTGGGAGCCATCGGTAACACTTTCAGTCAGAACTTATAAGCGTTCACCAGAAGAGAAGCTACAAGATATTAGTGGTGTCAATGGTGTCAAGTGGAAAGTCGATTTGAGTTCTGGAATGACTATTTATATAGCAAGAGTCAATGAAAATACCAACGCTGCGGCTTGGTCAGTTGGACAGTATACATTTGCCGCTATGACGGAGAATTTATCCTTTGCCGCATTTCACGCCTTCATTGTGGAAGAACTAGTCGATCTTTGTAATCACTATTTTATAAATATTTAATATTTGATAATTGAATCAGGAGATAAAGCGATGCTCAGAGATATCGAGAAAGAACATCTTGAGATAGGTATGTATATCAGAGTTTTAATCAGACTTTTTGATGAAAAGGATATGCATAATATTTTAGTTTCTTTAAAAAATTCAAGTAATATTCCAAGTATTAAGAAGATAAGACATAGAGAAGAGATCGACGATAAAACGATTTTGCTTATTTATCATGCACACTGTTCATATAAATACAATCGGTTTCAAGACTTTCTAAAACTTCTTGAGAGACTTCATTTGTTCCTCAAAGATTCTTCTGGATATTTGATTGATTTTATAACTACCAATCGGGGTGATTGGGATTTTAGTATAATTGGAAGCAAGTATTATTTAAAAGGCAAACTAACGGCAGAATATTATGCTGTAGATGATAGCTTGCTTAAGACTTTGACATTTTACAATCAAGATTCACTTAAAGCAGCGGAGAAGTATAAATACTTGCGGGAATTTTTGCCGAAGTTTTAGAGTTTATAGTAAGTAAGCAATCTGATAACAGTTGAAGATTAACCACTAATATAAGGGGGAATTTACATTGATAGAGAGGTATACTCTGCCGGAAATGGGTAATATTTGGTCGCTGCAGAACGAGTGGCAGACCATTTTAAATGTTGAGATGGCTGCCTGCGATGCTATGGCTGAACTGGGTGAAATTCCCAAAGAAGCTGCTGCCAATATTCGTGCCAAGGCTACCTTTAATATTGACCGTATCAAAGAGATTGAGTCTGTCACTCATCACGATATTATCGCTTTCTTGACGAATGTGGCGGAGAATGTCGGCGATGATTCAAAGTACGTCCATAAGGGTCTCACCTCTAGTGATGTCAAGGATACAGCAATCTGCTTGATGATGAAGCAGTCGGCTGATATTATACTTGATGATTTGAGGAAATTCCTTGAAGTATTGCGTCGACGTGCCGTTGAGTTTAAGCACACGCCTTGTATTGGACGCACTCATGGTATCCATGCCGAGCCAATGACCTTCGGTCTCAAGCTGTTGCTCTGGAGTGATGAGGTTGAGCGTGACATTGAGCGCGTTGAACATGCCAAGAAGATTGTATCTGTTGGCAAACTCAGCGGAGCGGTTGGCACTTACTCAAATATTGATCCGAAGATTGAAGAGCTGGTCTGCAAGAAATTGGGATTGACGCCAGCGAGATTGGCTACTCAAGTCATTCAGCGTGACCGTCATGCTGAGTACATGACAACGCTGGCGATAGTTGCTTCGACCCTTGAGAAGATTGCAACCGAGATCAGAAATCTTCAGCGTACGGATATTCGCGAAGCTGAGGAATATTTCTCACCTGGTCAGAAAGGCTCATCAGCAATGCCACACAAGCGCAATCCTATCAACTGTGAGCGCGTCGCAGGTATGGCAAGACTAGTTAGAGGTAATGCCATTGCAGCAATGGAAGATATTACTCTTTGGCATGAGCGCGACATATCACACAGCAGTGTTGAGCGCGTCATTTTGCCAGATTCGACTATAAACGTCGACTACTGTACACGCAAGATCACCAACATCGTCAATAAGTTGCTGGTCTATCCTGAAGCAATGCTCCACAATATGAATCGCACCGGCGGACTTATCTACAGTCAGCGCCTTATGCTTGAGGTTGTCGGCAAAGGTGTGCTTCGTGAGGACGCCTACAAGTGGGTGCAGCGCAATGCCATGAAGCGCTGGTTGGAAGGGCAAGACTTCAAGACTAACGTTGAAAGTGATCCGGACATCACCAAGTACCTCAGCAAGTCCGAGATTGACGGTTGTTTTAATCATGAGTGGTTCCTTCGCAATGTCGATATGATCTTTGAGCGCTTCGGCCTGTGACTATATTCTGTATAAAGGAGAATTACTATGTATGACATTGACTTCAACTTACAGAGGTTTGCGAATGATCCGCCAAGTGCACCGCCGGACGGTTCCAGTGGCGGTCCTGGTGGTAGTTCCTCTAGTTCAGTGAGCTGGAGCGCAGCCAACTCTATCACTGCAAGCACCGTCGTCAGTGGAGCTTCCTACACCTCAAGCACCGCAGACCAAAACGCGCTGCTGATTAGCACTTCGGGTGCTGTTACGATCAGCAGTGCGACTGTCGAGAAGAGCGGCGGTACATCTGCAAGCGATGACTACAGCTTCTATGGTATCAACTCAGCCATAATGTGCAAAGGCGGCGGATCGACTTCGGTGATCGGCGGTACAGTCAACACCTCTGCGGCGGGTGCCAATGGTGTCTTCAGCTACGGTGCCAACAGCGGCACGACTAATGCAACCGGCGATGGCACTGCGGTCTATCTCTTCGGTACGACTATCAAGACGACAGGCGACGGTAGCGGCGGCATCATGACGACCTACGGCGGTACGACTATCGCTGAGAATATCAACGTCACCACTAGCGGCGGCTCCTCGGCGCCTATCAGAACAGATCGCGGTGGCGGTTGGGTTACGGTTACGGGCGGCTCCTTTACCTCGAATGGCACCGGTTCGCCTGCTATCTACTCGACGGCGGACATCAAGGTCAGCGATGCTGTGCTGGTCTCCAATAAGTCCGAAGGTACTTGCATTGAGGGCACAGGCTCCATTGCGCTTTCTAATTGTACTTTGACTGCCAACAATACTACCCGTAACGGTAATGCAACTTTCCTTGACAGCATTATGATATATCAGTCGATGAGCGGCGATGCTTCGAGCGGTCAGTCTTCATTCAGCATGACGGGTGGTGTCCTCAACAGCAAGAGCGGTCATGTTTTCCATGTTACCAACACCAGCGCTGTGATTAGTCTCAACGGCGTCACGATCAACAACACCGACTCCAGCGGCGTTCTTCTTTCCGTTTGCGATGACGGTTGGAGCGGCGGTAGTAATATCGCTACACTCAGTGCCAGTGGTCAGCTCCTTGAAGGCTCTATTCTCGTCGGCGATGATTCGACACTGACGCTCAATCTCACTGATTCCACTACTCTAAACGGTGGAATCAGCGGGAGCATCACCAACGCCGCCGGTACTTCAGTATCAACAACAGTCGGAACGGTCAATGTCACTCTTGATTCAACAAGCAAGTGGTACCTTACAGGCGATACCTATATCTCATCTTTCAGTGGTACGGCTTCAAATGTCATCACGAACGGCTACACTCTTTACGCGAACAATGTCGCGGTTTCCGGCACCTCATCAAGCGATACTCTCTCTGCTGATAGCACTAAACTCATTGTAGGTACTTCAGGTGATGATACCATAGGTAACACTGTCTCTAGTGCAACGATTAGTGCTTTGGACGGCAATGACTCCATTCGCAGCTACAGCGACGCCACAAAGGTTTCAATAGTTGCGGGTTCAGGCAATGATTCTGTTTGGAACTATAGTGACAGTTCTACCGTCCTCGGCTCTTCTGGTAGCAATTACCTCTGGAACTGGTCTCATTACTCTGCTGTAATTGGTGGCTCCGGCAACGATACTATTGAAAACTCAGACGACCACAATGTTTATATCAGCGGCGGTGCCGGTAATGACTTTATCAGCAACATTGGCAGTTATATCACTATCAGCGGCGGCACAGGTAACGACACTATTCAATTCGGCGGCGGCAACGGTATCATTCAATATAGCTCTGGCGACGGCAATGATATTGTTATCGGCTACACCAACGATGATACAATCAGAATAACCGGCGGTGCCTACTCAACGGTCGTGAGCGGTGACGATGTTATAATCAGTGTTGGCAGTGGCAAACTCACTGTTGAAGGTGCAAGCTCTGCGATTTTGAACATTATAGGTACACTTTCCGGCGGTACTGGTACTACTTCGGGTGGCACTGATACTACTTCCGGAGGTTCTAGTGATGATACTATCAAGACGGTTACCAATTCCGATTCCTCATCGGTGACGGTCAGCTCAACTGTTAGACTCATTAATGCTTCAAGCCGGACGACAGCAGTAAAAATCACAGGTAATTCACTTGCCAACACGATTCGCGGCGGTTCTGGTGTTGACACTGTTTATGGTGGTGCGGGCAACGATTCGATTCAAGGTGGTGCTGGTGCTGATAAGCTTTTTGGCGATGCCGGCAATGACACTCTTTACGGTGGTGCCGGCAGTGACTCTATTCAAGGTGGTAACGGTGCTGACAGGCTCTTTGGTGAC
>JAFVEZ010000055.1 GCA_017475745.1 Selenomonadaceae bacterium
TAGAAGAACTACGCGAAATTAGAAGAAGATAAAATCGGTATTATTATTATCCTGTTATCCAACTTACAAGGTAGATTGCCAGCGGAATCGTAACGAAGGCTATACCAATGAAGTCAATGTAAACGCCGGTCTTTATCATCTTTGTGATTGGGATATAGCCGGAAGCGTAGACAATGGCATTAGGCGGAGTTGATACCGGCAGCATGAAGCCCAATGAAGAACTCAACGCAATGCCGACAGAAACCGGAATTGGACTCATTCCTGCTGAGATTGCCGCAGTTATCGCAAGAGGTCCTATCATATTGGTTGCTGCGGTATGACTTGTGAGTTCCGAAAGAAGAAGTGCCATCACCGAGAAGATTGCAACCATCGCGAATTGTGAAGGATCACCGCCGAGACTGTCTACAATCAAATCGCCTACCCATTGAGAAAGTCCGGTCTTGTACATCATTCCGCCCATTGCAAGTCCACCACCGAAGAGAATGAGTGTACCCCACTCTATGCCTTCCATTGCTTCTTTCCAGGTGAGTGTAAATTGACGGCGAGCAAAGTTGACGGGCATGATGAAGAGCAACAACGCACCACCCATTGCCGCGACAGCTTCAGGGAATAGTCTGTTGTACATCTTCAATGTAGGATCAGTTGAACCAAGAGCGATTGACAGAAAGCCTGGTGTTATCCAAAGTATTACTGCCACCAAGAAGGCAATCAATGTGTTGACTTGTGCTCTGTTCCAGCTTCCAAGTTCATTTATTTTCGATTTAATGAACTCTTCAGCACCATCAATCTTGTCAACATCAGCAGGAAACAGCTTTGATATAACGACATAGGCAATTATGAAGTATACAACCATCGCGATTGAACCCCAAATCATCCATTGAAAGAATGAAACATGTAAATCTGCCATCTGGTCGAGGAAACCGAGCATAATCAAATTAGGCGGCGTGCCTATTGGTGTTAAGACACCGCCGATTGAGCAGGAATAAGCAGTCATCAGCATTAAACCTGTAGCGTATTTATAATCGTGCAGGTCAATAGTTCTGCCATTCGCTGCAAACATTTCTTTGATTGAGTTGAGAAGTCCCAAGCAAATTGGGAACATCATTGCTGCCGTTGCAGTGTTACTGACCCAGCCGGAACACAAGGCAGCAGCTAAACCAATAGCTAAAAAGATTCTTCTCGGATTTGATCCAACCCATGAACGAGACAGTAGCCAATAGGTAAATCGCTTGTCAAGTCCATGCGACATCATTGCCTTAGCAAGTATAAAACCGCCCATAAAGAGGAATATCATGGGATTTGCGAAGGCTGCGAAGGCAGTACCAACCGGCACGACACCTGTTATGACGGCGAGTGTTGGTCCAATAAGTGAAGTGACGGGTATCGGTACAGGTTCAGTAATCCACCAAAGTGCTACAAGTACCATTATTGCCAATAGTTTGTGGGCTTCTAGTGTAAGCGCATCTATTGGCGTGAGGAATACCAGGATTGCAAGGATCGGAGCTCCGAAGAGTCCTATTGTTCGTCTCTTTTGATCAAAGGCTTTTTCAGCTTCTTTGACTTTCAAGGCTTCTTTACTCATTTTGTAAACAACAATCGTCTCCTTCATTAAAATATGTAATAATATCATTACTAATTATTATATAACACAAATTTCAACTGATTGCAATAAGAATCAGAAATTTATTAAAATTTTTTCTTCAATCAAAAACAGCTACCTGCAACATGATAGATAGCTGTTTGAATATTTGCCTTGAGATGGATTCATTCTATTTTATTGAGTTTTTCTAATCGTTAAATTTTGCCCAAGCTGCGGCAGAAATATTAGCTTTCAAATATCTTGCAATTTGTTCAGTTTTTATCGTCGGCAATGCGTAGAAGTCTCAATTCAGCAGGATCATTTGCAGAAGGTGGAGAGTGGTGCTTTGCAACGATCTTTGCTTCTCTATAGAGACCTATATCTTGCAACTTCTTTGCACCAATCTCGGCATGATGCCTATAGATGTAGAGCAAATGACTGCCTTTGCGTTCAAGATCATCTGCAAAACTCGGCAATAAGGCAGTGATTAACACAACAAAAACCTTGCCAAAGAGGGACATATCACCTTTAACTCTGCCAATGTCGTGAAGAAGGGCACAACGGAGTAGAAATTCACGATCAATGCGCTGGGCGTCCTCAATTACAAGGCGCTCAAGAGTATATGCCACATGCAAGCAGTGATATTGATCCACAATCTCCATAGCAAAGAATAACTTCTGCTCCTTGGGTGAAAGGTGAGCTGAAATATATACATTGTCATCAGCAGACAGCTTTGCACCAAGCGCTCTGAAAAATTGTTTAACTCTCTTAATAATAGAGTTTATCATTTAAACCTTCACCATCAATATCAAATATTATTATAATTTATTTGCACTCAAGACCATATCAACGGCGTTGAGAATATCGTTGACATTCTCCTCGGTTATGATGAGCGGCGGTTGGAAAGCCATAACATTTCGTCCGACGCCATTCTTACCGACAATAAAACCGCGGTCTTTTAGCTCCTCTAACACTTTGTCGAGTTCCTCGAAAGCGGGCGTCTTGTCCGAGTGGACAAACTCAGCACCAATCATCAATCCAAGTCCTCTGACATCTCCAATTATAGAGTGCTTCTTAGCCAGCTCAATCAAGCCGCTCTTGAGCTGTTCGCCGCGCTCTTTAGCATTTTGCATGAGATTGTGACTCTTTATATAGTCCAGCACAGCAAGAGCCGCAACACTTGAGACCGGATTGCCGCCGAGGGTTGAAGCGCCTGGACGAGTATAAGTATCAGCAATCTTGGCAGTTGAAATAAAAGCACTAATCGGTTGTCCATTGCCGAGAGCCTTAGCGACGCTCATGATGTCCGGCACTACATCAAAGTTCTCAATGGCAAACATCTTGCCGGAGCGTGCAAAACCTGTCTGCACTTCGTCAGCAATGAGCAAGGCGCCATATTTATTGAGTATCTCCTTGACGCGTTTGAAGTAGCCTTCAGGTGGTACAACAATGCCAGCATTGCCTTGAATGGATTCTGCAATCAGTGCAGCGGGCCTGCCACTCGTCGCCGTCTTAATAACTTCCTCAACCCTGTTTGCACATTCCAGATCACATTCAGGATATTTTTTGTTGAGCGGGCAGCGGTAACAGTAAGGATTTGGCGCGAAGTGTATACCACCGACAGGATTAGGATCAGTCCTCCACATTCCAATACCTGTTAAGCTCATTGTGAGTTTAGTCCGACCATGAAGACCACTCTGCAAGGCTATAAACTCGCTACTCTTTGTATAGATTGACGCCAAAAGCAGTGAGCCTTCGTTAGCTTCGGTGCCAGTTGAGCAGAAGAAAGTCTTTTGTAAGTCGCCAGGTGTCTCTTCGGCCAGTCTCTCTGCAAGGTTGACGAAGTTCTCTGTTAGGTAAATATTGCAGACGTGTTGAAGCGTTTGTATCTGTTCACACATCTTAGAGGTGATCTCTGGATTGCAGTGGCCGCAGTTAATAACGCTAACTCCAGCGTAGCAATCCAAATACTTCTTGCCTTCAACATCGTAAAGATATTGCATGTTCCCTTTGACAAACTGCGGCGGATCGCTGTAAAAGTGTCCCAAACAGGGCATTATATATTTCTTCTTCTTCTCAATGATTCCTTTTGCTCCAATGAATTGACTCATATTATCACTCTCTTTCAGTATAGCATATATTTCAATTCTCATCAATTATAGCGACGCGATATAGTCTAACAATTTAGAAGAGGAAATTTTCTCGTATATTTAGGTTAAATTTTGAAATTATAAAAGCCTCAGAAACATCTCCGAGGCATTGATTTCGCTGGAGCCGACTATAGGATTTGAACCTACGACCTGATCATTACGAATGACCTGCTCTACCAACTGAGCTAAGTCGGCAACAAAAATATTAACAATATGTGAATTATAGCATAAATTTCATATTTGTCAATACATTAAAGAAATTTTTTGCTGTTCATCTCTGTTTCTCATACCATCATCTTAAAAGAATAGTCAATACGAAAAATTAATTTAAATTTTGTAGACATTTCTGCAGTCTGTACAAATTCTAAATTCTGTGCTATAATAAATAAAGATTAATTGTCTCGAGATTGAAAGGTGAGGTCAATGTACAATATTTTGATTGTTGATGATGATGATATGATGTTGAAGATGGCTGAGTTTACACTTACTCAAATACCTGAATATAATGTAATTAAGGCTAATTCCGGTTTACAGTGCTTGCGGACTCTGCAAAGTGGTGACAAAATTGATTTAATCTTGCTTGATATTCAGATGCCAGGCATGGATGGCATAAAAGTTATGGAACTTATTCAAAAGCATGACTATTGGAATCAGATTCCGGTGATATTCTTGACGGCTTCCTCGGATAAATCAACTGTTATGCGAGCGGGTAAAATGGGTGCCATAGGGTACATCAAGAAGCCATTTGTGCCTGAAGATTTAGTACAAAGAGTTGAGACCTCACTGAAGGCATAGAGACTAATATAATATTTTTGAAAAAGCGGTAGTGTTGTGAAAATTACTGCTTTTTTATTATAAAATGCTCGTTTGATAAACTGGAGGCAGTTTATGATAAAACAAATGAAATATTTTCAGTCAGTGGTGAAATATCAAAATTTCACAAAAGCAGCGGAAGAGTGTTATATCTCACAATCGGCAATTTCGCAGCAAGTACAAGCACTAGAAAATGAATTAGGTGTAAAATTAATAAAAAGAGATCGTCGAAAGATATCACTAACGACTGCAGGAGAGTATTTTTATCGCAAGAGTTTAGTAATAGTTAGTGATTTTGACAGATTATTCGCTGAGATGATGAGACTTGAAAAAGGTGTCGAGCATGATCTTGTGATAGGTTATCTACGACATTATGACGGATCAGAATTGAAAGAGACCATAACAGAATTTAGTAACAAAAATCCTGAAGTAATTCTACATCTTGTAAATGGCACGCATGAAGAACTTTATGATTATTTGCGGACAGGCAAGGCAGACATGGTGATTAGCGATTTGAGACGCAAACCGTCAGAGCAGTATGTCAATTACTTTCTAACCAATAAATATGTATACGCTGAATTGCCCGTGAATAATCCGCTTGCACAACTGAAAGTAATAACGATGGACGATTTGAAGAACACGCCGATAATATTGATTGCGCCGCCTTATCAAGAACATAATGAAGAAATGTTTTATAGAGAATATCTCGGAGTAAAAGGCGATTTTATATATGCTGAAAATTTGGAAGAAGCACATTTAATGGTTGTATCAAACAAAGGATATTTTCCGATTGAATTTACCAGAAAGCCGAAAGAATCATCAATAATTAAGTATGTGCCAATAGTACATAAAGAAAACCACATGTATAGAAAATACTATGCATTTTGGAGAGCGGAGATTACAAAAAAGTATATAGAAGAATTTGCAGCTATATTGAAACCGCATTTTCCAGAAGAATCAATGAATGATAATTTACTTTAAATCGAACTTCTTAAATCGTTGGTGAAGAGCTTCAATATAGTCAAAGATTAGAAAAAATTAATTTGACTTCCAAATGAAAAAACTCTAAAATATTAGCGTAAGGCAAATAATTGCTTAACGAATGGAGGGAGATGGAAATGCTTCAAGCACAACTTAATTGGTTTTTAGACTGCTACAGTCCACACAAAAAGATCGTATCCTTTGTAGTACTTGGCTCACTGATTGGCGCGGGTCTGGGACTTCTTTCACCGATGATGATTCGCTACATCATGGACGAGCTTCTGCCCAATGGAATTTCAGCAAATATGGTTGCTGTCTCGGCAGGTCTGCTCCTCGTCTATGCGTCAAGCTACTACCTCAACTATAAAATAGAATGTCTTGGGCGTGGAATGGGTGCCAGGATTGAGTTCTCAATGAGAGAAAAACTCTTTCGCCACATGCTCAGAATGGGCTATTCTTACTATGATAACGCCCAGAGCGGACAACTTCTTTCACGCTTAGTTAATGATATAGCCGAGGTTGGTAATCTGATGTTTGCTATTCCTCACCTCTTTGTCACCTGCACCATCACAATGATCGGCTCAATCGGGCTGCTGTTTTACCTTAACTGGCAGCTTGCGACAATAGTGACTGCTCTGCTACTCTTTAAGACTTGGCAGGCGGCAACAATGAATCGCGACATGAAAAAAATGTTCATGCAGGCGCGTCAGAACACTGGTGACCTTAGCGGACAAATTTCAGAGAGTCTCAACGGTATTCGCCTGGTTAAAACCTTCAACACGGAGGAGCGCGAATTAGACAAAATGCTGAAAGCTGGTGAAAGTTTGCTTTCAGTGCAGGAAGATTCCTTTAAAACTGTCGGCAGGCTTCACGGCGGGATGGATTTCTTCTCCAACTTAATGAACCTTGTCATAACGGTTATCGGTGGTGTTCTGATAAGTCTCGGAATGATGACGGTCAGCGATCTAGTTGCTTTCCTGCTGTATATGATGATTTGCATGAGACCGGTCTTTCAGCTCATGATGTTGACTGAAACCTATCAACGTGGCATGGCGGGTGTATATCGTTATCAAGAGTTAATGAATCTGCCAGAGTCTGGTGAGGTCAGTGCTAATCGTACAGCACATCTTGAGTCAAATGTCGATAGCCAAGGCATTGAGTTTTCACATGTTAAATTCTCCTATGATAATGGCACGCCTATATTTAACGACTTCAACCTTAAAATCGAAGCCGGCGAACATGTCGGAATTGTCGGAATGACCGGCGGCGGCAAAACTACCCTTTGCGAACTTCTACTCGGTATGTATGATTTGAACGGCGGTAGCATTTCTATTGACGGCAAAGATATTACGACACTGAGAATGGACAGCCTGCGCCGTGACGTTGGCATGATTCAACAAGACACTTTCCTCTTCAGTGCTTCCGTAAAGGACAACATTGCCTATGGACGCCCTAATGCTACTGACGAAGAGATTGTCAATGCCGCTAAACTTGCTGAAGCTGATGAGTTCATAAAAGACCTGCCGAGCGGTTACGATACCTTTATCGGTGAACGCGGTGTCAAGCTCAGTGGCGGACAAAAACAACGTCTTGCAATCGCCCGTATGTTCCTTCGCAATCCCAAAATCCTAATCCTTGATGAGGCAACTTCGGCTCTCGATAATGAGACCGAGCGTCTTGTTCAAAAGGCAATGCAGAAGCTCTCAGAGAATCGTACTACAATCACCGTTGCCCATCGTCTCGCAACAATCCAAAATTCTGACAGAATCCTCGTCCTTGAGAAAGGCAACATCACTGAAGAAGGAACGCATGAAGACCTTTTGGAAAGGCACGGAGTATACTTTAACCTTTCACAAAATTTAATAGCTGCTTAAATACAACAAACTGTTCATTAAATTACCACCGCTTAGAGTGGACTTTTTTTATTGCCATTTTTACTGACATGTGTTCAAAACTTTTTTTAAGACAGGCAGGAGAGTATAAAACTTTTGGCGAATATTTTGCTATTAGTATTTTCTAAGTTGTGGCAACAGGTGGCATTAGATGGAAAAAAGACTGATAAACTCCAATGTATCTATCAAAAGAGACAAAACTAAAACAAAACAGCAATCCGATACGCTCAATCTCACAGAGATAAGTAAAACTAAATCTTCTAATCCTGCTTCTAAATCTAATTCAAAGAAGCCAAAAATTAAAACATCAACTTCTATCAAACAAGAAGAGTATCGCAGTCGCGTTATACCACCAAGAAGGTTGAAAATCACTGAAAGTGATATGTATTTAGTCAGAAGAGACGCTATACCTAAAAAGCTTCTACAAGTTCTAAAAGCAAAAGAAGCTATTTATCGCGGTGAGGCTATCACTATAAAAGATGCTTTAGAAGAATTTGATGTCAACTTTAGTTATTATCAAAGATATAAAAATGCAATAATTCCATTTTACGAAGCAACAAATGAAAAGATTTTTACATTGGTTTTTGAGACAGAAGGTCAAGAAAATACTATATCTGATATAGTCGCTTTGATCTCTAAACATTTAGGCAAAATTCTCACTGTAAATCAAGGTTTTCCAATTAATGATATAATGAGTATAAATATTTCCTTTGATACCACTCCTATGAAAATCAATCCTTATGATCTCTTCTCTAAGCTGAGAAATATTAAAGGCGTTCGATATATGGAGATCATGGGAAGGATTAACAATACATCTATAAATAAAAGCAAAAGCAAAAAAAATTAAATTTACAGTTATTAAAAAGGAGGTGGCGTGCCCTTTCGCACGCATTTTTATGGTAAATTCTAACGGAGAAGTAAAGGTTGCCTTGCTTGGCAGCGGTACCGTCGGCGGAGGCGTCATTAAAGTTTTGCAGCAAAATGCTGATGTTATCGCTCAACGTGCTGGTGTAAAGATCAAATTGGACAAAGTGCTTATTATCCAAGCAGATGTTGGCAAGCCAATTCTTGAAGGTCTGAATACAACTTTTGATTTTAATGAGATTATAAATGATCCTGAGATAAAGATAGTCATTGAGCTGATCGGTGGAACTAAAGTCGCCAAAGATTTTATGATTAAGGCGATGGAGCATGGCAAGAACGTCGTCACTGCAAATAAGGACTGTATTGCACAATTCGGCAAAGAGCTATTCGAGACAGCCGAGAAGAATAATGTTGAGTTTGCATTTGAGGCAAGTGTCGGTGGTGGTATTCCAATAATCAGACCTCTCAAAGAATCTCTCATTGCCAACCATTTAACTGAAGTTTTGGGAATTGTCAACGGCACGACCAACTACATGTTGACCAAGATGAGTGAGAACGGCGCTGATTATGATGCAGTTTTGAAAGAAGCTCAAGCAATGGGATTTGCCGAAGCTAATCCGGCGGCTGATGTTGAAGGTCTCGATGCAGCGCGCAAGGCAGCTATACTAGCATCTTTGGCGTTCAATTCACGTGTAACGCTTGATGATGTTTATCGCGAAGGTATCACCAAAATCACTCCAGAAGACATTGAATATGCCAAGAGTCTCGGCTATGTTGTTAAACTTCTCGCTGTCTGCAAAGATTCACCAAAAGGTATAGAAGCGCGTGTCCACCCTGTCTTCTTGCCTACATCTCACCCGCTTGCTTCCGTCAGTGGCGTGCTCAATGCTATCTTCGTTCGTGGTGATGCAATCAATCAAGCTATGTTCTTTGGTCCGGGTGCTGGTTCACTTCCGACTGCTTCTGCTGTTGTTTCTGATATTATGAATATCGCGCGCAATGTGATCAACGGTGTTGAACTTCATATCGGCTGCACTTGTTTCAACAATAAGCCGCTTTGCCCAATAGAAGAGAGTGAAACTTCTTATTATATTCGTCTGCTTGTTGACGACAAACCTGGTGTCCTCGGTGCTATAGCAACTGAATTTGGTAATGCCGGTGTCAGTTTGCGTTCTGTCGTTCAGACTAACAGTGCTGAGACGGATCACGCTGAAATAGTTGTGATTACTCATAAAGTAAAGTATAAGAATATCCTCAATGCTGAAGAGAAGCTGAAAGCTCTGCCGGTTGTTGATGGTGTTCGTAGTATGATTCGCGTTGAATGTGATTGATATTTGGAGGGCGAGATGAAAAACGACTCGCAGAATTTAAAGGATATACAAAGTCATACCATAAGAGTGCGAGTGCCTGGGACAAGCGCAAACTGTGGTCCGGGTTTTGATTGCATAGGGCTTGCCTGTACAATTTACAATGACCTCCAACTGACACTTTTGAGAGAACCGAAGTTAGTAATTGAGAGTACCGGCGAGGGCGCAAGTAATATTCCAACCGACGACAGAAATATAGTCTGGCGTTCTATTCGTATGCTACTTGAACGTGCTGGCGCTGCTGAAGAATTTAAGGGCGCGGTAATTCGCATGGAAAATCACATTCCATTGTCGCGAGGACTTGGCAGCAGCGCCGCAGCTATTGTTGCAGGTATCAAGGCAGCTAATGCCATACTTGGCAATCCTCTAAATCGCAATGAGCTTTTGAGACTTGCAACCGATATTGAAGGACATCCTGATAATGTTGCACCTGCTCTCTTCGGAGGAGTAACTGTAAGTATAGTAAACAAAGGTCAAGTGCAGACTTTCTCATTTGTACCTAAAATGAAGTTGAAACTCGTTGTAGCTGTACCAGATTTCCCACTTTCGACCAGAATGGCTCGTCAAGTGCTGCCAAAAGAGGTTCCAATTAAAGATGCTATCTTTAACATAGGTAGAGCTTCTATGTTGATCGGTGCTCTCATTAAGGGTAAGGAACGCTTCTTGAAAAATGCCTTTGATGATGTCATACACCAGCCATATAGAGCTGAACTCATACCTGGCATGACAGATGTATTCCAGGCTGCTAAAGATGCAGGCGCTCTTGGAGTGGCAATGTCAGGTGCCGGCCCCTGTCTCATCGCTTTTACCTTAGAAAGAAGTCATATAGAAAATGAAGTTGCGGCTTCCATGGCTCAAGCATTTTTAGAGCATGATATTAAAACTAAGTCTTTGATTCTTTCTCTTGATATTCGCGGTGCTATTGTGTTGAACGGAGAACAGCAGGAGGTGGTCAATTCTTGAGAAGAAGAACTTTTGACAATTATGTCAGACTGCCATTTGAGAAATTGCCAACCTTGATTCCGATTTTAAAAAAAAAGAGAATAGCCAAAAATCTCAAAGATGACAAGGCTGTCCTCATGGCGAATCTTTATGAATGTTTACTTGATCCAGATCACACGCTGCCGGATAGAAAATATAAAATCTTTACTTTACTTGAAGATATGGGTGTTAGAATGTTGCAAATTGGCACCAAGGGCGGCGGCTATTACGGGCCTTATCGTCGTTTTAGAGTATTATTTCGTGACATTGAATTAATTGTCGGCATAGGCATGCATCGTTTTTTAAATAGGGTACGCTCTATTCTTTGCGTTTCCGTGCAAGTTGGCGAAGAGGGCAAACCTCATCATTCTCTGCAGCTTGCAGTTGACGATTATATGACTATTAAAGGAAGAACCTGTACTTTCTCTCATAAAGGTCATATTGGCCTTGGTGCAATAGGTACGGGCAGGAACGCTATCTTGCGTGAAAAATATGTAAAAACTCTGTATCCATCAATCATAAATGGAGATGTGTATATACTCGGCAAACTAAACAAAAGAAAGCTTTGGTATTTAAGTGACAGGTCAATGGCAAAATTTGTGGAGAATTTAATTTCTTATGCAATCGTCCGTGATTTGTATCGTGAAGATGCAAAGAAAGCGGCAGGACTGGTTAATTAGACGTTCTTAACAGGAAGTGACATATTTGGCGAAAAAAAAGGTAGCAGTAGCAATGAGCGGCGGCGTAGATAGTTCTTTGACTGCTGCAACATTACTTGAACAAGGTTTTGAGGTCATAGGTATAACCATGCAGCTCACTTCTGATGTCTCTGCACTTTACTCTGGTGATCGAAGCTGTTGCTCTTCAAATGAAGCCAACGATGCACGTCGTGTGGCTGATTTTTTATCTATTCCTCATTATGTGATCGATTTCCATGAGGAATTTCAAAACAAGGTAGTTGACAATTTTATTGGTGAGTATCTTAAAGGTCGTACACCCAATCCTTGTATTGCCTGCAACAGGTACATCAAATTCGGAAAACTGTTTAACTTCATTGATGAGCTTGGAATAGACTACCTCGCAACAGGACATTATGCCAGAATTGAGGAGATCAACGGCCAATTCTATCTCAAGAAGGGTGTAGACCGCAAGAAGGATCAGTCATATGTTCTTTACAATGTGACAGCACAACAACTCTCAAGAATACTTTTTCCAATGGGATTACAATCCAAAGATGAGACTAGGACTTTAGCCGAGAAGTTGAATTTGCCGGTAGCTCATAAGCCGGACAGCCAAGAGATTTGCTTTGTACCCAACGATGATTATAAGACATTCCTGCTAAAAAATTCAAATAAAAACGCTGACGCATTGCAACCTGGTGAGATTGTAAGCGTCGACGGTAAAGTATTAGGACACCACAAGGGCGCATCATTCTATACTATCGGTCAGCGCAAGGGCTTGGGTATTGCCGCTGAAAAGCCATTGTATGTTGTCAAGCTGGATATTCCAAACAAGCAGGTTGTGGTAGGCGGTGCTGACGATGTATTCTCAAAGAGACTCACTGCCGTCGATATTCACTGGATATATCCTCAAACATTCCCGCTCAAAGTTTCAGCTAAGGTAAGATACGGTCCGAGAATCGCCGACTGTGTTGTAGAAGAACTCGATGACGAAAAGGCGGAAGTAACCTTTGATATACCTCAAAGAGCGGTTACTACTGGCCAATCTATCGTATTTTATGATGATGACATAGTTCTTGGCGGCGGAATTATTGATAAAGTACTATCATGAACTCAAGAAAAGCCTTTGGATACATTATCGACATGGTGTTAGACTTCTTCTATCCGCCGCGCTGTCCGATATGTGAGAGATATATCGAAAATCGCAGTGATATTCTTTGTAGTGAATGTGAAGAGAATATCTTGTCCATTGACTGTTCTCATGATTTGAGACTACAGATTAAAGAGACATGGAGACTGACGAAGTACAAAGGCGGCACCCAACGTATAATTTGGGACATAAAATTCAACAAAAAACTCGGCGAATTGCCAACGATAAAGAAAATCTTGGACAAGGCGCTCAACTCAAATATCAAGTTGAAAGAAATGCTCCAGAAGATTGATCTAGCGACAGCGGTGCCTTTACATGTCAATCGCGAGAGAGAACGTGGATTTAATCAAGTTGAGCTGATCTTTGGTGAGTGGCTTAATCAGCAAAATATACCAATGGAGCGGCTATTGCTGCGAATTAAGGACACGGAACATTTGTACGATAAAAAACGAGAAGAACGCCAGAGAGAGGTTGATAGCGCCTTTGAACTTGCGGAAGGTGCAGAAGTTCACATCAAGGGCAAGCGGATTTTGATTCTCGATGATATCTTCACAACAGGCACAACTATGAGCGAATGTGCAAAAGTTTTAAAAACTGCCGGTGCTGTTGAAGTATATGGCATTGCCCTTGCTTCTGATTATTAAATTTGAGAAACTTCCAAAACTTTCTTGAGTTCAGTGACCATTGAGTTTATACGCTCAAACTTCAGCTTGAAGCTGACGCGATTGACAATCAGCCTTGCCGTCGCGTCCATAATGCTGACGATCTCTTCAAGATTGTTTTCCTTTAGCGTCGTGCCGGTTTCAACAATATCGACAATGCTCTCGGAAAGTCCAATGATAGGACCCAGCTCAATGGAGCCGTTGAGCTTGATATATTCCATCTGCATGCCTTGAGAAGAGAAGAATTGTTCAGCAATGTGCGGAAACTTGGTCGCCACTCTCGTGTGGGCGTAGTCTTGCAGATTTGGGCGTTTCTTGTCATTTGGTACCGCCATCATCAAGTGACACTTTCCAAAACCAAGATCAAGTAACTCGTAAATATCTTTACCTGATTCAGCAATGACATCTTTGCCGATGATTCCAATATCTGCTGCGCCGTACTCAACATAGGTTGGTACGTCAGCGGTTTTTGTTATGATAAACTTTAGTCTTTGCTCTTCATTTGTGATGACGAGCTTGCGAGACTTTTCGGAGAGACCCTCAGCCGTCCAGCCGATCTTCTCAAACATATCTGTTGACAGTTTAAATAATTTGCCCTTAGGCAGCGCAATAGTGATAAATGGTTCATTATTCATGATAAATGCAGCGGAAACAACCGCTCCTCCTTACATTACAATTTCAAACTTCATTATTTTATAGCAAGATTTTTGCAAAGTCAACCAAGAGAGAGCAAAAAGTAAAACCGCCTTGTGAGATTAAACTTGCAAGACGGTTTGTTTTATTCTTATAAGATTTTACACTCTACATCGAGAATTGATCTCTCAATATTACATCGTGGCTGCCACCCTCAACTATACTTGTTGCCGAGACGAGAGTGATCTTGGCTTTATCGCGAAGTTCTGACAAATTCAGAGCGCCGCAGTTGCACATCGTTGAGCGAATCTTCGCCAGAGTGCTATTGATGTTGTCTTTCAATGAACCAGCGTATGGAACATATGAGTCAACGCCTTCCTCAAACGACAGCTTCCGATCACCACCGAGGTCATAGCGCTGCCAATTCCTAGCACGATTAGAGCCTTCACCCCAATACTCTTTATAGTAGGTTCCATTGATTCTAATCTTGTCAGAAGGTGACTCGTCAAATCTTGAGAAGTAACGTCCAAGCATGAGGAAGTCAGCACCCATTGCCAGGGCAAGCGTCATGTGATAGTCGTGGACGATACCGCCATCAGAGCAAACCGGAACATAAACACCAGTCTCCTTGAAGTACTCATCACGGGCATTACAAACGTCCATTACTGCTGTCGCTTGTCCTCTGCCTATACCCTTAGTCTCACGGGTTATGCAGATAGAGCCGCCGCCAATGCCAACTTTAATAAAATCTGCACCTGCGTCAGCTAAGAATCGGAAGCCCTCTGCGTCGACAACATTGCCTGCACCAACCTTGACATTATCGCCGAAGTTCTTGTGAATGTATTCAAGAGTAATCTTTTGCCACTCACTGAAGCCTTCGGAAGAGTCGATACAGAGAACATCTGCACCCGCTTTGAGGAGAGCCGGAACTCTCTCAGCATAGTCGCGAGTGTTGATACCTGCGCCGACAATATAACGCTTCTTGTTGTCAATAAGCTCCAGCGGATTAGTCTTGTTGTCCGTGTAGTCTTTGCGGAATACCATATAACGAAGGCGCTGCTTCTTATCAACAAGCGGCAACATATTAAGTTTGTGCTGCCAAATCAAGTCGTTAGCCATTGGAAGAGTTGTAGAGTCTGCGTCGGCATAGACCAACTTGTCAAAGGGCGTCATAAAGTCCTTGGCCTGTTCTGATCCGTCCATACGACTGATCCTATAATCGCGGCTGGTGACAATTCCAAGCAACTTGCCGGTTGGCTTGCCGTCCTCAGTGACTGCCATTGTGGAGTGACCTGTCTGCTCAAGAAGAGCAAGCATCTCTTTTAAAGTTGTTGTCGGTTTGATGTTGGAATCACTAGATACAAAACCCGATTTATGATTCTTAACGCGCTGCACCATTGCTGCCTGTTCTTTGACTGACTGTGATCCGTAAATGAAGGAAATTCCACCTTCTTTGGCAAGAGCGATTGCCATTGTGTCATTGGAAACCGCTTGCATGATTGCCGAAGTCATTGGAATATTCATTGAAAGTGCTGATTCCTCACCACGCTTAAACTTGACCAGCGGTGTCGTGAGACTGACATTAGATGGTATGCACTGCGTCGACGAATACCCTGGAACAAGTAAATACTCTCCAAAAGTATGAGATGGTTCATTGTAATAAAATGCCATTTAATCACCCCTGCTAATTAATTTATTATTTGAGACAGATTTTACTTTTCGGATTCATACTTTCCTAATACTGTCTCTAGTTGTTCTCAAGATACAAACTAAATATCTCATTGAAGATATTTTATGCTTCCAACACGCGTGGTACTTTAAAATATCCGTCTTCTTGAAGTGATGCATTTGAGAGTGCAGCATCACGCGGCAGAGAGGGCTTAACCTCATCAACACGGAATACATTCTGCATTTTCAGCGCATAGGTCGTCGGCTCAATATCAGTTGTATCAACAGCCTTGAGATTGTCAACATAAGTCAAGAATTTGTCAAGCTGTTCCATTACACCTTCAACCTCATCATCGTGAATGTTAAGTCTCGAAAGACTCGCAACCGTATCAATATCTTGTTTGGTAACTTTCATCAAAATCATCTTCCTCTGCAAATTATTATTGCTATGTTATCAGAAGTTTTCATTTAAGTCAAGAGAGCGGATTAATTTCGATCAACCGCTTATCACTCTTGGTCAATGCCCTTGCTCCGCTGTCAGTAACGAGGACGGTATCTTCAATTCTTATTCCGCCGTAGTTTGGAAGATAAACACCCGGCTCATCGGTGACGATCATATTAGGCTTGAGTGCTTCACAAGTACTAAGCTTGGAAAGTCGCGGTTCCTCGTGAATCTCAAGACCTACACCATGTCCAAGACCATGAGGAAAGTATTTAGCAAAGCCAGCTTTCTCAAGATGTGTACGAACGGTGGCATCAACCTCTTTAGCGGAGATATTTGGCTTGATTGTGTCTAAACCGAGGAGTTGAGCACTCAAAACGGTATTATAGAGATTGCGTTGGCGATCGTCGGCACGCCCGACAAAGACAGTGCGAGTTATGTCAGAGTTATAACCTTTGTAGATCGCTCCAAAATCCATGGTGACGAACTCACCACGCTTAATGATCTTGTCGGTAGCAATACCATGCGGCAATGCACCTCTTACACCAGAAGCAACGATGGTATCAAAAGCGGCTTTCTGTGAGCCTAGTTTACGCATGATGTTCTCTAATTCAGCCGCAACTTCAAATTCACGCATACCCGGACGAATGAATTTAACTATCTCTGCAAAGGCCTTGTCTGCAATCTCGCAGGCAATCTCAATCTTGGCAATCTCAGTCTCATCTTTGATCTGTCGAAGCTCGTCAACCTTAATAGATGTCAACTTCAACTTCGGTGAAAGTTCCTTGAGCTTGTCAAGTTCGTCAACTGTCAAAAAGTTACCCTCAAAGCCTATACTCAAGAGACCGATTTCAGTGAGGACTTCTGAGACTTTTTTCAAGAGTCCTTCAGTCTGTTCAATGAGTTCAAACTTTGGAGCTTCAACCTTTGCCTGTTCAATGTATCTGCCATCAGTGATGAGTATATTTCTCTTTCGGGTGATTATCAAAACCGTACTGTCACCTGTGAAGCCACTGAAGTAGTGCAGATTGGTAGGCTTGGTGATGATGACAGCATTGACTTTTTTTTCGTCGAGGAAGGCGCGAAGAGCTGTTAATCTGTAAGAGATCATTCCTTGTGTTCGCCTCTAATCTTTTGAAGTTTGCGAACGGCAATATCAAGTGCAGCGATGTAGCTGTCAACACCAAAGCCACTAATCTGGCCCATGACAACCGGCGCGATAACTGAATGATGACGAAATTCCTCACGAGCGTGAACATTTGAGAGGTGAATCTCTATCACTGGCACGGAGACCGCAGCAATGGCATCACGAATGGCCACAGAGTAATGAGTAAAAGCTGCAGCATTTAGCAAGATAAAGTCATAAACTTTGGACGCCTGTTGAATGGCAGTAACTATCTCGCCCTCAATATTAGATTGCATGAAGTCAATATCAACACCGAGTTTGTCAGCGTGTTCCTTGAGCATTGCATTGATGTCGGAAAGAGTCGTAGAGCCGTAAATCTCCGGCTCTCGCGTACCCAAAAGATTGAGATTAGGTCCATTAATCACTAAAATCTTATTCAAAGTTATCCCCCTGTTTCATTTTTAATTATTATAAATTCTGCATTTGGCACTTTGAGTGTCGGATTGATAAAGGCAGCCGTACTCAATATATCGGCGATCATTGCACAATACTCATTGCTACCGTCAACAATGACACTCACTGAAGATACACCACTTTGAGAAGGCTTGCATGTTCGCGGGTCGATTATATGGTGATAACGTCTGCCGTCAACGATGAAATATTTAATATAATCGCCAGAGGTTGAGATTGCAGCATCTTTAACCTCAATGATTCTATAGATTGTATCAGGTTGTCGAGGATTTTTCAAGCCGATTCGTTTGCTACTGAAGGCATATATTGTGCTTGTGCCGAAGTCAATCAAGCCGTCTGTTATACCATTATCAATGTAGATTCGACGCACTAAATCAGCAGCATAACCTTTGGCAAGAGCACCTAGATCAATTTTAACACCCTTCAAATCCAGCCTAGCACTACACTCTTCTTCTATCAAGTGAAGGTGTTCATATCCGACAAATTGTTTTACGATCTCAATTTCTTCTCTTGAAGGAACCTTTGGAACGCTAACACTGTTTTCACTTATATTCCATAACTCAACAGCAGCACCAATCATAACATCAAAGGCACCGTTTGTCAGTTGTGAATATTCTTGCGCCGTCTTCAACATTTTATATGTATCTTCACTAATCTGTATAAAATCCATAGATCCGGCAGTGGTTTCTATCTTTAAAATATCTGCAGTGATAGTTTCTTCAAGTGTTGTAATCCTGCGAAAACTTTCTTCGATTGCAGCTTGAGCATTAGCACCGTTGGCCTTTAATGTTATGACTGTACCCATGGCAATCTCACTGCGTTCAAACGTAAGTTCCTCAAAGGTTTGATGACAGCCAAATCCAAAAATCAAAATGAAGATCGCCATCAGAAATATGTATGATAATCTCATGTTAGTTTTAATTTAACTCATTGTGTTAATTCTCATTATAAAATTCAAAATTCAAATCGTTGTTAGCGAAGAGAGTTTCAATGCGAACACAATATGATTAATACTCATTTGTAAACACTCAAAATACAAGATGAAAGTCAACCAGTAAAACATATTAATTACTTGCTTTTTACAACGATTTTATTCAATTTCTCATATTTTTGGACAACTTTGTCTATGGCTTTATTTTTTATATCTAATGCCTTTACCAATTTTATTGCATCATCAACTTCAATTTTAAGGGCTTGCAGGCGCTCTCTATCCATATCATTAGCTTTACTTAAAAATTTGCTGATTTTCTTTGATAGTGCAGAAGCGGCCTTAATAACCAAGTCTTTGTACTTGTTTGCTCTTAAACGATCATGTTTTGCCCAAGTCATTCTTTCCTTCGCATTTTTATCATTCTTTTGATTTAAAATATCCATTATGTTTTCAGCACCTGCTTCGTCAATGAAAGAATCCAGCTCGGCGAAGCGATAATTCTTATTCATTTCGGGCTTATCCTGCAATGAATTTGCAATACTTCCTTTTTCGTCATAGTGTCCAATATCTGTTATTCCAGTTACTTCTTGAAGCTTGTATTCAGATGCAGCCGTAAATGAAGTGGCCTTACTCAAATCTTTAATTATGCTGGTACGTGATGCTTCTAAATTGGCAAAATCAACATATTCAGACTTTGAATTTGATTTCTTATTCTTTCCTTTTCCATCGTCTGGTTCAGGTTCATTAATTCGACTTACATCAATGACGGCTGTCACGAAGGCCTTGCAAATAGTCCCATTTTCAAAAAACTCTACTCTCTCTGATTTTATTTTAAGTTTAGCACGAGCAAAACTTTTTATTTGATCCTTGGTGACCTTAAAGTTATGGACTACCGTATAACTTTCTATGTAAAAATCAACTTGTTCCGTAAGCTTTCGTTTAGCATCTTCCAAGGCTGCCTTTTTAGCCTTTTCACGAGTATCACGATCACCCAGTCTATATTCACCTTCAGCGTGAATTGAATGCGGTTCCGCGAAAACTACATTGGGCAAATTTAAAAATGAAAAAGAAATTATATATAGGATTAAAATTTTCCTAACAAGTTTCAATTTGATCATCTCCTTTGAAAACATGTTGATCATCAAATTTAAAAAAATATCCAAAATACTATTGTAATGTTACTATATTGCAATTATAATTATAAACTATTTTATTCTAAATGCAAAGGTTTTTATAAATATTTTAGACAATATTAGTTCTAAAGGTAATGATGACAGGCTTGACTAGCTTTAAGATAAAAGTTATAATAAATGATATAAATTAGATTTGTCAGAAATTTTAAAAGGATTTGATTTCATTGCGAATATTAACATTATTAAAGAAAACTTTAGCAGTAGCATTGCTCTTTGAGACATGCTTGTTTGTTAATCTTTCAGAAGCTCGATCTTCCGATTCAAATGTAATGCACAAATTGGAAGTAAAAAGCAAAGATGAGGGCGGTACGCTGTTATTTAGTGACAGTCCCGAATACGTTAAGGATAATGGTATACTTTATTCAGATACCGTCAAGGGCAACGTTAGAATATTGTTTTTTCATCTTAATGACAGTAATATTGACAAGAGGATAGCAGTAATAGCGGAAAATTTAGTCGATAAACTCAATGTAATTGACATAACAAGAGGCGTAGTAAGTGAACCTGACAGTAACTTCCTAAAGGTTGGCAAGGCCACGCAAAGTGGATATTTGCAAAAAGATTTCAACTACTCACTATATTTACAAAAGGGTGAGAGTGATTTCCTTATTGATGAGATCAACAATAAGTTGATAAAACCTGGACAATTAATGTATGGTGTTTATGATTTTCATACTGCCAATGAAGTAAAAGTGAGCGTTATAATGTACCCAGAAGGAACGGATCCATTTGAGTTTATAAAAACTGCTAAAGTATTGCCAAAAGATGAACATAAACTTCGCGGAACCTTTAGAAATATGAATAGAGTCATCAGTTTAAAGAAGACTTATGATCCAGATGTTGATGGAATGGTTTATATAATGTTAGCTGATGATGTGAACGATGTATTTAAAATGGGCATAGATGCAACTGATGGCAGAAAAGCTAAGGATTTTGGAAACTATGGAATAGCTTATACGATTAATATGAAGATTAAGAAAGGCAAAAAAGCGCGTATTGGCTTGACACCGCTTGGAGGAAACTACGCCGGTGCTATGAGAGTTCATTACAAGGGCGAAACAAAATTACTATTAGTTCCAAATGGAAAGCCGTATTTTGGTGATAAAACTCCTAAAGAGCCTGAAAGTGTAAAGAAGTTACGTGAAGAAGGCATGTCAATGGTAACCGATTATACTGAGCTTTCTGATCTTGGGATATACAGTGATGAGGTTCGTTTTGAATTTTCTCCACCTGGTGCCTCATACTTACCAGTTTACATCGTTTTAATGCCTGATAACGACTAATGGAGGCGATATGATGGCAGGATACACTACAACAAATCCCGAATGGGCAGTGCAGGGCAATTCTGCAGTGATGAGTGGAATTGAAGGAATAAAGGATACAACGGTCGGCAATATTAATCCTTATTTAAAATCTGCCATGAAACCTAAGCGCCGTACGACTTTGACTGAAGATGAGATCGTCGAGGGTGTAATGAGCGGCGATAGAACAGTCTTGTCAAGAGCGATAACTTTAATTGAGAGCAACAGTCCCAAACACTTTGCCAAAGCCCAAAGGGTGTTGCAAAGACTTCTACCAAAGACCGGTAATGCTCTAAGAGTTGGTATCACCGGCGTACCTGGTGCTGGCAAGTCGACCTTGATTGAAGCATTTGGTAATATGCTATGCGACGAAGGACATAAGGTTGCAGTCTTGGCAGTTGATCCGACCAGTTCAATCACGCGCGGTTCAATCTTAGGTGATAAAACGCGCATGGGTACACTCTCGCGTCGTGATGAAGCATTCATAAGACCTTCACCAGCAGGCGGAACTCTCGGCGGTGTTGCTAGAAAGAGCCGTGAGACTATGCTGATGTGTGAAGCCGCAGGTTATGATGTAATTCTCATTGAGACGGTTGGCGTCGGGCAATCTGAGACGATTGTACGATCAATGGTTGATTTTTTCATGCTTGTTGTGCTAACCGGTGCTGGTGATGATCTTCAAGGTATCAAAAAGGGTATCATGGAACTTGCCGATGCAATCGTCATCAACAAGGCAGACGGTGACAACCTCGTCAAGGCGAAAGTTACTCGCGGTGAATATGAAAGAATGATTGAGTTTATCAGACCGGCAACTGAAGGCTGGCCAACTCATGCTTACCTTTGCTCTGCGGTTGAGAAGACAGGATTGCCTGAACTCTGGAAGGTTATACAAGTATTTAGAGACCTCACAACGGCAAGTGGAATATTCAAGCGTCGTCGTGATTCTCAGCTTCTCGACTGGATGAAATCAATGATTGATGAACACCTTCACAATCTATTCTTTGATGATGCAGTAATAACAGGAAGAATGCCAGAAGTCAAAGAAGCAGTTTTGAGGGGAACTATCTCACCGACGCAGGCTGTAGCAGAACTAGTGAAAATATTTGACATTAAGCGCGCGTCAGAGCGTCAAGTTGATCTGTTCAGTAATACATAAGAGGTTTATTTACAATGACAGTAACAAAGGATTTGATAGATAAAACCATCAATGTTATAAGATCGGCAAAGACGATATTGATAGGCGCAGGCGCCGGACTCTCCACGGCTGCAGGCTACACTTACAGCGGTGAGCGTTTTGATAAACACTTTTCGGATTTCTCGGCGAAATACGGTTTCACTGATATGTACAGTGGTGGCTTCTATCCTTATGAGACCGAGGAAGAGTTTTGGGCGTTCTGGAGTCGCAATATTTACTGCAATCGCTACGATCAACCGAAGAGCGAAGTACATCGAAATTTATTGAAACTCGTCAAAGATAAGGATTATTTCGTCATCACTACCAACGTCGATCATCTCTTTCAAAACAACGGATTTGACAAGCTTAGATTATTTTATACGCAGGGTGATTACGGTCTCCTGCAATGTGCTACGCCCTGCCATAATAAGACTTATGACAATGAAGAGATTATCCGCAAGATGATTGCAGAGCAGAAGGACATGAGAATACCGTCAGAGTTGATTCCTAAATGTCCACGCTGCGGCGGTAAGATGACTACTAATCTTAGAGTTGATGATAAATTTGTCGAAGACTCAGGCTGGCAACAGGCAGCCTATCGCTACAAGAAGTTTCTGAGCAGTCATATCGGTGGTGAGATTGTCTTTCTTGAGCTTGGTGTAGGCGGCAATACTCCAGGTATAATCAAATACCCGTTTTGGAGAATGACTGCCGAAAATCCCAAAGCAACCTATATCTGTGTCAATCAAGGACAAGCCTTTGTGCCGAAGGAGATTGCTAATCAATCTATCACTTTGGATATGGATATAAAAATGTTCTTGTCATAATGTAGTTGGAAGAAGGTAAAGCTGTGAGTAGTAGGAAAGAGTTGGGCGATGCAGGTGAAGAGTTTGCCGCTGCTTACTTGCAATCAAGAGATTATGAAATTCTTTCCAGGAATTTTCGTTTCGGTAGGACAGCAGAAGTTGATATAATAGCCTTGACGAATGACACTATCGTTTTCGTTGAGGTTAAGACTCGAAATAATCAAAAATATGGTACACCAGCAGAAGCTGTCACATTGAAAAAACAGCAAAAGATTATTGCTGCAGCAACTAAATTCCTTCAGGATAATGATTTCTTTGACAAATCCTGCAGATTTGATGTCATTGAAGTATTCGCTGATAATGATCAAAATTTTAATAATTGGAAGTATAATCATATTGAAAATGCTTTCGAGATAAGCTAAATGAAAAATAAATGAAATTTACAGACTTTTTTAAAAATTTTTCATAAATACTTAAGTTTTAGTGAATTAATTACGATAACGCTTTAGGAGACTTTTTAAACTTGATTGAAATTTACTTTGCTTCAATAGCAAATTCAATGCGAAATATTACTATCAATATCAGATAGGTGGTGATAGACAGCACAATTAGGTTGACTTGTTGAATTAGTTTCTAATCGATCAATCAGATATTGTAGATGTGGAAGTCGCGATTCTGATAACTGATTGATGATTGCAAGGAGAGCTATTATCGGAACAGGGTTTAAATTTTATGATACGACAGGGAGGTTGGCGACTGGTGTGGATTTCAGAGGTTGATGATATAATGACAAATGAAAAAAAAGATAGTGTTCAATTTAATAGTAACCCATTGACAGCTAATAAAGATTTTTCTCACTTGAGATCACCAATGACAGCTAAAAGACCTATGGTGCAAAGGACAACGATTAATCTGTCGGAGCTTTCACATGAGAATGCAGTGGTTGTATCATTGAGTCAAAAACGCTTCACAATGTCAGCGACTTATGCCGCTTCAGCTATGTCTGGTGTAGATGAGAGTCTTTTTATGGCAGATTAAAAATTAGTGAAATCTCGACTAGTGTTAAGAATTAAATATAAATTCATACGCTTTGAATCGTCATTAGAAAATGAGATTTTAAGGCGTTTTTTTGATTTTACTTGAATTTGTTAAAGTTTGAGATTATAATATGTTCTGATAATGAATCCTATTGGAGGAATGTTTTTGGAAACAGAAAATCAATCAGCTAAAGATAGAAAATTTATACTTTCACCGAAACTCTATAGACTCGCCTTAACATCTTTAGGATTAGGTGCGATATTATTCCTTATTGCTTGCGGTTACTCGATCTATTCTTTGCTGACTTATCGCAATAATCAAGCTGATATCAACGAAATGCAACAATCAACACAGCTTCAACAAGAACAGTTAATGACGCTTTCAAAGAAGGCTTCAGCTCTCTCTGAAGAACTTCAAAATTTGAAACAAATGGAAACGGAACTTCGCATACAAGCTGGAGTACAGCCCTCAAAAGACTCTGAGAGTAAGACTGCCGAAACGCCTGTAGAAGAGTCTACTCAACCTATTCAGACAGAGGGTGAAGAAGTAGTACCTTCGGCTGAACCCTCAGAAAGCATACCTGACGGACAAGGCGGTCCCATTGAGATTTTAAATATAGATGACGTTAAAGAAACACTGGAAACTCTGGAAAGTAATTTAAAAACACGCCGTGACAGTCTCAACGAGCTTCAAGCGGCACTTAAATCACAACGAGAACAAATGGCAGTAATGATTAGCCTGCAAGCTGCATCTCAAGCTGCAAACAGCGCGGCGGCGGCAATCTCAGCCAGCGGAATAATGTCTACAAATGCCTTTGCCTTCGGTACATCAACTGTCGGTTCGACAGTTCCGTCAATCTGGCCTACTACCGGTGTCGTAACTTCTCCTTACGGTTTGCGTTGGGGTGGCAGTGACTTCCACCCAGGTATTGATATTGCCAACGATATTGGTACACCGATCCTTGCAACTGCGGACGGTATTGTTGAGTATGCAGGCTGGAACAGCGGCGGCTATGGTAATATGGTCGATATCAATCATGGCAACGGAATAATGACGCGCTATGGGCATGGCAGTCAAGTAGTCGTCGCTGCAGGTCAGCATGTTGTAAGAGGACAGGTCATTATGTTGATGGGTTCGACGGGTTTTAGTACTGGTCCGCATGTCCATTATGAAGTTCATGTCAATGGTCAGCGTGTAAATCCAATAAGCTATTTATAAACGTCTTTAATCTTATCTGGCGGAGGTGAATATAATGAACGAAAATGAAATGAAGAGCTGGTTGAAACCCATTCACAACTCTATAGAGAGACTTGTACCAACAAATCGGTCGCTTATTGATTTCGTAAATCAAAAGGCAAGCGGCAATGGCATTAAGCGCTCACTTTATAAGGTGAAGTTTATTGAGAAGTCGGAGAAGAGTACATATACCTGTATAAGCATGACAATCAATGAGCTAAAAAAAACTCTGAAGGAACGCAAGGTCAGCGAGGAAGATTCTAATATAATCATCGAGAAGGCGACGGAGATTCTTGATGAGGCAAAAGAACAGGTTTCAAAGGTTTATGGTGAAGTGCGCCGCTATGTCATCACTTCGGAGCTTAGGACTGGCTGCGTCCAGCATCACTTCAAAAAGATACCTTCAATGAGTGATAATCAAAATGCTGCTATCTCAAAAGAGATTTTCTCAATGGCAATGGACGCCGTCAACAAGAGCGAGAATCACAATATTGATGATGTTGAGGAAGAGTTTGAGAAGATAAACAAAATTGCCATAAGCCTATTCAATATAGCTGCGGCAACAGATAAAGGTGGTGTCGAAGCTCACAAAAAAGCTCACACTAAAACTACCTCACATAAATCACATAATCCGCTCAGTCTGTTGGAAGACCTATTCTAAATATTTGAGATCATGCAAGGAAAGTAAGTTCTTTTTCACCATTCTTAACTGCTTGTTTTAGTATTTGTAAGCCTTGGAACAGCGTTTGAGGTGAAATTTGCTTAATACAATGCGACTCATTCGCTACACAACCAGTGAAAAACTTTGCCATCACATTCTCTTTACATTCAGAAAGAGCATGCTGAGGTTGAACTATAACTGAAGGTACACCATAAGGATAAAACCGCTGTGGACTTGACATGTTGTTCATCTCCATGTCAGCAGGAAAGCAATTTGGAGACAGTACAGGTATTCCTAAGGCGGCAGCGGCGTGCATCATTCCGGTGTCATTGCCTATGTAATAATCGCAAAAACTCAAAAAGGCAGCACTCTCGCGAAGGGTTAATTGATTGGTGAAGTCCTTCACGCTGTCTGAGTTTACGATTGACTTGACTATATTGCCTGATTCAATATCCTGATTGCCGCCAAGTATTATAAATATCGCTGCTTCTTCTGTTAAAATCATCTTTATCAATTCAGCGTAATATTCTGGAGGATATCTCTTACATAACTGACGTTGAGCGCCGCCCATCGACAATGCATAAATCTTTTTGTCGGTGAAACGGCACAAATTTACTTCTGCTTTGAACTTATCAATCGGGCTTAACCACAGCTCGAGTTTTTTATTGACGATTTGCGTCCTAGTATAATTTTGTAGAATATAGAGGTGAATTTCATTGAAGTGAGGATCTTCCAAGTCTTTTAGATCTGAAGTGAACGTCGCAAAAGTTGAGAAGAATATCCACGGCAATCCGCTTGCCATTGAGATTTGAGCAAGGTCTACAAAGAAGCGCCTTACAACAATCTCTCTGGCACCACTCATATATGCAAGTAACTGTGACGCGGGAAATTGGCCGAAGTTGAAGGCAATATCTATTTTGCGTTTAAGCAGGTGCTTTGCTATCTCAAACATGTCTTGATAGGACTTGGCAAAATTCTTATCTCTGTTATGTTTTGCAAGTGTCACAATATTGTCAATGTAAGGGCAAAATTCAGCCATTGACAGTGCCGACTTACCTACCAACAAAGTGATATGAGCTGTAGGATAGAGACGCCTGATCTCTCTAATGGCGGCTGACATTATGATAAAATCACCAATACCAGCATCGTGGATTATCAGAATATTTTTATACCCCCCCCTCTATACGGTAGCCTGACCTTATAAAATAAGGTTCTATGAAGGATTTTATATACTCAACATTTACTTTTCCGTTTTCTAATATTTGATTGTACAGACTGTCAAATCCATCTATAATATGCTGAATTTCCTCTTGTTTTGCGAATTGATCCTTTTGCATAAATTCCCTCAATTATTTACCTATATTCAATTTTCCATCAGCTTTGGTTTGAAACTTTTCTTTGTTGACTATGAAGCGTTCATGTGTTCCACTACCGATTTCTTCAACGTCGTCAAAAGCTTTGACATCAAATGTGATCTTTCGTCCGTCAACGTTGGTGATAACTGCTTCAGCTCTGACGGTCAAACCAATCGGAGTAGGTGCCTTGTGGCTGATGTTGATAGCAATTCCAACTGAAGTCAGATCGTCAGATAGGTTGCGCTCGACGAGTTCAGCCGCTGCTTGTTCCATTAGGCACATCATTGCCGGTGTTGCCAAGACTCTCAGTGAGCCACTCTTCAGCTCAAGTGCCGTGGTCTCCTCAGTAGATTGTATCTCAACAGAATTGCTCATTCCAATTTTTAATGTACTTTCCATTTTATAATCACCCTTTGAACTACATCTTATTTACAACACCTGTGAACAGCTCAACATTAGATTCAACATCTTCAATGACAAACAAGAAGGGTATATTCGCATAGAAGTATTTGATAACCTTAGGCATTGGATCAGCAACCGCCGTCGTCTCCAGCATTACAACTTCAGTTATTGCTGCAGCTTCTGTGCCGGTTTCTTCAACTTTAATCTTAGCCCTATGATTCACGTTGCCAATCTTCAACGACATATCATTGACCATATTGAAGAACTCAGCATTATTGGTAAATGCTCTTTTAATACCCATTGACTTGAGATTCTTTACAATGAGATTTTCAATGTCCAATTCAAACTTCGGCAGCTTGACACAGACTTTACCATAGAAAGTTGGAGTTTGCCTAATACTCTCCATAAATTTATATTTATATTCCATGGATTCATTGTTCCACTTATCGGCTATATTCACATCTGAAGATTCAATCGGAAGCAATAGGTACATCATGGCGACGTTATTTCCGTTTAAGCTCTTGTAAGGCAGTGCAATGGCTTTGTACTTATCATTTTCGTAATATTTAAGCTCATCATCGAAAGTACGGTACATCATTTCAACGTTGACCTTTGAAGTATCCTTATTCGTAAAAGGTTCTGACTTGGTGTACTTGGATTTAAAGGGTTTGGCCCAATCACCTTTAAAGTAAATGACATTGAGAATGTCCATAATGGTATCAGAAGTTACTATGGATTTGTAATTCGGAATGAAGTACTTTGTCTTGTCGCTTACCCACTTAGTGATCTTTTGCTTCTCACCTTCCAAATTACCCTCAAAATCAGCTTGTCTGACTGTAGATTTGTAAGTGTCCTCCACGATTTTTTTATAGTTGCTGTTGATTCCATTAGCAGCATATTTGCTATTGATGAGGATCAAATTTGAGTCCAGAAGATTTCTACCGTCATCACGATAGCTCTTTTCAACATGATTTCTAAATTGCTTATAAGACAAATTTACATCTTCCAAAGAGGATATGGAAAGTGTCTTCAACATTTCTTCTTGAGTTTGCTTTTCCGCACCATTTGCGACTATAGTCAGAGCAGTAGCAATGCTATAGGGTGAGTAGAAGATATTCTCATCTTTGTTGAGGGTGTTGAAGTATTTCCACCCGAAGTTATTAATAGTTTAAGATAAACTCAACGTTGGTTGTTCTTCCTCGGCAAGACAGCCGGACATCATAGACACAATCATCACCACATAGATTATAAGTTTTTTAAACATCCATTTCACCTCAAATTAATACTATGCCCATAGTTTAGCATTTTGCCGCCTATATTACAATATATTTTTCATTTGAAATTGTAGATTGATTGTAGTAAAATTTATATAGCAAAACATTTTAGAGGTGAGATAATGAAAACTCGCAAGTTAAAAGATTTGATCGTCAGTGAAATTGGTATCGGCTGCATGGGCTTTTCTCACGGCTACGGTCAAATTCCAACCGAAGAGTACAGCATTGAGGCTATCCGAAAGGCGCATGATTTCGGTTGCACCTTCTTTGATACCGCTGAAGTTTATGCTCCAAATCTTGACCCAAACCTCAAAGGACACAACGAAAAGATCGTTGGCAAGGCTATCAAGGATTTTCGCAAGGATATTGTATTGGCGACAAAGTTACATCTTCCAACTGAAGAGGTTAAGTCTAAAGGTGTTTATGAGACTCTTCGCGCTCACTTAGATAAATCATTGAAGCACTTGCAGACGGATTACGTCGATCTTTACTATCTTCACAGAATCAATCCCGAAGTGCCGGTTGAAGAAGTGGCAGAAGGCATGGGCCGTCTCATTAAAGAAGGTTCAATTCGCGGTTGGGGGCTTTCACAGGTGCCGGTTAAAATCATTGATAAGGCACAAAAAGTAACACCACTCTCTGCCATTCAAAATATATACTCGATGATTGAACGCGGTGTCGAGGAAGAAGTCATTCCTTACTGTCTCAAAAATAATATCGGCTTTGTACCATTCTCACCGATTGCAAGCGGCTTCTTGAGTGGTAAAGTCACAGTAAACACTGAGTTTGAAAAGGTTGACGACGTTAGGAACTTCGTACCTCAACTCAAAAAGGAAAATATTGCCGCTAATCAACCGATTCTTGATGTAATAGGGCGCTTCGCTAAGGCAAAGGAAGCGACAAATGCACAAATCTCACTTGCCTGGATGCTCCACAAATATCCAAATGTTGTACCAATTCCAGGCTCAAAGAATCAAGGCAGGATTTTAGAAAATCTCGGTGCGTGGAATGTGGAACTTACTAATGAAGAGTTTAACGATTTAGAGACCGCATTAAACGCCTGTGAAGTTCATGGACACAGAGGCTTCGATGAGTCCGAAGGACGCAGCTTTCTGCAGGTGAAGCACAAATGAAGAAGTATATATTCCCAATAGGTGTGCTGATATTCGTCTGCGTTATCGGATTTGTTATCACACATTCAACACAACCTGAAAAACATAATGAGGTAAAAATAATTGAGGGCTGGAAGCACATATCATTCGATCAGACTGGTAATTCATACTATATTGACATAAATACTATAGTCAATGATGGCTATGACAGCGATAAAGATGAGCTTCTCTTCCATGCCACCTTCTTGAAGCTGTATAGTGATAAGGGCCGTGAAGAGCTTATTCAAGCGTATAACAACAACGGCGTTGACACTGCTCAGATGTCTGAGGTTGACCATGAAATAGATGTCATGAGCTTCAGAGACCTCAAAGGTGACAAATACATCACCGGCGCCGAGTGCAAATTCTACAATGTCGATAACGTTGAGATACCGTCAATTAATATGTCAGTGGCTTTTGAGCAAACTGATGAGACTCGCCCGATTCCTCCAAGCAGTATAGGCGAGAATCTCTATGACTATGCCTACAATCGCGTCAAGAAAGATTGATGATAAAATCGTTATATGAGGTGAATTTCATGAAATATGTAAAACTTGGTAACTCTGATTTGAATGTCTCCAGGATTTGTCTTGGCTGCATGGGTTTCGGCAATGCACAGACTGGTCAACATTCTTGGACACTTGATGAGGAACATTCGCGAGAGATTATTAAACACGCCCTTGAGCTTGGAATTAACTTCTTTGATACTGCGATCGTCTATCAGCAAGGCTCAAGTGAGCAGTTTGTCGGTCGTGCTCTAAAGGACTTTGCAAAACGTGATGAGGTTGTAGTTGCAACTAAGTTTCTGCCACGCACTCAAGAGGAGATTGACAATGGCATTACCGGTCAGCAGCATATTGCAAAGATGATTGACAGGAGTCTTCAGAATCTCGGTATGGATTATGTTGATTTGTACATCTATCACATGTGGGACTATCAGACGCCGATCTATGATATTCTTGAAGGTCTCAACAATGCAGTAAAAGCCGGCAAAGTCCGCGCAATAGGTATCGCTAACTGCTATGCTTACCAACTTGCCAAAGCCAATGCTCTTGCTGATCGTGAAGGTTTTGCAAAGTTCGTATCGGTGCAGAATCATTATAATCTCATCTTCCGTGAGGAAGAACGCGAAATGGCGCCATTCTGTGCTGAGGAGAACATCGCAATGACGCCTTATAGTGCCCTTGCCAGTGGTCGTCTCTCTCGTCGTCTTGGTGAGACTTCAAAACGTATGGAAGAAGACACTTATGCCAAAGGCAAATACGATAACTCTGCTTCACAAGATCAGATGATTATCAATCGTGTTACCGAACTTGCTGATAAGTACAACGTATCTATGACTGAAATTGCGTTGGCTTGGCTTTTGAAAAAAGTTACCGCGCCTGTCGTCGGTGCAACCAAAATCCATCATGTTGAGGCGCCGGTCAAGGCAGTTGACTTGGAACTCTCGGATAGTGATATGGAATATTTGGAAAAATATTATGTACCTCACAAGCTCGTTGGCGTTATGGCACAGAATAAACCCAATGCCGATAAGGGTGGGCAAGTCTGGATGCAAAATTCTCCGAAAGTCTAATGAATATCTTGCGATGAAGTTAGCTTAAAGTGATATAATTTTAATAAATTTAATCGTCGTTTCGTTGCGGCGATTTTTAATAGGAGGAATAAAAATGTTAAAAGTCATCAAAATTGCGGTAGTTTTGGCAGTGTTTTCGTTCAGCATTGCCTCTGCTGCCGTGCAGACCGCTGATGAGGAAGTTCCTGTCAAAGAGGCGACAAAATCTCTTCAAAAGACGAGCAAAGAGGTTTTTCCGATTGGTTCGCCGAATGTCAATTACGCAAAATATTTCACCGGCAAGAGCTATCTTTATCCGATGGCGAGCGGAAATGGCATAAATGTGGCGAATGTTACATTTGAGCCGAGTTGTATCAATAATTGGCACATTCATCACGGAAGTTGTCAGATTCTCGTCGGCGTCGGCGGAATTGGCTGGTATCAGATTTGGGGTCAAGAGCCGGTTAAGATGATTCCTGGCATCAGCGTGACAATTCCAGAGGGTGTAAAGCACTGGCACGGCGCATCAAAAGACAGTTGGTTCCAGCATCTCTCGATAATGCAGGAGGGCGAAGTCTCGAATGAATGGCTTGAGCCGGTAAATCCGTCAGAATATGCAAAATTGAAGTAGAGGAGTGATAATTATGTTGATAGTTTCGTTAATTTTGATCTTTGCAATCCTGCTGACTTGTCCGATTGTGACTTCAGCGGCAACTCAAGAGGTTATAATCGCCGGCGATCATGGAAAATTGTCCGCAATTATCCAAAGACCGGAAAATAAGACAAAATATCCGTTTGTGATAATTTGTCACGGCTTCACGGCAAGCAAAGAGCACAATTTACTGAAAAATTTGGCTGATGATCTTGAAAATGTCGGGGTCGCCTCAATCCGTTTTGATTTCAACGGTCACGGACAAAGTGAAGGCAGATTCCAAGATATGACGGTTTTGAATGAGA
>JAFVEZ010000056.1 GCA_017475745.1 Selenomonadaceae bacterium
AACAAAGTAAATTCTGAAATGACGTTCTGCGTAAATTTTACATAAAGAATCATATTTCCGCAAGGCACATGATAAACATCTTGCCAAATTTTGTTATTGGCATATGAAGTCATTGACTTATAAAAATGTTTTTGTTCCATCGTCGGAATAATTTGTCGAATATCTTTTTTTCCAAAACCTAATTCTTGAGCAGTTTTTAAAGCAGTTTTTGTGACCTCAAAATCAGATTTTTTAAATTCTTCTAAATTGTAAGTTGGAGTAAATTTTTCCATAATTTTTTATTGGATTTTATTGGTTAATTCAACAATGGCTTCCTCAATCTCCTCAGGCTCAAAGATTTGCATATTGTATTTAGCACAAAGCTCAACAGGGCACTGACCATTGGCGGCGCGGCGAACTTCGTGAACAATCTGACCATAGTTGAGTTCCGTGACAAGAATACCTTTAACGCGCTTGGCAAGATCGGCAATTACTTTATCAGCGAACGGCCAAATAGTAATCAATCTCACCATACCGACCTTAATGCCCTTGGAACGGGCAATTCTAACCGCTTCATAAGCTGTTCTTGCAGTGCCGCCAAAGGAAACAACAGCATACTCGGCATCGCTCATAAAGCTTTCTTCGTGTTCAATAATGTCATCAGCGGCAATCTCAATCTTCTTGTGAAGACGCTCAATCGCTTCTTGAGTCACTTTCGGACTGCCGACAGGAAAACCGGTCTCATCGTGAATAAGACCTGTAACATGAATGTGATAGCCTTTGCCGAAATCTGCAATATTGGGTACTAAATCATCATCTGGCCTGTAAGGTTCATAACCTTCAGCGCGAGTGGATTTTGGTTGACGACGAGGATAAATATCAAGCTCATTCTCATCAGGCAGCTCAACATTCTCACGAAGGTGTCCAACTATTTCGTCCATGAGAAGTATGACCGGCGAACGGAATCTCTCGGCATAGTTGACACATTTAATGGCAACCTCAAAGGCTTCCTTAACGCTCCAAGGTGACAGTGCAATGATTGGGTGATCTCCGTGAGTACCCCAACGTGCCTGCATGACATCACTCTGAGAAGGCGCAGTCGGCTGACCGGTTGAAGGACCAACGCGCTGGACATTGACAATGACAACTGGAATCTCCGCCGCCGCCGCATAGCCTATCAACTCTTGTTTAAGACTGATACCCGGACCGCTTGAGGCGGTGAGAACTTTACGGCCTGCAAGTGAAGCACCAAGCACGACGCCCATGCTTGCAATCTCATCTTCCATCTGTATGAAAGTACCACCTACTTGTGGCAGCATTTTAGCCATACCTTCTGCAATCTCGGTTGAAGGAGTAATCGGATAACCTCCAAAGAATCTGACACCAGCTTTGAGGGCGCCTTCAGCAACGGCTTCATTGCCTTGCATTAATCTTGCCTTGCTCATTTTTCCACCTCTTTCACTTTATCAACGAAGATTGCATAATCAGGACAACGCAACTCACATTGTCCACAGGCAATGCATTTTTCCTGGTCTTTAATGTAAACTTTACCAAGGGCATCAACGGCGAGTACTTGCTTTGGACAGAACGCAACGCAAATGCCACAACCCTTGCACCTTTCTGACTTTATCTTAAACTCTGCTTTCATAATCAAGCCTCCAAAGTTATTATTTATCTGTTTGCCATTACTCACTTGTCAAATCAAAAAGTATTGATATTCAGTATAGCAACTATGATAAAAAAATAATACTTCATTAGTATAGTCATTTTTGCATTTTTAGTCAAGGGTAATAGTTGTATACAATTTATTTGGCGTTATTTTATCTAAAAAGTGAAAAAATGTGTTGCTCATTTTGGCTATTCGTTTTATAATTCTATGTAGTATCTTTTGAGGAGATGTTATAATGCCAGTACAAGAAGTCAAATGCAGTTTATGCAGAAAAAGAGTAAAAGTTCACGATCAGTATGACATACCGATTTTTGATCCTAATACAGGATTTGCTATATGTAAAAATTGTATTCGTGAGATTAGTCGCTTCCTAGACGAGCATGATGCAGCAAAAGGACACGCTGTCAATCAGCCGCAGCAGAGTAACTTTGCTTCTGAGCTTGGTGAAGTGCTGAAGAAGAATAAACCTCACGTAATAAAAGCTTATCTTGATGAGTTTATTATAAAACAGGAACGCGCGAAGAAAATTCTCTCAGTTGCCGCCTACAATCACTATAAGAGAATGCTCTACGACTACAACCATAGTGGTGGAGAAGAGGAAATCGACAAGAGCAACGTTATAATTATGGGACCAACTGGCTGCGGAAAGACGGCACTTTTGTCACATCTTTCAAGACTTTTGGATATTCCATTTGCCGTGACTGATACTTCAAGTTTGACTGAAGCAGGCTTTGTAGGTGCTGATGTCGAAGTTGCGGTCCGAAATCTCTACTACGCTGCTGGCAAGGATATCGAGAAAACTGAACACGGTATCATTTACCTTGATGAGTTCGATAAGATTGCCCGCAAGTCCGGTGAGAACAATTCGATAACCGCTGATCCTGGTCATGAAGGTGTTCAACAGGGATTGTTAAAGATGTTGGAAGGCAGTGTCGTTGAGTTCACTGCGCGCGGACAGAGAAAGCATCCAGAAGCGCCCACAATTAAAGTCAACACCCGAAACATATTATTTATCGTTGGCGGCGCTTTTGTTGGCATTGAGAAGATCGTTGCAAAACGTGTCAAAAAGAATGCTGCTGGAATGGGATTTGGCGTCGATATTCCTAGCAATGAGGACGATTCTAAACGTTATGATGAGCTTATCCATCAAGTTCGCCCTGAAGATTTAATGAAGTATGGTATCATTCCTGAGATTATTGGTCGCTTGCCGGTTATCTGCACTCTTGAGACTCTTGACGAAGATTCTCTACTCAGAATACTCACTGAGCCGAAAAATGCACCTGTTAAGCAGTATGAGAAACTCTTAGAGATGGATAATGTTAAACTTGAGTTTGAGGAAGCTGCACTTAGAGCTGTCGCGAAGAAGGCGATTGAGCGCAAGACAGGTGCCAGAAGTCTCAAGGGTATCATTGAGGACGTTATGCTTGATGTGATGTTTGACATACCGAAGACTAATGAACCGCGCAAAGTTGTCATTACAGAAGCCTGTATCAATGACGGTGAGACACCGAAGATTTACCCGCTTGACGGAAATGATAATCAAGACACTGCCGCAAATGATAAAGAGGAAAATACTTCTGCTTAATCATTAAATTTGGATAAATATTATAAATGTTTCGTCTTATACCAAGAAGATTAGTAGAGGAGTGATGCCGGTGATGTATAATTAGCCTAAATAATGGTTCTGGGAAGGAGACTGGTTAATTTGATGTTTTTACTCGCATTGTCACCAATTTTATGGTTGGTGGTTGCACTCGCTATCATTAAAATGTCGCCCTGGAAGGCCTGTGTCATTGCATTGATAATTTCACTTGCGGCAGGCATGGGTGTCTGGAGTATGGAGACTCAATATGCGATTGAGGCTGTACTCGAAGGTTTAGCTCTGGCATGTTGGCCGATTCTTTTAGTTATTGTTGCTGCTATATTTACTTATAACTTAGTTTTACACACAAAGGCGATGGACACTATCAAAGACATGTTGACAAGTGTCAGTCACGATCGTCGCGTGTTGATCCTGCTGATTGCCTGGGGCTTTGGCGGTTTCTTGGAAGGCATGGCAGGGTTTGGTACTGCTATTGCCGTTCCTGCTGGTATGCTTGCCGGTATCGGTATCAATCCGATCCTCTCAGTTAGCGTTTGTTTGATTGCCAATTCTGTGCCGACAGCTTATGGATCAATCGGTATACCGCTTGTCACTCTTGCAAATGTCACGAGTATGGATCCTGTCCAGCTTGCAACCTATACGAGTTTGCAACTTGGCGTTTTGACTCTTCTCTGTCCGTGGCTGATAGTCATTGTCACCGGCGGTTCAATGAAGGCGCTCAAGGGTATGACTACTCTTTGTCTTGCTGCCGGTTTGTCGTTCTTTCTGCCGGAACTTGCGCTCTCAATGTTCGTGGGTCCGGAGCTTGCTGTCGTTGCAGGTGCAATCGCAACAATGGGAACAATCGTTGTAATGGCGAAGAAATTCCCTGTTGACGATCCTGAATATGCTATGCCTTCACAGGCGGAGACCAAGATTGATTCCTCAAAGGCAATCACTGCCTGTATGCCGTTCATTTTGATTTTTATATTCCTTTTGATGACAAGTAAACTCGTTCCACCAATCAATGCTGCATTGATGACTATTAAATCAAGTGTACCGATTTATACCGGCGAAGGTGGAGCACCTTATACCTTTGTTTGGGTGAATACTCCGGGCGTGTTGATTATGATTGCAGCTTTTCTTGGCGGCTTCAAGCAGGGCGCAGGCTTCAATGAGATGTTGGGTGTCCTCGGAAAAACCGTCAATGGCTTGAAGTTCACTATGGTGACGATTATTGCCGTTATTGCGACAGCTAAGGTTATGGGCTACAGCGGAATGACTGGACAGATAGCTGATACTGCTGTTGCGGCGACAGGCACTGCCTATCCTGCCATTGCGGCCTTCCTTGGCTCAGTTGGTACTTATATCACAGGTTCGGCAACATCAAGTTGCGTATTATTTGGTAAGTTGCAGGTCATAGCAAGTCAAGCGATTGGAGCGCCGGAGAGTGTCCAAGCTTGGGTTGCGGCTGCCAATGCGACTGGTGCCTGTGCCGGCAAGATGATTTCACCTTTGTCGATTGCTATTGGCTCTGCGGCTATAGGCGTACAGGGTGCTGACTCTCAACTTCTTGCCTTTGCCGTCAAATTCTATATACCATTTGTAATATTTATGGGTGCTGTTGTCTATTTCGGACAAGTACTCATCGGGTAATTTAATATAATTTGTAACACAATAAAGGCCTTCCGAGATATTAATCTTGAAGGTCTTTTGTATTAGAATCCTTTATAAAAATGCTGCATTAAATCAGCGTGGTATGGTATAATACTTTCGACACTTTAAGAACGACAGGCGGTTTTAATCTAAGCTCAAGAAATTGGATTAGATTATAAACAATTCCTTCAATAAATGTCCAACTTAATATTACAATTTGTCAGATCAATTTGATGAGAAATTTTCTATCTTGAATAAATAAGGCTTGTATGGTAAAATGAACTTATTATTTATATTATGCACTTATTTGGAGGATAAAACTAATGAAAAATACTATTGATATTTCAATGATAAAATTTGACGAAAATGGATTGGTGCCAGCGATTGTCCAAGACGAAAATGGACAAGTGTTAATGTTGGCATACATGAATGAAGAATCACTTAATAAGACTTTAGAAACAGGTTATACTTGGTTTTTCAGTCGTTCTCGTCAAAAGCTCTGGCAAAAAGGTGAAACAAGTGGCAATACCCAAAAAGTTAGTGAGATTGATTATGATTGCGATGGCGACACTTTGCTCGTCCACGTCAAACAAAAGGGCGTTGCCTGCCATACTGGAACTTACACCTGCTTCAGTGGACGCCGCCTTGGTGAGAATGATAAGGCACTTGCGACCGTTGAACAAAATTCAGAGCCTAATTTCGCCTTGGTAATAAATGAATTGTATTCTGTAATCAAAGACCGTCAGCGCCACCCCATTGAGGGTTCATATACCAATTACCTCTTCGATAAGGGTCATGACAAAATTCTCAAAAAAGTCGGTGAAGAAGCTGTCGAGACTGTGATCGCTTCCAAAAATCTCGATAAGAACGAAGTCATCTATGAGATGGGCGATCTCTGGTATCATTGCTTAGTTCTGCTTGCCTATCACGGCATTAAGCCCGAAGAACTTTTTGAAGAGCTTATGAATCGTCGTAAAGGTGGCAGTTATCATAAATTCACTGGCAAAACAGGAGAGCGTCCAGCAGATTAATTAACTTTAAATAAGGAAGAGAGAGAGTAGTGAATAAGTATAGTGAAGAGAATTTTAATACACCACAAGAGACATGAGACTTCTGCTGCGATAGTGGAAGATGATAAATTAGTAAATTTCTACATTGATAGAGATGACAATCCACATCTACTTGGCAATATCTACAAAGGAAAGATACAAAATTTCCTGCCTGGTATCCAGGCGGTATTTGTTGATATAGGGCGCGACAAAAATGCTTTTCTTCAACTAAGCAGAAAGCAGAAGTATGAAATCGGACAAGATATAATCATTCAAATCAAAAAGGAAGCAATCGGCACAAAAGGACCGAGAGCGACAACGGCACTGTCAATTCCTTCACACAATTTGGTTTTGCTGCCAAGAGTGAAATATCTTGGTATTTCTCAAAAGATTGATAGTCGACAGCGTAAGAGATTATTTGATATTTCTAAGAAAATTCACCTCAAAGATGCTGGATTTATCATTCGTACTGCTGCTCAAGACTGTGAAGAAGAGGATTTAATTGAGGAAATTGAAGGTACTTACAGATTTTGGAAAGCTATCGAGCGTGGTATGGTCAAGAGAAGGGCGCCTGCTCTTCTGTATAGTGACAATGACTTTATTTCAAGCATCTTGAGAGATGAGCTTACTGCCGACGTTGAAGAGATTGTGGTTGATAGTCAAAAATTGAGCTATCAAGCGATGAGATTAATTAAAAATATGTCGCCAAATATAAACGAAAGAGTGAATGTCTGGCGATACATTGATGATGTTCCAATATTTGAAAAGTTTCACGTTGCTGAGGAGATATCCAAGCTTAACGATCGTGAAATAGAGCTGCCAAGTGGAGGATTTATAGTTATAGATAAGACAGAAGCGCTCACTGCCATTGATGTGAACACTGGGCACTTCGTTGGAGATTTAAATCTCTCTGATACGGTTTACAAGGTCAATATTGAAGCGGCTGAAATGATAATGAGACAACTCAGACTGCGCGACATTGGTGGAATCATAATTGTTGATTTTATAGATATGCCAAGAGATGACTACAAGGAAGGTCTGCTTAAATTCTTGCGTAGCGAAGCAAAGAAGGACAAAGTGAGGACCAAGGTAATTGATATGACACCACTTGGCCTAGTAGAGATTACACGGAAGCGTTCAAAGTAGTTGTCGTTTAATTTTGAGGTTAAGCTATGAAAATTGCCATTTTTGAAAACATCATGACACCGGGTGGGCATGAGGTTGATTTTGATAGAATTATCGTTGAAGAATTTCAGAAACTTAGTCATGAAGTCAACTTTTATGTGCCAGAGAACTTTACATTTCAATTTGATTACAAGGTTCCAATTCAAAAAATCACTGGAGAAGCTGTAACTTATACCAACTCAAGTGGCATTAGAAAGCTATTTGCTGCTGCCAAGCGTGAGATAAATCGTCGACGTTGGTATCAACAGCTCTATGATAGGCAGGCAGAATTTGACGTGCTAATTGTTCCGACCTCGACTTACAGGTATTTACGTTCACTCAATCGGAGTGTTTTGCGAAAGATTGATAAGCCGATCATCTTCATACTTCACGGAATAAACCCTTCAGAAGTCGATAAGTTCTTCAGTGAAGCTGAAAAGCTCTTGCCTTACAAAAATGTCAAGCTCGTTGTTTTGACTTTTGGCAATGATATATTGGGGCGTCGCCTTGACAATGTATTCCCAATTTATCCGCCAACCTATACACCAAGAGATATTGACTTTAAGACTACCTTTCACACGCTGAACGCTGAATTAAAAATTGGCTTCTTTGGGCAGTATCGCCGCGAAAAGAAGCTCGAAGACCTACTAGAAGTATTTATTAAAGGTAGATATACCAAATCTGTCAAACTGATTGTACAAGGTTCAACTATGCACGCTGAGGACAGTGAAGATTTTGAGCGAATCATCAGCAAATACAGCGGACAGGCAAATATCTCATTCTTGCATAAGGGTCTGATCGGTGCAGAGTGGCAAGAAGCGATTGCTGGTATTGATGCACTGTTGATGCCATACTCCGCGCCGAGGTACAAGTACCATTGGAGCGGCATGCTCTTCACTGCCATTGGCTTTCAAAAGCCAGTCATTGCCAGCGATGATATGAATCCCGAAGTATTTGACAAATTTAATATTGGCGAAACTTTCAAGAGCGGTGATCTCCAAGAGTTGGGCAGTGTGCTTGAGAACTTTATCAACAACTTTGATGTCAACGCTACAAAGTATGCTCAAGATCTGTCACTTGCCGGCAAAGAATTTTCACCCGAAAAATTCACTCAGCGACTATTAGATATAATACTATCGTCGAAAAAACTTTTTATATAAGTTCAAAGAAATTTCCCATAACCACTGAACAATAGATAACATAAAAATCAAAGCTATGGCAATGCCTGCCATCATTATGCAACTTCCAATATCAGACATCAAAAAACTATCTAAATAAGGGTCTAATCCTTTAAGTGAAAATGTAATTATAACATCTATGAGAAATATAAAACCAAATATTATGTAATGTTGTATGTCTTCCATATTACCAATTTAATCCTGCTGCATGACATACTGGTAAATTTTACGCCCGATAGTATCCTTGGGCTTCTCCGGCTGAGTGTCGGACTTTTTTGTTGCAATCGGCACGATAGGAGATTTCTTTACTTTCTGTTGAGTTTTCTTCTGCTTCTTATTCATATTATCACTTCCATTTTTATATAAAATTATAGCATTTGTCGGTAAGTTTAGCAAATTATGTTGAAATTTTTTACACTTTCGGTTACAATGATACAGTTACCATAAATTTAGGAGGCGTAAATGTTGAACAAACTCTGGAAGGTGGTCACAGCAACGGGACTTATACTGTCCTCACTTTTCACGATTCCGACCGCTCAAGCAAAATCTAAAGACAATGAACAGCCGGAAAGGATCCTCTATATTCCACACGACAACAGACCAATATCAAACAAGCAGACAGCCGAAGTTATCAAAAAGCTCGGCTATGAGGTAATTGTACCGCCAAATGATATACTTGGCTCACGTGACGATCTCGGCAATCCTGAGAAGCTTTGGGAATGGCTTGAACTCACTACCGAAAAAGATAAAACTATTAAAGCGGCCGTTATCTCTTCAGATTCTATGCTCTACGGTAGTCTCGTCGGTTCACGTAAACATGAATATGACGAGCACACCCTTACAAATAGAACGGCTAAGTTTAAAGATTTTCGCAAAGAACATAAGAAGCTTCCTCTCTATGTTTTCGGTTCCATTATGAGAACACCTCGAACTGGTGCAGCCTCAGGACATGAAGAGCCTGAATATTATCGCAGCTATGGTGCTGATATCTTCCGATACACTGAACTCAAAGACAAGAAGGAAGTAGAAGGTCTATCTCGACGCGAAAAGAAAGAATTTGAATTTCTCGAAAAGTTGATACCTTCAAAGGCACTGAGTGATTGGATGGGACGCCGCAGCAAGAACTTTAACGCCAGCAAGAAGCTCATTGATCTTGCCAAGAGTGATACTTTTGATTATTTACTGCTTGGTCGTGATGATAATGCACCCTATTCGCAGACACATTTGGAGAGTCGTCACCTCCAGGAATACGGCAGAGATTTAGGAAAGACCAAATATCAAGCTATCGCCGGAATTGATGAGGTCGGAATGATAATGTTGACACGTGCCATCAACGACAGGACAAAGAATGTGCCATTTGTATATGTGAAGTACAACTGGGGCAGAGGTGGAGACACAATTCCTGCCTATTCAGATGAGAAGATTTCCGAATCTATTGATTCCGCCATTACTGCAACAGGTTCAGTCAAGGTACCCTCACCGGAGCGTGCCAATATTGTCCTCACCGTCAACACTAATCCAAACGGCCAAACTTATGAAGCAAGTGTACCAATCAATGACGGCAAGGATCGCGAAGGTACCAAGTACTTTGCTGATGTCGTTTCAGATTACGTCAGTAAGGGTTATAAGGTTGCAATCGCTGATATTGCCTTCGCCAATGGTGCTGACAATGCCTTAATGGAACAACTTCGTGATCGCGGTCTACTCTTTAAGGTTCACGCCTATGGTGGCTGGAATACCGCGACGAACTCAACTGGATTTGTCCTCAGTACGGGTATTCTCGCTAATAAAATGAGTGACGAAGCTATCGACGACCTTTTAGTCACTCGCTATCTTGATGATTGGGCTTATCAGGCTAATGTCAGAAATATCATTGCCAGACAGCTCACTTGGTTGCGCGGCGACGGTTGGTATGGTGACCTCAATGGCAAAAAGGACGCAGTTGGCGAACGTACTACGAAAATGCTTACTAACTTTGTAGATAACAATCTGCCACCTTTTGAAGGCAATGAGAAGCTTTTGGTGACTTTCCCTTGGGATAGAATGTTTGAATCTGACATTTTGCGCGGAGACGAAGCCGCTGAGGAGATTGAAAAGAATACGCCGCATATCAGATCATCAGCCGCGGTGAAGAAGTAATATGGGAGATGATGTTATGGAATTTCATGCAACGACTATAGTCGCGGTGCGAAAGGACGGCAAGACTGCCATTGCCGGCGACGGGCAAGTAACTTTCGGACAGCATACTGTCATGAAATCAACCGCAAAGAAGGTACGCCGTCTCTATCACGATAAAGTAATTGCTGGATTTGCGGGATCAGTTGCCGATGCCTTCACACTCTTTGAGAAGTTTGAAGCAAAGTTGGAGACTCACCACGGCCACTTACAGCGTGCAGCAGTTGAGCTTGCCAAGGATTGGAGGACTGATAAAATCCTTCGCAAGTTGGAAGCACTGTTGCTAGTCGCTGATAAGGATAGTATCTTGATGTTAAGTGGCAACGGTGAAGTCATCGAACCCGACGGTGATGTGGCTGCGATTGGTTCCGGCGGCTTCTATGCTCTTGCGGCCAGTCGCGCATTAATGAAGCATGCAAAGGATATGACGGCACCGGAGATTGCCAAGGAATCTCTCTCGATTGCCGCTGATATTTGCGTTTACACTAATCAGAATATCATTGTTGAAGAACTCTAATAAATTCGGAATCAAACGGAGGAGTAATTTAATGGAACTTAGCAAGATCAATAACCTTGGAGTGAATGAACAGACACCGAAAGAGATAGTTGCAGAGCTTGACAAACACATTGTCGGGCAGAATGATGCCAAAAGATCGGTTGCCATCGCTCTTCGCAATCGTTGGAGAAGCCGCCAGCTCTCTGAAGATATGCAAGACGACGTTATACCAAAGAATATTTTGATGATTGGCTCTACGGGTGTCGGCAAGACTGAAATTGCCAGAAGGCTTGCAAAACTTGTCAAAGCACCGTTCATTAAGGTTGAAGCGACCAAGTTTACTGAGGTCGGATATGTTGGACGTGATGTTGAATCTATTATTCGAGATCTCGCACAGACTTCAGTCAGAATGGTTCGTGCTCAGAGGACTGAAGAAGTCAAAGAAAAAGCCGCCAAGATGGCGACGGAAAGACTTCTTGATATTCTTGTTCCCGAACCTAAACGCGCTCAGAGTCCTCTTGGAAAACTCTTTGGGAATGTTGAGACTGAGCCGGAAGAAGAAAAAGCTGATGATGTGCAGAAGCCTGGGCGTGAGTTTGTCCGCAAGCGCCTGGAAGCCGGCAAACTCGAAAATGAAGTCATTGAACTTGAAGTCGCGGATGCCGCAAAACCAATGGTTGGAATGTTCAGCGGTTCCAGTCTTGAGGGTATGGGCGACAATCTTCAGGACATGATAAGCTCTGTGATGCCGAAGCGTTTCAAGAAGCGTAAAGTCACCGTTGAGACAGCACGCAAGATTCTTGAGCAAGAAGAAGCAGAGAAACTTATTGACATGGAAGAAGTCGGAGAGACTGCCGTCAAACTTGCCGAGCATAGCGGAATAGTATTTCTAGATGAGATCGACAAGGTTGCCGTCAAGGGCAGTTCTTCCGGTCCTGATGTATCGCGTGAAGGCGTTCAGCGTGACATTTTGCCGATTGTAGAAGGTTCAACGGTCATGACAAAGTATGGTCCTGTAAAGACGGATCATATACTCTTCATTGCTGCGGGTGCCTTCCACACGGCTAAACCTTCTGACTTGATACCTGAACTTCAAGGACGTTTTCCCATTCGTGTTGAGCTTAAATCTTTGCAGAAAGAAGACTTCGAGAAGATTCTCACCGAACCTCAGAACGCTCTGATAAAACAATACAAAGCTCTTCTTGCAACAGAAGGACTTTCACTCGAATTTAAAGTTGATGCCATCACTAAGTTAGCAGAGATGGCTTATAACGTCAATGAGCAAACTGAGGACATCGGTGCCCGCAGATTGCATACTCTTCTTGAGAAGCTGCTTGAGGAAGTTTCATTTGATGCACCTGAGATGGCCAAAGAAGGTAAGACTGAAGTTATTATTGATGCTGCATATGTTGACAAGCGTCTTAAAGATATTGCCCAGAATACAGACTTGTCACAATTTATCTTGTAAGTTTGATTTGTTACTGTAATGCAGCTTTCAATGTAATCATATTCTCGCGCATCTTGTTGATATAATCATCTGCATTGGTAGGCACAGCATCACCTGTGACGATTGGATCGAGAGTGTAAATCTTCGCGCCGGTCTCATTCGCTATGGTCTGTGCGGCACTTGGTGAGTATTGCGGCTCGGTGAAGATGACTTTAACTGGCATAGTTTTGAGCTTGTCGATTGTTTCGGCAAGCTCTTTTGGTGTGGGTTCAGTACCTGGCTCACGCTCAACTACGGCAACTATATTAAAACCAAACTCTTCGGCAAGATAAGGAAAGGCCTCATGGAAGGTCACAATATCCTTGTTATTTAAAAAATCAAGCTGATCGTGCATTCTCTCACTAAGGTCGTCGAGTCTCGTTACGTAGTTCAAGGCATTCTTCTTATAGTCGATTGAATGATCTGGATCATATTCTGAAAGCCTGTTGCAAAGCTCAATGACTTGACGTTTGGCATATTCGATACTCAACCAGATATGAGGGTTGACTTCGCCGTTAGTTTCTATGGGAATAACCTCAATGTTCTTGGAAAGATCAATAACCTTTAAATCAGAGACCTCAGCAGCTTTGTCAAGAAATGATTCCATGCCGAAGCCGTTGGCAACGAAAACATTGCCGCTTGCAAGTGTCTTCATATCCTCAGTTGTGATTTGGTAATCGTGCAGGCAGCCAGTTTGCGGAGCGGTAAGATTGACAACCTCAACATCGTCAATGCCCTTGGTGAGATTTATTGCGTGTAGATACATTGGGTAGAATGAAGTCACGATCCTAAATTTACCGTCAGTACCTTTGCCATTATTACAACCAATCAACACAAATGTACATATCACAAGCAATACTGTTAAAATTTTCCTCATATACAACCTCACTCCTATTTACAAATCAATAATATACCTATGTATTAAGAATTTATGTAATGTAATCATTGAACTTGGTTTTATAAAAGTCAGCGAATATCTTGACGAGTTCCTTGTGTATTTCTTGTCCGTCGCCTTCGTGCAATAGATTAATAAAACTCCAGCGATCAACGAGGACAGCGGCAATGTGTCCAATAGTGTCAATGCAAGTTTCGTTGCTGTCGAGTGGTGCCAATAGTATAATCGCCGTCTTGACAGTTTCACCACTGTATTCAAAACCCATACCAAGCTGTAAGATACCAAGTGCAAGGGTTTGGGCACATTCCGTCTTGCAATGCAATAAAACCATATGGCGACCGGAGAAAAGCGTACTGCCTTTACCTTCGCGCTGCAGAAGGGCTTCAGATATCTTTGTTTGACATGATTCACCCTCGGCAAGAAGTCTGCCAGCTTTGACACAGGCTTCTTCTATATTACGAACGCTTACTCGTTTAAAGTAGCAATGAGATAGTAAATCCAATATTGCCTGTGAATATTCACTCATTTTCTTGAGTGCTTCTGGAAAGGATATTTTAGGCTCAATTACGACAGCAGAGGTCAAGAACTGTTCATTCTGATTGGCTAACTCTTCCTCGATCTTTAATCTATCTTCACGTGAAAGAGCAGCACTAATGACAACTACTTTGCAAGGTGGATTGTTTATCGGCACGGTTGAGATAACAAATTCAAAGTCCATTGTTGCAGCATAGTTTGAGTTAATGGTCAAAATTGGCACTTGGTCGACGATCTTGATATTTTGGAATTGTGATCTAATTCTACTTGCCAAAAGTCTTGATGTACCCATACCAGTTGGACAGGCTACAACTACACGATGTATTGAATGCAGAAATGTTTCACTATCAGAAAGTGCAGCACCTAGATGCATTGCAATGTAGGCAATCTCAGCTTCCGGCAATTTCTGCCCAAGGTATTCTTCTAAATCTGTAATACATTTACCGGCAAGTTCTATGAGTTCGGGATAGTGTTCCTTCATTTCGCCAAGAAGAGGATTGCGAATATCCATATTCATTTTAAGACGACTGATCGAAGGCCCAAGATGATTGAGCAGACCGGCAAGAAGACTCTGATTCTTATTGATATCGCGTCCAGTCTCTTTGGCAGCAGCTTTCATAATCGAACGCGCAATTTGTACCAGGCGGAAGTCCTCCATCATAGAAATACCGGAGAGATTTTCAGTGCTATATCTGCTCCTTGCACCAAGTAAGTGCATTGTAATATATACAGTCTCAGTATCTGGAACATCTATCTTAAACATTGATGATAACTTTTTTGCCAAATTGGAGGCAATGTCAAATTCTTTCTTGCTCTTGAATAGTTCTAAAGTATTTGGGTCGATTTTTATTGTTTCGTTACTCTTTATACGTTGAATTGCCAAGGATATATGTACTATAAGACCAATAAAGGCATTGTCGGAGAATTGATAGCCAAGTTCTATCTCAACAGAATGAATGAGCTTTTCAAGTTTGCGCCAAATATTTTCGTCGGCAAGATTCAGCCAAAACTTGGAGACTTGAGATAGACGTTCGTCTGCTTCGATATTGAAATTGTCTTGGAGGAGTTTAAGAAGTTCATTCTCGTTTACATGTTCGTGAATATATCTGACGATTGCTCGGCGAAAGTCTCTCTCATCACCAAGCAGACTGACACCCAGTCCAGGTTTGCGTAACAATTTAAGACCTTGCTCTCTAAACCAAGGCTCCATTTTATCCAAATCGTTGCTGATAGTTGAATCAGTCACATTGAGGAGCGACGACAAGGCAAATAACTTTATAGGCTCCATGCTTGAAAGCAACGTACTAACTATAATAGATTGTCTCTCAGTTGGTGTATATTCTTTTCTAAACTTCTTCTTGCCCAGTTCAAGCAGAGCAAACTTCTTGACAGAACTGCCTTTAACAATTAAGCCTGCGCCGGTTTTCTTTTCCAACTGCAGGCTATATTTATTAAAAAGTACTTCTACTTTTGGTAGTTGTCTTGATATTGTTTTAGTGCTTACATTTAATTTTTCTGCGATTTCCCCTAAAGTTTTTACTTCCTCATCTTCCAAAAGTATCTTTGCAATAAGAAATGTCCTTTGTTCAATCACAGTATGTCACTTCTATCAATATAGATTCTTCCCGCTGAAGATTTCAATCATCTCGCGGCGAAGGTTAGAAGATATTTCCAATCGGGTCTTGGGTGATATTTCGTGAGTGTCGGTATTGAAGAGATAGTTTTGAAGCTCCATTTCTTTGACAAGCATACGAGTATGGAACAGATTAGCTTGATACATATTAACATCAACAGCATCGTAAATATCCAGAATCTCATCACTGATAAACTCCTGGATAGAAGTCATCTTACTGTCCATGAAAAGTTTCTTACCGGTAACATCTCTAGTGAAGCCTCTAACCCTATAATCCATTGTAATTATATCTGAATCGAATTGGCCAATCAGATAATCTAAAGTTAAAAGCGGCGAGATTTCACCACAAGTTGAAACATCAATATCAACTCTGAAAGTGGCAAGGCTTGTCTCTGGATGAAATTCAGGATAAGTGTGAACAGTTACATGACTTTTGTCGAGGTGAGCTAGTATCGTCTCACTCTTGAGATCATCGGTCTTATCATCGTTGTGAGTTTCACCTTTTGGGCGCTTCTGTCCAAGCTCAATGGCAGCTTCCTCGGCAATCAAGATGGTGACACTTGCACCTTGAGGGTCATAATCTTGACTTGAGATATTGAGAATCCTGGCGCCAATCATCTCTGTAACTTTGGTCAAAATACTCTTGAGACGCTCAGAATTATACTGCTCATCAATATAACGGATATAATCTTTCTGCTCACGCTGAGTTTTAGCGTAACAAATATCATAAATGTTGAAGCTCAATGCCTTGGTAAGGTTGTTGAAGCCATAGAGTTTCAGCTTATCTTCCAACTAACTACCCCCAAAAATTAATGCGTAATGCATAATGCCTAATGCTTAATGAAAACTAACCAATATAATTGTCTTTCATTACGAATTACGCATTACAAATTACGCATTAAATAAAAATGGTGGAGACAAGGGGGATCGAACCCCTGACCTCAACGCTGCCAGCGTTGCGCTCTCCCAGCTGAGCTATGTCCCCGCAACAAAGATATTTTAACTCTATTTTAATTTTGTGTCAAGTATTAAATGAAAAAATTTTGCCCAATTTACCCCCAATTTGGAAGAAATTGAGCAGATATAGTAATAATCAACAGTTACAAGTTTGATTAATTTCTACGTGTTATAATTGTTGAAAGATAATTAATTTTGTCATTTTTATGCTGGCTTATATCTTCAATGACTTTTTCATCAGGAAGTCCGCAGCGACTCACAAGAACTGCATTATGTGCCATTTCGTGGGTCTCCAGAGTACTAACCATTTGGTCAAAGTTTTTGTAAACTTTCATTAAAACAGAGGTGTTTGAAGATTCAAGAGCAGCAGCTATATCATTAGTGTCAGCCGTCGCTGGAATGATAGACAAAATATCATTTCCAAAAGCCAAAGGTCTGCCGATTTTAGATGCAATGGCAAGAAAAGCGGGAACACCGGGAATAGTATCAATGTTGATTTTTTCATTGATAAGCAGCTTAAAAATGTAAATATATGTGCTGTAGAACATTGGATCACCTAAAGTCAAGAAGGCGACATTTTTACCTGTACGAAGAAGTTTTAAAATCTCTTCTTTGTTTGATATAAAAATTTCAGGCGATTCGGCAAAATCCTTGACCATTGGGAAAACTTGGTATATTATTTCTATATCCGACTTTAAGTAAGGTCTGGCAATTTCCAAAGCGACACTGCCTTCCTTTTTTTCAGTCTTTGGAGCAATAATCACGTCAACTTCTTTGATTGCCCTGATGGCCTTGACCGTCAAAAGATCAGGATCACCAGGGCCAACGCCAATTCCATAAAAAGTTCCCAATTTTGTCATTATAATCAAACCTTTCTGTTATACAAAATTACGAATTACAGTTTATCATAAATTTCATTAATTGTGAACAGAGGTAACGAAGATATGCAATATTTTTTATATATAATGGTGGCAGCATTGACCATTTTCTTTATATTTGAAATACGCCGATCTCTTCGACGTTCCAAGAAAACAGTCGAACTTATTGATAAATATTGGCTCAACAAGACAAGTCCTCAACTTATTGACGAGATGTTTGATTTTGCTATCAACGATCGCAGATTATCAAAGATAGTGGCTCAATATAATGCTGATCGCAGTGATTTTGAATTGGTGTACAAAAAGCTGTTGACTTGGGCTGATTTCAGAAAGTACAATCGCTTCATTCCGATAACTTCTTTCTTTTATGCTGGTGCTTTGGAATATTTGTTAAGTCACAAGAATGACGATGCCAAAATGCTGACGGAAAAAATGTTAAACTACTTTCACATCTAAGCTCAAATATTTTTTAAAATGTAGTATTTTTTTTGTTTTTGGGTTGAAGGAATTGCTTTTTTAGTGTAGAATTTGAAATTAGAGATTTTTTATTGAGATTTTATTGGGATTGTCTCTTTGTTTCATTGAATTATATAAGTAGATGAAGTTTTTGACATTCTCAAGAGGATTTGTACGAAATTTAAAGGCAGAATAAATTTTTAATGGAAGGGTGTGTGGATCAAAAGTGCTGGGTCAAATTATGAACTCTCCTAACTTCAATTATTTACCGCGCGGTATGGAAGCAGCAAATATAAGACACGAAGTAATATCTCACAATATCGCCAATGTAAATACTCCAAATTACAAGAAAAACAATCTCGTCTTTGAGACCTTACTTGCTCAAGAAATCTATGGTGAAGATACAAAAGGTAAACTTAAAATGGTGAGAACTCGCGATGGTCATTTACCTTTTGTAAAGAGAAATCGCATTGCGATACCTACAGTTGTGCAGGATCATCAGACCTTAATGCGTGTTGATGACAACAATGTTGATGTTGATATTGAGATGGCAACATTAGCAAAGAATCAAATCTACTTCAATGCCCTTGCAACTCAAATGAAGGGTTATGTAGAAAAACTTAAAAATGCAATATCCAGCGGTCAAGGCAGTTAATTAATTTGATATAGGAGAAAAAACAATGGGTATGTTTACTGGAATTGATGCAGCAGCTTCTGGATTGACTGCTGAACGTCTGCGTATGGACGTAATATCAAACAATATCGCAAATGCAAACACCACAAGAACTGAACAGGGCGGCGCATATCATCGCCGTTATGTGGTATTTATGCCACGCGAAAAAGAGATTGAGAGTTTTGAGGATATGCTTCAGCAAGCGATGGGTTACAAAAGGTCTACCGGCGAAGGTGTACGTGCTGTTGGCATTATAGAAGATGACCAACAGGGACCTCTTGTTTACGATCCTAGTCACCCTGATGCCAATGAAGAAGGTTATGTCGAAAAGCCTAATGTCAATATTGTCAGTGAAATGGTCGATATGATAACAGCTCATAGGGCTTATGAGGCAAATACTACTGCGATTAATGCTGCAAAATCCATGGCTATGAAAGCCTTAGAAATTTCCGGTCGTTGATGATTATTATATAAATTAGGAATGTGAAATTTTTAATTTAATTTATAGTCTATTACCGATTAGTTATAGTGAGAAGGTGAAACAAATGGAAATAGAAGCGCTGAAGATGATGCCAGTAGAGATGCATGCAGTAAGCCATATTGGATTAAATCAGCCCACAGAACCACCAAAATCTTTTGGAGAATTTTTAATTGATGCCCTAAAAGCTACCAATGAGCTACAAAAACAATCCGATGCAATGAATGCAGCATTAGCTGCAGGTAGAGTCGAAGATATATCTCAAGTTATGGTTGCCAGCCAAAAAGCTGAAATTTCTATCCAACTCGCCCTTCAGCTCCGAAATCGTGCAGTCTCCGCTTATCAGGAGATTATGAGAATGCAAGTGTAATGGCGGATAGTTGAAGCAGACGGTCAAGACAATTTATTATCATTGATTGGTGCTGCTGACAACTAGTATTTTGAAGGGATGAGATCATTGGCAGATTGGATAGCTAAATATCGAGAGCTATGGGACAGATACAGTGGCCGCCAGCGTTATATAATTGTAGGTTCTGCCGCTGCGTTTCTGCTTCTGCTCTTGGGTATCAGCTTTTGGTACGGCAGCAAGCCGGATATGGTACCGCTGTACACCAATTTGGAAACAAAAGATGCCGGCGATGTAGTAGACAGTTTAAAAGAATTGGGTGTCAAATACAACGTTGAGGAGAACAAGACGGGTACAACAATATTTGTGCCTGCTTCTGATGTTCATGATGCTAGACTTAGTTTGGCAACTCAAGGTTTGCCACGTGGCAACAAAGGATTTGAACTCTTTGATGACAGTAAGCTCGGTGTTACTGAGTTTCAAAATAGAGTTAATTACCTTCAAGCTCTGCAAGGCGAACTGACAAGGACTATTGAGCAAATTCCTGCAGTAAACAAAGCAAGAGTTCATATCGTCCTTCCTGAAGACTCACTTTACAGCAGAAATGAGAAGCCCGCAACGGCGTCCATAATGCTTATACTTAATCCGGGTGCTGAAATTAACACCCAGGAAATCAAAGGAATTGTAAATTTAGTTAGTCACAGCGTTCAAAGTCTTCAACCCGAAAATGTTACGATTGTTGATGAAGCGGGAAATATACTCAATGAAAATCAGGATGACGAAGCACTTAGAGAGCAACGTTTAAATTTGCAAACTCTCAATCAAATTGAGATGACACGCAAAGTGCGCGATCATTTGCAAAATAATATTCAAACTCTCTTAGATCACGCTTTGGGTGAGGGCAATGCTTTTGTTAGAGTTAGTGTAGAACTTGACTTTGATGATCGCAAAACTGATCGTCAGACATTTACCCCGGTTGTTGATGAGTCCGGTATAATTCGTTCACAGCAAGACATTAGCGAAGCCTATAACGGTGAATCTAACGTACCGGGCGGTCCTGTTGGCGTTGAGGGTAATATACCTGGTTATGTCGCTGAAGAGCGCAATGCCAATGCACAATATGAGCGCAAAGAATCAACCAAGAATTATGAAATCAATGAAGAGAATCAAAAGATTATCTCCTCACCAGGTTCAATTCGTCGCTTGACTGTTGCAGTTCTGGTTAATGATACCGTGACTGAACCTCAGCAGGAGAGTTTGTTGAGGGCAGTGAGTTCTGCAGCAGGTATCAACGAAGATCGTGGAGATATGATTTCGGTTGAGCCGTTGCCATTTAGCACAGAGCTTAGAGATCGTCGTCTTGCAGAAGAAGCTGCAGCAAAAGAGAGACAAGAGAGGATCCTTTATACGGAGATTGGTGCTATCATTCTGCTTGCTTCGCTTATCATTGGTGGTTTCCTCATGTACCGTCGCAGGAAGCGTCAAGAGCGTGAAGCTGCGGAAGAGGCAGTACGTCAGGCAGAGCTTGCGAGACAGCGTGCAGAAGAAGAAGCACGTCAAGCCGCAATCGAAGCCGGAAAAATCGAAGAAGAGAAACTCACACCGGAAGAGAGACGCCAGCGCGACGAGAAACAGGCTATCCTCAAATTTATCGACGAAAAGCCTGCAGATGTCGCTATGCTCATCAAGCAGTGGCTCTCTGAGGACGATTAAATATAACTTAAGAAACTTGAATGAGGAATCAGGAATTAAATTCGGAATGAATTTACCGATTAGTTTCTCCTTCCTCATTCTGTTTTCTTGTTTGAATTTATTATTAATTAATGGGAGTGATTAAAATATCAACGGTACAAATTAATTCCTCTATGGAAGAAGTAGAATCTAATAATGATAAAATGAATCGCGGGTTGAAGAATCGTCACTTACAAATGATTGCTTTGGGAACTGCAGTCGGTACCGGCTTATTTTACGGGTCTGCTTCAACTATATCTCTTGCAGGACCAGCTACTGCCTTGAGCTATTTGATTGGCGGAATAGTGATCTTCTTGATCGTCAGAATGTTAGGCGAAATGAGTGTTGACGAGCCTGTATCCGGTTCTTTTAGTTACTATGCTACGAAATATTGGGGAAAATTTCCAGGCTTTCTCGCCGGTTGGAATTACTGGTTCTTGTATATATTTGTCAGTATGGCGGAACTTAGTGCCGTCAGTATCTACGTCTCATATTGGCTACCGGATTTACCTCAATGGATCAGCGCACTAATCTGTCTCGTTGTGATAACATTGATTAATCTCATAACTGTCAGTGCTTACGGCGAAGTTGAGTTCTGGATGGCATTAATCAAAATATCTGCAATCATCTTCATGATAGTGTTAGGTGCTTATCTAATTTTCACTGATGTACGTCCGTTCCCTGATAATTTTAGCAATCTTTGGGCAAATGGTGGCTTCTTTCCAAATGGCGTTTGGGGTATGATGATTTCAATAGTGCCTGTGATGTTTTCATTTGGTGGTATTGAGCTTATCGGGATAACTGCTGGTGAAGCTCAAAATCCCGAAAAGACCATTCCACGTGCTATCCACCAAGTTATATATCGTATACTGATCTTCTACGTCGGCACAATGCTGATATTGATGACACTTTGGCCTTGGAATCAAGTTGGTCTGGAAGCGAGTCCATTTGTGCAAATCTTTGACAACATCGGCATACCTGCTGCAGCCCACATTCTCAACTTTGTTGTACTTACAGCGGCGGCAAGTGTTTACAATTCGGCAATCTACAGTAATTCACGTATGCTCTACGGATTGGCTGAAAGTTCCAATGCTCCTAAGTTCCTGGCGAAGCTTTCGAGCCGCAAAGTACCGGTCAACGGTATTCTGATTTCTTCAGCTATAACTCTGATTGTCGTTGCGCTGAACTTCTTCTTCCCTGGACAAATCTTCATGTATTTGATGTCGATTGTAACTGGAGCCGTAGTATTGAGCTGGGCTTTGATAGTAGTAACCCATATTAAATTCCGAAAGCATTGTGAGACCGTAGGACATGAAACTAAATTTCCATCTCTCTTTTATCCTATCGCAAATTATATCTGCCTTATATTCCTTGCAGGCATTTTGATATTGATGCTTACGATAGAGGAGATGCGCCTTGCCGTTCTGATTATTCCGCTTTGGATTGCTATCATCTTTGCAGGTTATCATTATCGTAAAGGGTGAACTAAATGAAAATATTTAAGAACGATTGGGCTGATTATCTTGACGAAGAACTTCAAGAGCCATATTATCAGCAGCTTAGATTATTTTTAATAAATGAATACAAGACGCAGCACATCTTTCCAGACATGTACTCAATCTTCAATGCTCTTCATTATACGAGCTATGCAGATACAAAAGTGGTGATATTAGGACAGGACCCTTACCATGAACGCGGACAAGCACATGGATTATCTTTTTCGGTCTTGCCCGGCATTACGCCGCCGCCTTCACTGATAAACATCTTCAAAGAGCTTCAAAGTGATTTAGGGTGTAAGATACCCAACAACGGTTGTCTCAAGCCTTGGGCGGATCAAGGTGTATTGCTTTTAAATGCTGTACTCACTGTTCGAGAGCACTATGCAAACTCTCACCAAGGCAAAGGTTGGGAACATTTCACAGACAAGATCATCAGTCTACTAAATGAGCGTGAAAAGCCGATTGCTTTTATCCTTTGGGGCAACTATGCACGCAAAAAGAAAGTGCTGATTTATAATCCTCAGCACTATATCATTGAATCGGCACACCCAAGTCCATTTTCGGCTGATCGCGGCTTTTTCGGTAGTCGCCCGTTCTCTCGCGTTAATGAGTTCTTAACTTCCGTCAATGAAAAGCCTATTGACTGGCAAATTCCAGATATTACAAGTCAATTATGAAATTTCTCGAAATTGACGATTAAAATAAGAAAACACTCTGATTTTAAGTACAGAGTGCTTCAACAGTATGACAAACGATTTCAGTCTCATATTTAAGTTGACGAGGTAGTATTGTCGCCTAAGTTTGGACCTTAGGCGGCTTTTTCACTGAAGAGCATCGGAATTATGATAATTGTCAAGATCATCGCGAAGAATTTGCCCATAATCTTACCTTGAATTGAAACCACCAGTTGTCATTAAGATGTCTATGATACTACATATCATTACGCTGTTTACTGTTTAAGTACAGCGTTTTTTTACATAAAGTCATTGGTATTCATGGATCTTTCCACTGAATTGCAAATTTAAATCTAAAAGCCGCTCTTTTGCAACAGAAAGCATCAACTTGATACGGTTAAGTTGATTGACTTCACTGGAACCGGCATCACAGTCGATTGCAACGATGTTTGCACCGTCGTAACTCGATCTCAATTCGTGCATGACGCCCTTACCGGTGATGTGATTCGGCAGGCAACCGAACGGCTGGAGACAGATAACATTGTTGATTCCTTCTTCAATGAGTTTCACCATCTCACCGGTGAGGAACCAACCTTCACCTGCCATATTGCCAACACTGACATGACGCGACGCCAATTCTGCAGTCTTCTTGATAGAATAAGGAGGACGGAAGTGCTTGCTCTTCTCAAGTGCCGACTTCATTGGACGGCGGAAGAACTCCAACAACTGTATGAATATCTCAGCAAAGACTCTGTCTTTACGACTGCCATCAAGGAGTCTCCTTTTGACAACGGCATCATAGGCGGTGTAGAGAAAGAAGTCCAAGAAGTCCGGCATGACGACTTCAGCACCCTCACTCATCAACACTTGTTCCAAGTGATTATTGGCTACAGGGTGATACTTGACCAAAATCTCACCGACAACACCAACTATTGGCTTGTGAAGCGTCTCATCAATCTCAATGGCGTCAAACTGCTTGACAAACGATTTAATATTACGCCTAAATGAGAGATAGTTACCATCAATCAAATCCTGTTTCGCAATGACCATACATTCGTCGAAGAGTCTCTGGGTCTCACCACGCCTAATCTCGTAAGGCATCATACGGTTCTTGACGTTCATTAGCAGATCGCCGTATACAGCGGACTTAATCGCGTCCATAAGACAATCGCGACTCATTTCAAACTCGTCAGTCTCGTCTGGCAGACCATAGCAGGCAAAGACCGGCACTTGAGGGAAGCCTGCAGCTTTGATTGCCTTCCTCAATACGCTGATATAGTTAGTCGCACGGCAGGCGCCGCAAGTCTGGAACAATATAATAGACGTATGATCCGGATCGCAGCTGCCAGACTTCAGCGCGGCGATCAACTGCCCTATGACCACAATCGCCGGGTAGCACATATCGTTATTGACATAGCGTAGACCCAAATCAATCGCAGACTTATCGGGCATACTCGGAACAACAACTCTGTAATTATACTTGTTGAGGACAGTTTGAAGTAAGTCAAAGTGGATAGGCGCCATTTGTGGTGCCAAAATTGTGTGGGTCTTTTTACATTCAGCGGTAAATCTTGGACGCTCAATAGTCTTGACTTCGTGATATGGAATCTCAGTACGACGATTCAACGCCGCCAGCAATGAGCGCAAACGAATACGCGCCGCGCCAAGGTTGGAGACCTCGTCGAGCTTAATCATAGTATATATGCGCTTGTGACTTTCAAGTATCTCCTTGACTTGGTCGGTAGTAAGGGCATCAAGTCCGCAGCCGAATGAACTCAGTTGAATAAGCGTCAAATTTGGATTCTCACAGGCGAATTGTGCAGCATGATATAGTCGCGCATGATAGCTCCACTGATTGACGACAGAGAGTTTAGGCGACTTGACAGGTAGATGATAAATCGCGTCTTCAGAGAGGATTGGCAAGTTGTAAGATTGAATCATCTCTGGTATGCCGTGATTAATCTCCGGATCAATGTGGTAAGGTCTGCCAACCAACAGGATTGCATGTTCGCCGGTCTGCTTGATGCGTTCGATGATCTGCTCACCGTAGTTTCTAACATCTTCATGGTAGTGTTCAAGCTCAATCGCAGCGGCTTCAACAGCAGCAGCAATATCCTTTTTATTGATACCGTCGGGCTTAAACTCTTCAGCAAGACGATCAATGAGCTTATCCTTGTTGTTGACAGGCAGGAATGGCTGTAGGAACTTGATATTGCGCTCTCGAAGAATATCCATATTGCCGCGAATGTTCTCCGCATAGGAAGCGACAATCGGGCAGTTGTAATAGTTGTCAGAGCGAGTATCGAAGTTGTAAGGCTCACAAGGATAGAAGATCGTCTTGACACCTTGGTCAATTAAGTCCATGATATGTCCATGTGCTAACTTCGCAGGGTAGCAGAGGGAATCGGAAGGCACCGTCGCCATACCTTTATAATAGAGCTGGGCGGTTGACTTATCGCTGAGGACAACTCTATACTTAAGTTTGGTGAAAAAGGTGTGCCAAAATGGATAATCTTCATATATATTGAGCGTTCGAGGTATACCAATTACTCCGCGGGTTGCTTCTGACTCCTCAAGTGACTCATAATCAAAGACACGGTGATATTTGTAGGCGTAGATATTTGGTATATCGCTGTCGGCTTTGCGCTTGCCACCGATACCTCGCTCACAGCGGTTGCCGGTGAAGTATTTGCCGCCGTCTGGGAATGTCTGACGAGTGATTAAGCACTTGTTACCACAGCCACCACAACGATAAGATTTAGTCTCAACCTTAAATTCCTGCAAATCCTCAGCAGACAGGATAGTTGATTGTTCACTCTGCATTGAGAGGATAGCAGCACCATAAGCACCCATCAAGCCTGCAATATCTGGGCGAATGACTTCACGATTTAATAACTTCTCCATCGCTCTGAGAACGGCATCATTATAAAATGTTCCACCTTGAACGACGATATTGTCGCCAAGAGTTGATACGTCCTTTAGCTGCATGACTTTAAAGAGAGCGTTCTTGATGACCGACAACGAGATACCGGCAGAAATATCACTGACATCTGCGCCGTCCTTCTGGGCTTGTTTAACTTTAGAGTTCATGAAGACCGTACAGCGAGTGCCGAGATCGACGGGAGCCTTAGAAGTTAATGCCTTGCCGGAGAAGTCAGCAGCAGTCATATGGAGACCTTGGGCGAAGTTCTCGATAAAAGAACCGCAGCCGGCAGAGCAAGCTTCATTCAGAGTGATGTTGCCGATTGTACCGTCCTCAACGAAGAAGCACTTCATGTCTTGTCCACCAATGTCGAGAACGAAGCTTACATCAGGGCAAAACTCTTGCGCTGCTCTGAGATGTGCAAAAGTCTCGACCTCAGAACCGTCCGCGTGAAGTGCAGCCTTGACAATCGCTTCACCATAACCGGTGGTATAGACGCCTGCAATTTGCGCCGTTGAAGGCAAAACCTCATAAAGATTCCGCATCGCAGCAACGACAGTCTTGAGTGGTGATCCTTGATTGCTGCCGTATGAAGTATAGAGTAGTTCCTTATCTTTGCCGATTGCAACGAGTTTGGTTGTGGTAGACCCGGCATCAATGCCGATATAAATCTTGCCGACGTAAGAGGATAGATTGCCGCGCTTAACTTTGTGACGATCATGACGCTGCTTAAAAGCTTGATAATCTGTCTCGTCTTCAAAGAGTACAAAGTCAGCTTTGCGAGTATCTGCAGCAGCGGCGTTGTTTGCCTTGTCCATTGCTGCTTCCAGGTCGCTGACGTTGATCTCCTTGGCTTCGTCGGAGAGAGCAGCACCCATCGCCACGAAGTAGTTACCGTCTTCGACGTTGACAACATGCTCTGCATCAAGACTTAGAGTTTCAATGAAACGTTTCTTCAGCTCAGAGAGAAAGTGCAAAGGACCACCAAGGAAGGCAACATTGCCGGTAATTGGACGCCCTTGGGCGAGGTTGCCAATAGTCTGATTTACTACCGCTTGAAAGATCGACAGCGCAATATCTGCCTTCTTAGCGCCGTCATTCATTAACGCTTGAATATCAGTCTTTGCGAATACTCCACAGCGTGAAGCGATGGTATAAATCTGCTTACCTTTCTCCGCCAGAATATTGAGACCTGCTGCGTCCGTTGATAATAGACTTGCCATATGGTCAATGAATGAGCCAGTACCACCCGCGCAGACACCGTTCATTCGCTGCTCAGGTGCCTTGCCGAAGTAGGTAATCTTCGCGTCCTCACCGCCAAGCTCCACAACGGTGTCAGTGTTTGGAATAAAGGATTTGACTGCTTCTCTGCAAGCTATCACTTCCTGTACGAATGGTAGTGCCAGTTTCTTGGCAATACCCATTCCAGCCGAGCCAGTCAGAGCAAATTTGAAATCTTTGCTGCCGACAAAATCTTTGAGCGTGTTAAGCTCTTTTAGTAATGAAGCGCCAATCTCCGAAAAGTGGCGAGAATAATTTTTACAGACGACTTTGGGGTTATTTTTGTTATCGTCCAAGACAACGAGTTTGATAGTCGTTGAGCCGATGTCTATTCCGACGTGCATTTAATCACCCTTCGTTAATTCAATAATTCATAACGTATAATCATCAATACAAAACAAAATTAACTGATTATATGTCACGCATTAAGTATTACGCAATATATTTTATCACTTTTTTGAAAAATGTAAATAATTAAATTGATATCAATCAAAGATAAATTTTTCAGATTGATCATATAATCAATTTGAATGATTAAGGCATCTGAAAGTATTTGCTAATGAGGTCATTTTTGCATTAAGAAAGCATTAATAAAGACTGAAAGACTCAATATTTCACAAGGGCAAATGCCTTGACTTTACTGCAGTTGTAAAATATAATATTGTGCAAACAATTCAGCAGAAAGAGGAATAAACATTTGAAGAATTACAAACGCCTGCTGGCATACATTAAACCTTATCTCAAGCGTCTCGGCTTTGCAATAATCTGTATTATCTTTGCTGCCGGCGCTAATCTCTATGTGCCATGGATTATTAAAGATATGATTGACAAGGTACTGGTTGATAAAGATTTTGCTTTGCTCAATCTTATTTGTATCGGCATTGTCCTTGTCTTTTTATTCCGAGGTATCTTCTACTTTGGGCAATCGTATTTGGTATCCTATATCGGACAGCGTGTTATCATTGATGTTCGTGAGGTTATGTTTCGTAAGTTCCAGCGTATGCCTATGGCTTACTTCGACAAGCACCAGACCGGCGAGACAATGAGTTATATCACCAATGACGTGGCAGCAATACAAGAGGCACTGGTTGACAATCTCATTGAGTTGTTTACCGAAAGTTCAATACTAATCGGCTCAATCGTGATGATGTTATATATTGACTGGAAGTTGACGTTATTGACTTTGATTGTTGTGCCGATGGTCGGCTATGCAATGAAAATTTTTGGCAAGAAAATTAAATCTAATGCTACCGTCATTCAGGAACGCGTTGCGGATATAACGTCACTTTTGCAAGAATCAATATCTTCAATCAGAGTGGTAAAGTCCTTCGTTCGCGAAGATTATGAAATATCTAGGTTTAAAAAGCAGAATGAGTTGAATTTCCAGGCGGTAATGAAAAATGTTCAGCTTAACAGTCTCTTGACGCCGACAGTTGAATTTTTGGCTGCCATTGCTGTCACTTTAATAGTCTGGTTCGGTGGCTATGAAGTCATCACCGGCATTATGACGGCTGGTTCTCTCGTTGCCTTCTTAACGTATGCCGTCAACCTTGCCAATCCTGTTAAGCGACTCAGTAGGATATATGGTCGTATGCAGAAAGCAATGGCGGCGGTTGATAGGGTATTTAACGTCATTGACTTGAACGAAGCCATTAACGATAAACCCGAAGCCAAACCTCTGCCACCTGTTAAAGGTCACGTGTCTGTTGAGAATGTAACCTTCAGCTATGACGGTATTCACGATGCTCTTAGAGATGTGTCACTTGAGGTTAAACCGGGACAGATGATTGCCTTTGTCGGTCCTTCAGGTGCAGGCAAATCAACCATTGCTAACTTGATACCGCGATTTTACGATGTTGATGGTGGCTCAATCAAGATTGATGATTTGGATATCCGTGATGTCACGCTTAAATCACTTCGTGAGCAAATTGGAATTGTGCCACAGGAAACACTCTTATTCAGCACTACAGTAATGGAGAATATCCGCTACGGCAGACTTGATGCCACTGATGAGGAAGTTCTAGCTGCTTCGGCCGCTGCTAACTGTGATGAATTTATCCGCCAACTTCCCAATGGTTACCAGACTGCTATTGGAGAACGTGGACTAAATCTCAGTGGCGGTCAGCGTCAGAGACTCTCGATTGCACGTGCCATATTGAAGAATCCTCGAATACTCATTCTTGATGAGGCAACCTCGGCTCTCGATACTGAATCTGAGAAGATTGTACAATCCGCTCTTGATGATTTGATGGTCGGCAGAACAAGCTTTGTCATTGCTCACAGGCTGTCTACAATCTTTAATGCCGATCATATCTTCGTTATAGATCACGGTCATATCTGTGAGCATGGCACCCACGAGGAACTCTTGGCACTGGGTGGCACCTATGCAAATCTTTACAACATTCAATTCAAGAACAGTTAGAGATATTTGATTTTTATTAATAATTTATTTAAATTCATCGGCAGGATTCCCAATCATATTGTCGAACTGAAACAAATAATATAAGACTTATATATAGTGTAAAACTTCATGAGGAGGCACCTTAAATGTGGAGAGGATTGTTCACAGCTGGAGCCGGAATGGTAACAGAACAAAAGCGAACTGACGTTATAGCAAACAATTTAGCAAATGCCGCGACTACGGGATACAAACACGACAAAGCTATCCATAGAGAATTTGAGGCTATGCTCATTCGTAGATACTACGACCATGAGGACGGCGGATTGGTAGGTATGGAACCGAACGCCCAGACCGATCTTAATACTAACACGATTGATGTAACGCGCTTCAAAGGTTTTGATGCCGATCCGTTCTATCGTCCAAATATTGGCAGACTAGGCCTTGGCGATTATATTGATGAGATAGCTGTAGACTACACTCAAGGACCGATTGAAACCACCGGCAATGAGCTTGACCTTGCAATCGGCGGAGACGGTTTCTTTACGATTCAGAGTCCCGATGGTATTCGTTATACTCGCAACGGTGCTTTCTTCAGAAATGCTCAAGGCTTCATTCAAGACATTCGCGGCTATAACCTTCTTGATGCTGAAGGGCAGCCGGTTCAAATCCCTCGCGACATGTTCAACAAAGATATTATCGTCACTGATGATGGCGGCATTTATGTCAAAGGCACTGAAGTTGAACAATGGGAAGAAGATCCGATACAAACTGTGACAACCGGCAATCAGCGTAATCGCCAACTCATTGCTCAGATTCAGCTTGTTAGCTTCAATGACAGACTTGCACTCCAAAAACAAGGTGACAATCTCTTCTATGCCGTTGAAGATGAAGAGGGCAACCTCGCCCAACCTCAAGCTTCCGATGCAGTCATAGTTCAGGGCGCTCTTGAGAAATCAAATGTCCAGATAGTTCGTGAAATGGTTGAACTCATTCACAATCACAGAATGTATGAGGCAAATGCAAAAGCTGTCACTACTCAAGATACTATGCTTGAAAAATCTGTAACTGAAGTTGGCGCTGTAAGTTAAAATTAATCAATCAGTTTTCAGCAATATCATTAAATCTGCTATCAACTCATCATGACATTGAGTTTAGTGATAAAAACGAATATTACAGATTAATTGACAGAAATTATTAATCAACCCTTAAGTTTTAGCGCAGTTTTAACGATAGATTGTATAGGAATGATTGACACGGAAGTTTTAGTTATATTTGTAGGAGGAATTTCACCATGATGAGATCACTTTGGTCGGCTGCATCTGGTATGATTGCACAGCAGACAAATATGGACATAGTAGCACACAACTTGGCTAATGTTGATACTTATGGCAATAAGAAGGTCAGAGCGGAGTTTCAAGACCTCTTGTATCAAACTTTGAGAGATTCTGGCGGTAATTCAAGTGCTTCAACTACCTATCCGCAAGGCAAGCAGGTTGGTCTAGGCGTACGTGTTGCTGCAACTCACCGTGTATTCACTCAAGGACCACTTCAGACAACTGAGAAATCCACTGATGTCGGTATTCAAGGCGACGGCTTCTTCCAAATTCAGCTTCCTAGCGGCGACCTCGCCTATACTCGTGACGGCAGCTTCAAGATCGACAGTGAAGGCAATCTGCTGACAACTGACGGATATACTGTCAACGGTCCTATCACTTTCCCAACGGGTATTTCACATGATTCTATAGTCATTGCTCAAGATGGCACAGTTTCCTATACGGACGAGAGCGGTGCAACCAACCAAGTCGGAACAATTCAAATTTACCGCTTCATCAATCCGGAAGGTTTGACTTCTATTGGTAAAAACTTGTTCCGTGAGAATGCAGCCAGCGGCACTGCTGTCCAAGTTGACCTCAATGCAACCGGTGAGAGCAACTCTCTTGCTCAAGGTACTATTGAGATGAGCGGCGTCCAGGTCGTCGAGGAAATGGTCAACATGATTATTGCTCAACGTGCTTATGAATCTAACTCTAAGGCAATCACTACTTCAGATTCAATGCTTGAAATTGCAAACGGTCTCAAGCGATAATTTTAGTTAGAAATTCGTGATGCAGAATTTGAAATTGAAAATACTTGAGCATAGACCGATGTATGGCTTTTTTAATCTTAAAGTTTTGCTGTTTATATTGTTGATATTGACAGCAGTTCCAGTGTCAGTCAATGCTCAAGTTATCAGCGGACGGGACCTTGAAGCAGCTACCATCAACAAAATAGAGATGGTGTTAGATAATCGCGGTGATATGCGCCGCCGAGATATTCACTTTTTCCATCAAATGCAAAATGTTGTTGTCCCAGACGGCATGGCAAGTATAGAGGTAGATGTACCTGGGCAGATTAATTATGGTGGAATGACCAGTGTAATTGTTAAGTGTCGAGTTGATGGTCGCATTTGTAAAACTTTAAATTTTACTGTACGAGTAAGAATTTATGATGTTGTGCTGATTGCAGAACATGATCTAACATATGATAAGGCGGTTAATGCAACAGATTTTCGTCAAGATGAGATTATTGTCGATGGTCGAACCAATTATATAAAGGATTTTTCACTTATAAAGAATTTGGTACCGTCACATATGATAAGAGCAGGTTCGCCAGTTACAATCAATATGTTCAGAACGGCAATGGTTGTTCAAGCAAACCAACCTGTAAGACTTAGGATCAGGTATCACGGAATTGAAGCTTCAGCTAAAGGAATAGCGATGAACAGAGGGCGTGTCGGTGAAATGATTAAAGTCAAAAATGAATCCAGCGGCAAGATCATCACCGGCAAGGTAGTCGACGAACAAACGGTTGAAGTTATATACTAATATGGAATATATTTCTGTATTAAATCGGAGGTGATTCCGTGAAAAAGATATTGGCAGTTGTTGCCATTTTTGGCGTTTTATTAACGTGTTTCGGGCAGAGTACCGAGGCAAGAAGTCTTTGGAGAGACGGCAGCGGCTGGTCTTTATACTCGGATCGCAAGGCAAGAGATGTCGGCGATATTTTGACAATCGTAATCAACGAGAGTACATCACAAACTGCTAGTAAATCTCGAAGCAACACGAAGACAGGAAATGTCAATCTTGGAGCAGGAACGGGCATATTTCATTTCTTGGCAGCAGCTACGGCAAGCGGTTCTGATAACTTTTCAGCACAAGGCAGTGCAACTGACTCCAATAGATTTACTGGCAATGTTACGGTGACAGTGGTGGAAGTTTTGCCGAATGGTAATATGGTGGTTGAAGGCACTCAGTCCATTTGGCAAAATCGTGATGAACACAAAATCACAATAAGAGGCGTCATAAGGCGCGATGATGTGACAACCAATAATACTGTCTCTTCTCAAAGAGTAGCCAATGCTACGTTAAAGTTTGACGGCAAAGGACCTCTTAACGCAAAACAGCGCCAAGGTATTCTCACTCAAGTCTTCAACATCTTATTCTGATTCCACTTCGCGAGGTGATGATTTTGAAAAAGATAGTATCCGTATTGACTATAATGAGCTGCCTGATACTGTTCACCTCGACGGTGTTTGCGGAATCGGCAGTGACACGAATTAAAGATATAGCAAAAGTACAGGGCGTTCGCAGTAACCAACTCATGGGTTATGGTTTGGTTGTTGGTCTTCCTGGTACTGGTGATGATGATGACACCGTTCAAATGATTCAATCTACAGTATCAATGCTTGAGCGTTTTGGTATAACGGTCAATTCAGCCGATTTGGACACTGATAATGTTGCAGCAGTCATGGTAACGGCAATTCTTCCGCCATTCGTTAGAGAAGGCGATACCATTGATGTTACAATTAGTTCTATGGGTAATGCGGAAAGTATACAGGGTGGAACACTTTTGCAGACACCTCTTTTGGCCGCTGACGGTGAAGTTTATGCTGTAGCTCAAGGTCCGGTCTCTACGGGTGGATTTATTGTCGGTAATGGCGCCGGCAATCGTGCTCAACGTAACTTTCCAACTGTCGGTACAACGCCTAATGGTGCAATAGTTGAGCGTACGGTTGAAGATGAGCTTGGCAAGAATGGACAGTTGTCCTTGTCGCTTGCACAAGTAGACTTCACTACGGCAACAAGAGTGGCAAATGCCATTAATGCAGCTTACTTCCAATATGGTGCAATCGCCAGAGCTGCCAATCCGGGCAGAATTGATATAAGGATACCGCCTGGTTATCGCAGTAACGTGGTCGGCTTTGTCGCAACTATTGAATCACTGCCTATCAGACCCGATAACATTGCCAAAGTGGTGTTCAGCGAGAGGACAGGCACTATCGTTATGGGCGGTGATGTTACCGTTGACGAATGTGCAATCACTCAAGGTGGTTTGTCTATCAAAGTTCAGCGCAGTACTGATGTCTATCAGCCCGATCCACTTTCATATGGCACAACAATGGTGACTAATTCAACAGCCACAGATGTTGATGAGGAGTCTTCAAGCTCGATAGTTATTCCGGCAACTACTAATATCAGTGATATAGTTGGCGCGCTCAATGCCGTCGGAGCTACACCGAGAGACTGTATCTCAATTCTCCAAGCAATGAAGGCCGCAGGTGCAATCCATGCCGTGTTAGAGATCATATAATAAGCAGGTGATATTATGGACGTTAGCTCAATAAATAACCTTCTGCCGCGTACATCTTCGACAAATACTTCCAGTGAAGGTGCAGAGATCATAAATGAAAATGCTACATTCCAAGCGGCACTTGATGAGGCAACTGGCAAAATCGAAAATGCTAAAAGTAGAGATCTAAAGGTTATGACTGCTGCCGAAATTGAACAGCGAGATAAGGACCTCAAAGAGGCTAGTGTTGAGCTGGAAGCAATTCTCTTGAAGATGATGTATGGTGAAATGTATAAGACTGTACCAAAAGACGAGCTTTTCGGTGATGACAACGCAATGGAAATTTATCAAGATATGTATCAAGGAGAACTCACCAAAGAGATGGCACATTCCGGTGGAATAGGTCTTGCGAACTTTATCTACAAGCAGTTGGCAAGTAAGTAAATATGATAGAAAGCAAAAACAAAATCCCAATTCTTTGCAGGAAGGATTGGGATTTTTCGTAGCCCAAAGTATTGCTTTTTTTCCCTGATTGCATTAAAATAACTTCAAAAGGATTGGAGACGATGATATGAATTTAAAAGAAGCGTTTCAAGTACAGAATGTGATCAACAATCTTTCGGATCATGCGTCAAATTACCTGTACAAGACCGAAAATGTCATCAGCGTCAAGGAAAAGCACTTTCGCAGCAAGGCAGTCGAAGGACAGGCTGACGAAGAGCGTGACATGACTGATTATGAGTCCAAAAAGTTTCCTGCTGAAGGTGTCATTGAGTTCTTGCTGAAGCTCATTGATGAGCGTGAGAAGCTCGCCAAAGCAATCAACAAGGCTAAGTTAGAAATGGAATTTGATCTTGATTCGGCAGTATACACCAACAGAAAACGTCATGATATTGCCGGAGTCCTTGATAATCTCGTTCGCTTGCAGAGTTCACACGTGATATACAGGAATCAAGGACGTGGGTATGTCTTCAACAAAGACGGCAACCAGACTGAATATCGCTATGACATTGAGCGCATTCAGACTATTGACTACGATCGAAATAAGTTGCGCGGACTCACCAAAAGCCTCTATGCTAAGGCTGATGAAGTTTCCAACGACATCGACGCTGCCCTCATAAATGTCAAGGTTGATTATGAGTTCCCGTTCGACATTCACGGCGACAACGATACAATCATCGAAGACTATATCAATTCCACAAAGTAGCAGGTAAACGGCTGTCTGATTAGAGGCAGAGGTTTTGACGTTCCTTCGGTTCAGGTGCAGATGAACTACGAGGCTGCACATACAAAATTTATTGGTCTGCAAAACCATTCAATGAAAAATAAAAAAATCGCTTCCTTATGCCGAAATTACTACCTCTCAACATTCCACGATCTCATTATATTGTCATTTTGATATATCGAAAGTACAGTTCAGCAGTGAATAGAGATTCAAAATCTCGCCAATTATTATTAAAATCGTCTAGTTGGAGATGTTTTCGGCTCTTCCGCCAGCTCCGACTGACAAAAAATTGAAGGGCGTTAAGATTTTCTGCTTCTACTCAGGCAGCCGTTAGGTTTGTATTGTTTGCAGGAGGATACCAATGAGATTTTCTAAGCTATTTGTTTTCGTTGCAGTTTGTATTGCAGCCTTGACTTTTACTTCGTCGGCTTATGCAAAGATTGAACCTGTCACCGCTGATGGAGTTTATACGATGGGCAAGAATGATTCTCAAGCCTTTGCTGAAGAATCTGCCTATCAAGATGCACTTCGCAAGGCAGCGGATCAAGTTGGTGTTTATGTTGAATCATACAGTGAATCACAAGGCGGCATATTGACAAAAGATCAAATCAAGGTTGTTTCTGCATCGCTTTTAAGCGTGAAAAGTAAGGAATTTGAATATGACACCATCAACAAGCAGGCTTTTAAGATAATTTGCCACATCAAGGCTGAAGCTGATGCATCGAATGATAATTTAAAGGCATTAATTGAAGATAAGCAAAAACTTAATCAAAGTGAAGCATTGGCTAAACAGGTTGAAAAACTTCAACAAGAAATTGCCCAATTAAAGCAAGGTGCAACAAATAAAGCTGATCTTGAAAAGCAATATTTAATCAAGGCTTATGAGAAAAATTTACGAAATGCTAACTCTGACGAAATAAGGCAACATTACATAACTGAAATTAGGAAACTTGAGCCATTAAATCCGGAAGCGCAATATGCCTTATTTGAATTTTATGGAGATAGAAATCCACAATATGTAATAAATGACGCATTAAACATATTAAAAATTGATCCTGATAATTATGTTGCCTGTTCATCATTAGCACAAATTTATATTAGACAAAAAAATGAAGAAAAATTTGAATATTACGCTCGAAAAGGTATAATATCCATTAGAAAACATTTTACATCTGATGAAATCAAGAAAAAGACCCTTGGTATTTCTGAAAATGTTGTATTTATCTATCCATTTGAACTTAAAGATCTTGCTGTCTATGATTTATATGTTAGATATGCGGCTTATCACGAACTGACATGTACTGTATATGATGAAAAAACTATTAAAGACACTTTAAAAAAGTACAATATTAAAGTGGATGATGTGAATAATGTAATTATTGTAAGTTATTATTTTGAAGATGAAGTTTGATTTAAAGTGAGTGGTGTTGTGACAGGCAGAGTGATTAAATTTTACAATAGTTTCTTTTTTGTTGATATTGAGGGTGAGTTATTGCCCTGCAAATTGCGTGGACTGATGAAACGCGACAAGCGCAGCGGCAGTGCGGTTTGTCCGGGTGATTTTGTTGAAGTCAGCAAACTCGACGATGGCACTGGTGTCATTGAAAGTGTCCAGCCTCGTCGGAATATGCTCAAGCGTCCGGCAGTGGCGAATATCGATCAAGTCATTTTGACATTCGCCGCCGCCTCACCGGATTTAAACAGACTACTTTTGAACAGATTCATCACTCTTGCCGAGTGGTCACAGATAGGCAATATCATCATCTGTATCAACAAAATCGACCTAATCGACAATGCAGATGAGTTTCTCAATGAGTATGAAAGCCTTTACAAAATCATTCGCGTGTCTGCTGTCACCGGCGAAGGTATCGATAAACT
>JAFVEZ010000006.1 GCA_017475745.1 Selenomonadaceae bacterium
AAAACGCCAAGACCCGTTGCAGGAATAGCAATACTGAGGATTTGCAGAACGCTGTAGTTGTGACCGGCAGTCGCCATGAAGGTAATCATTGAGACGACGGCAACAGAAACCGGTGAGGCGCAGATACCCGCTTGAGCTGCAACTGACGAAACAGCCATAGGACGCTCAGGACGAATACCTTGTTTAATTGCAATATCGTAAATGATCGGGAACATAGTGTAACAAACATGACCTGTACCGCATAGGACAGTCAAAAACCAAGTTGTGAGCGGTGCAAAGATGGTGATCTGTTTAGGATTATTTCTCAAAAACTGTTCAGCGTACTTGAGCATAACAGTGAGACCGCCAGAAGTTTGCAAAAAGCCCGCGCAGGTAACAACTGCAAGAATGGTGAGCATGACATCAATAGGTGGAGAACCAGGTTTATAACCAAAAACAAAAGTAAATATAACAAGTCCAACGCCGCTTATAACAGCAAGACCAATACCTCCGTGACGTACACCGATAATAAGACACGCCAAGAGGACAATAAAGCCAATAAGCATCTCCATAAAGCTTCATCTCTCTTCTTATTTTAATTTCGGCACCTCTCAGAGAGAGTAAGACCAACTAAGTTCAAGCCTTCTCTCATTATTTATCTTCACCTCTCTTTTGCTCTTTAAATTCAACGATTCTACTCAGTGCCGAGTTCATTAATTATAGTATTCGTTATCGTCTGTTCTTTTCCTGCATATAAAAGTGATTAATTGTAGCATAAATTGATAGAGATATGCACATCTTTGGTGACACTCTTTTCTCTTTTTCTTCTGAAGAATTTACTTGCTTCGTCCACGAAACTCACTACTTCATCACCTTTCCTTCTAATACTATATATTGTAATAAGAGTAGTAGTAGTAGTAGTAGGGGCTGTGCATATGTGCATAACTCTTGGCAAATGCCTTAGTGACGGGATTTATCGACTATAGTGCCTGTGCATAAGTCTGTGCATAATATGTGTGAAAAATGAATACTTATGCACAGTTATGCACAGGTTAGTTTTATTCACACAATTTATGCACGAGTTTTACACGAGTTATGCACAGGGATTGTACCTTTCAGTAACTTTCTCATGCACATTTTTTGACGATTTGACTTTTGCTTTTTAAGGGGTGGTAATAATAAGAAATTATTAATCAGTTTTGCAAATAGAATTGCACTTTTGAAAGAAATTTGTTAAAATCTAACCAACCTTTGACGCAAGCATTGTCTTTGGTTTATTTAAAAATAGAGGTGTTTTAAATGATTAATGAGAATACTATTGTTAGTAAGGCTGAAGAGTTGAAGAATGAAGTTGTCGGTACAGCAGAGAATAAAATCAATGAAACTAAGCAGAATATTTCTGACACCATTGACGATAAGAAGCGTGAAGCTGAGACAAAACTCAATGAAGCCAAACAGAATATCGCATCTGCTATTGATGACAAGAAGAAAATGGCTGAAGACAAAGCAGCAGAAGTCAAAAATACCATATCCAGTAAAATCGAAAATGAAAAAGAGAATGTCGAAAATAAAGCAAATGAACTAAAAGAAACTGTCACTGCTAGGATTAGCAATGAAAAGAAGTTTGCAGAGAACAAAGTCAACGAAGCCAAGCAAGCCTTTGCAGACAAAGTAAATGAAGCTGGTACTATGGTTGATGGTATTCGTAATGCCTTTGCAGGGAAAATCTCCAACCTTGTCTCAAAGATTTCCGCTAATGATGATAAAAAGGCTTAAAAAGGAGAGAGCAAATTTATGAGTGAAAACAATTTTGAAGATAATGCAGTAGAGAAGAATGAATTTGATCCTGCAGAAATAGTTGCAAATACAACTATTGCCGATGTATATCGTGCAGACAAGCAACTTGCGGGCGTGGTGAGTAAGACTAAGCTGATTCATAGTGATTATTTTTCGGAGATCAGCGGCAACGAGGTATATTTAAAGCCCGAGAACCTACAACACACAGGCGCATTTAAGCTCCGCGGCGCTTATAATAAACTCAGTCAACTCACTGAGGAAGAGCGTTCAAAAGGTGTTATCACTGCTTCAGCGGGCAATCATGCTCAAGGCGTAGCCTATGCCGCGCAAAAGTTGGGCATTAAAGCCGTTATCTGTATGCCTGCCACGACGCCTATCCTCAAGGTTGAAGCAACGAGGGCTTACGGTGTTGAAGTTGTTCTTCATGGTGATAGCTTCGACGATGCTGCTGCTCACAGCTTGGAGCTGCAGAAGCAGCATGGCTATGTTTACGTTCACCCGTTCAATGATCGTGAAGTCCTTTTGGGACAAGGCACTACTGCTTTAGAAATCATCAACGAACTCAAAGACGTGGACGCTATTCTGGTTCCTATTGGCGGCGGTGGTTTTGCAAGTGGCGTTGCTCTTGCAACAAAGATGGTCAGTCCACATGTACAAGTCATTGGCGTTGAGCCTGAAAATGCGGCTTGCATGAAAGCAGCACTCGAAGCGGGTAGAATTGTCACACTTGAAAGTGCCGATACTGTTGCCGACGGTTGTGCCGTCAAAACCGCTGGTGAGCTTACCTTCGCTTTCTGCAAAAAGTATCTTGACGACATCATCACCGTCAACGAGATGGAGATCATGTCCGCTCTCTTGAGTCTCATTGAGAAGCACAAACTCATTGCCGAAGGTGCTGGTGTTCTCTCTCTTGCTGCCCTTCAAAAACTGCCCTTCAAAAACAAAAAAGTAGCTGCAATAGTCAGCGGCGGCAATATTGACATCTCAACAATCTCAACTCTCATTGACAAGGCACTGATTGCTCGCGGCAGGATATTCTGCTTTGCTGTCATGCTTCCTGATAAGCCTGGACAGCTCCTCAATGTCTCACAAATCCTTACTGACGAAAATGCCAATGTCATAAAACTTGAACACGATCAAGCAAGAGTAACTGATTCCTTCAAAAAGGTTGTCCTTGAAGTCACCGTCGAGACTAACAATCAAGATCACATTAATCGGATTATCAAGGCACTCAACGATCACGGTTATGACGTTGAGCAAATTGACCTATTGCGTTAAGGCATAGAAGGGTATTTATATGAGTATTCTGGCGTACATTATGATGCTAGTAAATCTTACTTTATGATGATCTCTATGTTAAATTAGACGATATCTTTGAATATATCAAATGAATTGAGTTTGGTGGTGAAGAATTGTCAGATAAAGGTTACATTGCAAGATTTATGGCAATTACTCTTTTAAATATAGTATTGTTGACATTTATCATCTGGCTGATTCCAGAGAAGGATTATTTTGATGGTGAGTATCCATTTTGGAAGCAGCAAAAAGACTATACTCATTCTCCTAATAATAAATCTCAAATCCTTTTTCTTGGCGATTCTGCTTTCAAGGCTGCTGTCATTCCAGATTTAATAGGCAATTCTGCTTATAATTTGTCACTAGGTGGAGCAGGTCCTATTGAGATGTACTATTCACTCAAAAATTATCTCCAAAATCACCCGAAACCGCAAAGAATTTTTCTTTCGTTTACGCCGATGCATTTCACTTATCTTGATCGCTATCGTGACAGAACATTATATTTCCATTTTTTGTCACCTTATGAGCAAATTGAGTCGCAATTAAACATCTTCAAGCTTGATGATATGTCTCTATCGAAAATATTGTCAATGTCAATAGAGAGCTGGCAATACCTAGTTAAATTTCCGACAAAGTACTTCCAAACCATAAAGGATAGCAAATTAAAAAGAGGGCACTTCAACGAAGAACACTATCAACAAGCCGCAAATGAGCGCGGGCATATATTCTTCGGACGTGATCCCGAATGGTTTAACCACTATGAAATTCACAAGCAGCTCAAGATTGACTTCAAACTCTTACAGGTTGAGGATTTTTATTTGAGGAAGCTATTGCAATTATGCTTTGACAATGATATTAAGATTGATATGGTGCAGACGCCGATTAATAAAATAACTTATTCTGAAGCAAGTAAATATGAGTATTTTCCACCCTATCAAGAATATTTACAAACTCTCTCAAAAGAGCTAAACATCAACATTGAGAGTGAGTTGGTCTTTTATGATGTTTCACTCTTCGGTGATGAGCTTCACCTTAACGAAGAAGGCGCAAAAATTTATTCAAATAATCTGAAAAACAAATACAATTTATAATCAAAGAATATGATACTGTGGTACAATGTCTTCATATGAGCCATCGGACATTCTGAAGCCACCAGGTATCGTGCCAAGCTCAATAAATCCAAGGCGCTTGTAAAGATGTCTTGCATGAATATTCGTTGCAACGACAGCATTAAATTGTAATATTCTGAAGCCGAGTTCCTTGCCCTTCGTCAAACAGTCAAGAACTAACTTTTCACCTACGTGCTTGCCACGACAGGTACTTTTGACGGCATAACTAGCATTGCATATGTGACCGCAGCGCCCGACGTTGTTCGGGTGAAGAATATAGAGACCTACCAGTTCGCCATTTTCCTCATCAAAGGCTAGTCCTGTATAAGATTGAGACTTGAAGAACTCGTCGCCTGTCGTCTCATCTAATGATTCCTCTTGAGGAAATGCTATACCTTCTACTACAATTTCGTTCCAAATTTCAATCGCTGATTTAATATTTTCCTTATTATAAGGTTTGATGATTATCGACACTAAAATCACTCCTAACAGTAAAGCACCTGTCGAACAACTCCGGCAGGTGACTTTTTTCGTATCTATATTATCTATATTTAATTTCTTTTGTTAATTATGCAACTTCATTATAGCTTGCCTGAAGAGCATCAGCTGCATCGTAACCGACTTGAAGAGCGTGCATATTCTGATCAACCGTGTGGGACGGTACGCGATGTGCAACAGCAGTCTTAATTGTCTCAAAGTCGACAATGCCACTCAATCTGACGAGTGCGCCAAGAGCAACGATATTTGCGAAAAGGGATTTGCCAACTTCTTCAACGGCGAGTCTGGTGATTGGAATCTGCACAACATTTTTAAATTCCGGCACGTCGGGAACGAGATCAGAATCAAGAACCAAGATACCATCTTCATCGAGATCGGCAAAATACTTGTCCGCAGCTTTCTGGGTCATTGCAAGCACCACATCAGGGTTTTTGACATGCGGATGGAAAATCGTTCCGTCGTCAATGATAACTTCAGACTTGGACGCGCCGCCGCGTGCCTCTGGTCCATAGGACTGTGACTGTACAGCGTCTTTACCTTCCATGACTGCTGCCTCTGCAAGAATAATAGCTGCAGTGATAACGCCTTGTCCACCTGAACCTGAAAGTCTCATCTGTTTCCTCATTGTTTCCATCTCCTATGTATATTTGAAAGTCATTTTTATTTTTATTTCGTTGAGTTTTTCCCTCGCTCAACCTTACATGCACAGTATATCATTTTTTACATAGTTGTCAATACTTTTTTGTTATGTATACAAGATTATTTTTTAGATTATTTTCATAAAGTCGAAAAAAGCGCTCCATTATCATTCGGAACGCCTTTTTATTGAAGGAATTTTATTTTCACTTCATAGTGATAAGTTCGTATTCTCTGGTGCCCATACCAATTTTCTCTGCATGTTCGAGTGTTTCTTTCCAATGAACATTTGGATTGCTGTCCATGAAGTGGTCGTGGTGAAGTTTCCAATCGGGTTTGGCAAGGTTATCACCAAGTTGACTATTTCTAATAGGTGTCTGTTTCTGACAAGCATCAACACAAGCCTGGTCAATCGCAACGGGATCGAATGACGCAAACATTCCGATATTCGGAAGGATAGGCGCGTCATTTTCACCGTGACAGTCACAGTTAGGCGAAATGTCCAATGCCATATTGATATGGAAGCACGGACGGTCTTGACAAACGGCTTGAGCATATTCCGCCATTTTACGATCCAGTAAATCGCCGGCGTCCCATTGATCGTTGCTGATTGCATCGAAGGCACAAGCACCAATACAACGCCCACAGCCCTTGCAGATGTCATGATTTATGTGAGCCTTGCCGCCTTCATAGGTTATGGCACCGGAGCCACATTCTTTAGCACAGCGACGACAGCCGCGACACAATGACTCGTCAACGCTAACTTTTCCTGAAGAATGTTGATCCATCTTGCCGGCACGTGAACCGCAACCCATACCGATATTCTTGATAGCACCGCCGAAGCCTGTCATCTCGTGACCTTTGAAATGTGCAAGACTGATAAAAACATCAGCGTCCATAACAGCGCGGCCAATTTTTGCTGTCTTGATGTACTCGCCATTTTTGACAGGTACCTCAACCTCATCAGTGCCACGAAGGCCGTCGCCAATGATTATTTGGCAACCCGTAGTTTGAAAGTTAAATCCGTTGAGATTGGCACATTCGATATGCTCAAGGGCGTGCTTGCGACTACCAGGATAGAGAGTGTTGCAGTCTGTCAAAAACGGCATACCTCCAAGTTCTTTGACGAGATCAGCGATGACTTTAACGTACTGCGGACGAATAAAGGCAAGATTGCCAAGCTCGCCAAAATGCATTTTGATTGCGACAAATTTACCCTCAAAATTGATATTTTTGATACCGGCTTTAATGCAAAGTTTCTTGAGTTTTTGTTGAAGATTAGTTCCGACTGGTACTCTGAAATCAGTGAAATAAACTTTCGCTTTTTCCATAATATGACCTCCAGACCATTAATATAATTACATACGCTATTTTCATTTTATAGTATTTTCCTTAAATGTCAATGTGATTCACAAATTTTCAACAGAAAAAGTTTGAAAATATAGATTAATTACCTTGACGGAAAGTCAAATAAATGCTATTCTAATAATAAGATATATTTATGGTAGAGAAATCAAAATTAATTTAATTAAGTTCAAGTATGAGCAATGCGTTTAGGAGGCGTTTTGATGATTGACATTACTGATCGAGTAAAGAACAAGGATTTGCAATCCAAGATTGTTAGTGCGGAGGAAGTTGCCGCTTGGATTAAACCCGGCATGACCATTGGCTGCAGTGGTTTCACGGCTTCAGCTTATCCAAAGGCAGTGCCACTTGCTCTCGCTGAGAGAATGAAGAAAGAACCTTTCACCGTCAACCTTTGGACGGGTGCTTCAACGGGACCGGAGTTTGACAATGCTCTCGCTCTCGTTCACGGAATCAAGAAGAGACTGCCATATCAGACTGACTCAGCACTTCGCAAAGACATTAACGACGGTCATGTAGATTACCTTGATTTGCATCTCAGCGAATCAGCACAGCTCTGCAGAGTTGGTTATGAGGGCAAGATGGACGTTGCACTCGTTGAAGCGGCTGCCATCACCGAAGAAGGTAATCTCATTCCGACCACCTCACTTGGCAATGCGGCAAGCTATGTTCAGCAGGCTGACATTGTAATTGTCGAAGTCAACACTACTCAACCGCTTGAGCTTGAGGGTATGCATGATGTCTATGTTCCCCTTGATCCACCAAATCGCCTGCCTATCCCAATCGTTAAGGCTGATGATAGAATTGGTACGACTTACATTCCATGCACGCCTGACAAGATCAAATTCATTGTACCTTGCGACATCAAAGACCACACCAGAGACTTGACGCCTGTCGACGAGAACTCCAAGAAGATGGCAGCATTTACCCTTGAGTTCCTCAATGCTGAGATCAAAGAAGGTCGTATGCCAGCAAACCTTCTGCCGCTTCAGAGTGGTGTTGGTAATGTTGCGAATGCTGTTCTTGACGGCTTCATTGAGTCAGATTTCACCGATCTTATCGTTTACACTGAAGTTATCCAAGATGCGATGCTTGATCTCATTGATGCAGGCAAGCTGAAGTTTGCTTCCGGTACTGCCTTCTCACCTTCACCGGCAGGCATGGATCGTTTCTACAAAAACATCAACAAATATCGTCAAAAGATTCTGCTGAGACCTGAAGAGATTTCCAACTCACCGGAAGTTGTCCACCGTCTCGGCGTCATTGCGATGAATACTGCGCTTGAGATTGATATTTACGGTAACGTCAACTCCACCCACGTCACCGGCACCAAGATGATGAACGGTATCGGCGGCAGCGGTGACTTTGCACGTAATGCCTATTTGACAATCTTCTATACACCTTCAACAGCGAAGGGCGGCAAGATCAGTTCCGTCGTGCCGATGTGTTCTCATATTGACCATACTGAGCATGATGTTGACGTGTTCATTACTGAGCAGGGTATTGCTGACTTGAGAGGTTTGGCTCCGCGTGCGCGTGCTCTTGAGATTATCAACAAATGTGCTCATCCAGATTATCGTCCAATTCTGCTTGATTACTATGAGAGAGCACTTGAAGCAACAAAGAAGAGCAATACGCCGCATCTGCTTGATGAGGCACTTTCATTCCATCAGCGTTTCCTTGCAACCGGTGACATGCACAAATAATCATCAAGAGAGTGTGATTATATATGGAGTGTTTTCAAGAAGCAGTGATTCACAGGCGCACAAACTATGCACTTGGCAAGAATATCCCGGTCTTACCGTCGCAGATTGTTGCAGCAGTAGAGCGAATGACCAAAGAAGTTCCTTCAGCATTTAATATGCAGTCGGCGCGAGTTGTCCTGGCAATGGGTGAACACCACGATAAAGTTTGGGATATCACCAAGGAAACCTTGAGGAAGATAGTTCCCGCTGATAAGTTCGGTGGTACTGAATCTAAACTCAACGGCTTTGCTGCGGGTTACGGGACAATTCTCTTCTTCGAGGAGACGGAATCAGTCAAGGCAATGCAGGATAAGTTTGCGCCTTATGCGGATAACTTTCCAATCTGGGCATCACAGGCAAATGGTATGCTGCAGTTTGCAATTTGGACAATTCTTGACAATATGGGTTTAGGTGTTAATCTTCAACACTACAATCCGTTGATTGATGAGGAAGTTAAAAAATATTTCAAAGTACCTGATAGCTGGACACTTGTCGCTGAGATGGTATTTGGTGAACTTCTGGAGCCGGCTAAACCGATAGATAAACTCCCGATAGAGGAGCGCGTCAAGGTATTTCGTTGAGCATGATTGAGTTTTAGTTGAATGCAGTCATTAGGGTGTGATTATTATTCACTCTAACTACTGACTTGCTAACTGTTAATTTTAGGAGGGTTTATTGATGGCATTTAAAATTTTGGGCGTAGACCATATCGGTATCGCGGTGAATGATCTTAAAGAGGTTGGCTCATTCTGGGAGACAATCGGGCTTAAATCAACCGGTGAAGAGACTGTCGCAGAACAGAAAGTTACTACCGGCTTCTATCCGACAGCAAACGGTGCGGAAATCGAACTTCTCGGCGCAACGGCGGACGACTCACCGATTGCAAAATTTATTGAGAAGAACGGCGGACGCGGTGGCATTCAACACATCGCACTGAGAGTTGACAACCTTGAAGCTGCACTTGCTGATCTTAAAGAAAAAGGCGTCCGTCTTATTGATGAGAAGCCACGTAAAGGCGCCGGCGGAGCAATGATCGCCTTCATTCACCCGAAATCCACTCATGGCGTCCTGCTTGAACTTTGCCAACACAATAGGTGGTAAGATAATAAAATCATATCGCAAGATGGGAGTGATTTGATGGCTACAGTTGCTGAAAAGATCGAATTGATGAATCAAAAGAAAGAGCATATCCGTCAAGGCGGCGGCGAAGCGCGTATTGCCAAACAGCACGAGAAAGGCAAAATGACAGCTCGCGAACGTATTGAAATGTTCTTTGATGAGGGTACTTTTGTTGAGCTTGATATGTTCGTCAAGCATCGCTGCACCAACTTCGGTCAAGAGAAGAAAGAATTGCCCGGTGAGGGTGTTGTCATTGGATATGGCACCGTTGATGGGCGTCTCGTCTATGCCTATGCTCAAGACTTCACCGTTGAGGGCGGCTCACTCGGTGAGAAACACGCTCACAAGATTTGGAAAGTTATGGACCTTGCAATGAAGATGGGCGCTCCGGTTATCGGTATCAACGATTCCGGTGGAGCACGTATTCAAGAGGCAGTTGACGCTCTCTCCGGTTATGCGGGTATCTTCTTCCGCAATACCGCAGCTTCCGGCGTCATTCCTCAAATCTCCGTCATTATGGGACCTTGCGCTGGCGGTGC
>JAFVEZ010000007.1 GCA_017475745.1 Selenomonadaceae bacterium
ACTGAGTGGAAAATCGATGATACGATACTTTCCGCCGAACGGAACAGCAGGTTTCGCGACGGTTTTGGTCAGAGCCTTGAGACGGCTGCCCTGTCCACCGGCAAGTATCATTGCCAAGCATTCTGTCTTTCTCATGAAAATATCCCCCCAACTATTTACATTAATATCACGAATGTTTTGATTGATCGTGCCTTTTAGCTTCTTTGTGAAGATCATTAGAAAAGGTGCAAAGGCAATTCCAAACAAAAGTATCGTGATTAGATTGAAACAATACGATATTAAGCCGCAATGACTTTCTTTAATTCCTCTATTCTATCTGCTTTTGTTTTTTCCTTCTAAAAATTCAGAAAAAAATAAATTTTTTACAAGAATTTAACATTTTTAATTAAATGGACGGCTTTTGATGATTTCTCATTTCAGTGAAAAGATAGGCCATTAGTGCCGGACATTTCACTTTATTCTTGTTTAAGTATCTATATACCAAATACTCTATCTCGTGCGGCTTGAGACTGTCTAATAGATTCTTCAAAAACTCAAAATGCTGCTTCATGAAGAAATCTGTTACTAAGTATCTTAAGTCCAAGTGTTTGTCAAAGAATTTCTGTTTTGTCATGAACTCATCAAGTAAATTCATACCTTCAACTATCACTGACATCCACTTGTTGATCTCTGTCTCTGCATTTGAATGAGACCGCATAAATGATCCCTGTCTTTCGCGGTAAATATAGGCTATCTGTGGGATACGGACATACCTTTTGGCAAGGAATAGACACTCAAAACAAAATAACATATCCTCGCTCATTTTCATTGACGGAAACATAATATTATTCTTCAACAAAAATTCACGCCTAAATAATTTACCCCAAGGTGCCCAAAAGAAGTATTTTGAATGATAGCGTTTTATCCGTTCGGTTAGATCATTAGTCTCAAAAGTGATATCCTCAACAAAGTCACCATTCTCATTTGCTGCGGGTACTAATTGGTCACGGCTAAATTCTTGCTTGCCGTCGTCATGAAATACCAATACTTTCTCGGTGTGGAGTACTTCAGCTTTTGTCGTCTCAGCAATCTCAAAATACGTCTTCAATGTAGTTGGCAGCAGCATATCATCACTGTCAAGGAAGACGATATACTTGCCTTCAGCGGCTTTTATTCCTTCATTTCGCGGTATTCCTGCACAGCCGGATTGTTTGTCACGACGGATCAACTTAAGACGACCTTCAAAGTGAGGAATCAGCTTTTCAACTTCAGCAGCACTGCCGTCCTTACTGCAATCGTCAACAACTATAACTTCATAATCCTGAAATTTTTGAGACAGCACACTTATAAGACATTGCCGAATATATTTTTCAGTGTTGTACATCGGAATGACTACAGATATTTTAGGCTTATATTCAATAGACAAATCGTCACCTTCTTGCCAAGTTACTGTTGATACGAATCAAAAATTCCCTCAAGAGCTTGAGTGCAGTAGCTGTAGAAATGCCGGAAGGATCATAAGGCGGCGACAATTCCATCATATCAAAACCAATCACCTTGCAACCGTCAAAAACCTTAAAGGCAGCTTTCATTAAATCCAGGAAAGTCACACCGCCTGCTTCAGGTGTACCGGTGCCAGGGAAGCAAGAAGGATCTAAAACATCAAGGTCAAGTGTGAAGTACACAGGACGCCCGTGTAGCTTTTTGATGACTTCTTCCAAACCGCTGAAGTCAAAAAGCTGTAAATGCGTATGTTCTTTTGCAAAGTCAAACTCAGCCTTATCACCACTTCTGATTCCGAACTGAAAGATAGAATCATCACCGAGAAGATCGTAAATTCTGCGGACGACGCTGGCATGAGAGAGTGTGACACCCAAGTATTCGTCGCGCAAATCAGCATGAGCGTCAAAGTGAATGAGGGCAAGATCACTGTACTTCTTGAAGGCTACTCTCACAGGCGCAAGCGTCAACAAATGCTCACCACCAATCATCAGCGGAAACTTATCATCAGCCATTACTTCAGCAGTATAACTTTCAATGATTTTGAGAGTCTGATTGATGTCTCCAAAAGGAAGATTAAGATCACCGGCATCAAAGAACGGTACATCGGTAAGTTCAAAGTCTTGCCCTGGCGAGTAGTATTCAAGACCATAAGACTCAGCGCGCATGGTCCTTGAAGCAAAGCGAGTGCCTGGACGATATGAAGTCGTGCTGTCAAAGGGTGCGCCAAAGACTACTATTTTGGAATCATTGTAAGGGTATTCAGTTTCAAATAAAGTATTTGATACTATCATAATGAGTCCTCCAAATATTTTGATATGTGAGTTTAAATTTGTTTGCAAACGTTCGATTAATAAAATCATTATAACAAATTCTTCATATAAAAACAACTTCTCAGAATTGTCTGTTGTATTGTCGTAGTGAATGTGATATTATATTTGAAAAATGCATAGGAGACATTATCTTGAAACAAGCGATAATACTTGCCAGCTTCGGCGCATTAGATTCAACTATAAGAGAGACTACTATTAACGCTCTGTTTGCAGACATCAAATCAGCCTTTCCAAACGTTGAATTAAGACAGGCGTATACTTCCAACTTCATTCGCAGTAAACTTCACGACAAAGGTATTGATATACTTTCTATTGAGGAGCAGATCAACAAATTAAAGACAGAAAACTTCGATAGGATTGTAATTTTGCCTTCACATTTAACACCTGGTGAGGAATTTGACTACAAGATCAAAATTTTTTCAAGAGATGATGTTAAAGTCTTAAACCCGTTGTTTACTTTGAATTGTGATACAGATTTTGACAAACGAGTGTTTAAGATCATTATCAACTGTTTCAAAGTTGTTGGTGATGAGGAATTACTGTTGATAGGTCATGGTTCACCGCATCGCCACAACCCAGTATATGAAAACCTCCAAAGACTAGCTGACGAACAAAGGTTAAATGTACATATTGGAGTCATAGAACCGACGGATAAGCCCAACTTTGAAGAAGTGATTCTCCGTCTCAATAGTAACAAAGTGACAAATATTCTGCTTGCTCCGATGCTATTTAACGGCGGTTCTCACGTTAGCAAAGAAATGGCAGGCGATGATGATTCCTGGAAGACGAGACTTGTAGAGAAAGGTTTTAATGTTAGAGTTTGTACCGAAGGTCTCGGCAGTTTTGAGAGCTTCAGAGAACTTTATATAGACAGATTGAAGGGTGTGATTTGAATGGGTATAGATCCAACAAAATCCTCTATTAATGAGCCGAAGGAAAACGAAAAGAAGAAAGTTGAAGAGCCGGAGAATGTCTTCATACCGGAAGAACCAAAGTTTTCACTTGATGATATAATCCTTCCACAATCAACAAGAGAAGCAATACTTGATGTTGCCACTTATGCCGATAACAGCCACCTGGTCTTTGAGATTTGGGGTTTCAAGAGAACACACAAGTTCTCTAGGCGAATCGGTATAAATCTCTACGGTGCACCTGGTACTGGCAAGACCATGGCAGCACATGCTATCGCCAAGCAGCTCGGACGCCAAATTTTGATAGTCAACTACGCCGATGTTGAGTCTAAGTATGTCGGTGAGACGCCGAAGAACTTGCGTAAAGTCTTTGAAGCAGGCAAGGCAACCAACAGTATACTTTTCTTCGACGAAGCAGATGCAATCCTCAGCAAGCGTGTCACAAATATGACACAGGCAGTTGATGTCAGTGTTAATCAAACGCGTTCCGTCATGCTCATGCTCATGAATGAATATCAAGACTTTATAATATTCGCCACTAACTTTATTGAAAACTTCGATCCTGCCTTCATGCGTAGAATCTCAATGCACGTCAAGTTTGAGTTGCCCGATTTAGATTGTCGACAACGGCTGTGGAGAATGTATATCCCCGAAGAGTTGCCCAATAATATCAATATAGACAAGCTGGCTGCTAATTATGAGGGTATCTCCGGCAGCGACATTTCAAATGCCATGCTCAATGCTGCATTCAAGGCGGCACGTCAAAATGCAGATAGCCTTGATGAAAAATTCGTCTGCGAAGCGATAGAGAGTATAATCGACAGTAAAGCAGCTAATTCCAAGACTCAAAATGTCAAAGTTAGTAGGCGCGAAATTTCTGAAGCGGAATACAAGAGACTCACTGCCAAATGAGCAATCGGAGGTCACAATGACAAGATTAGAGCAAGTACAAACGCTGATAGAAATATTGTTAAATGAAATGCCGGAAGTTAAAACGAAGGCAGAAAGTGTACCAAAAGATTTAACCTCACAGCGGCAACTGCTCAGAGCATTAATGAATATCAGACCACCAATGCCGTTGAAGTCTTCATTCTTGACGTTACAAGATCAACTACTGCAGACAGAAACCAAAGAGAAAGGTATAGTCACACTCAAGGATATAGGCGGTAAATCTCAAATCAAAACCTGGCAAGGAGATATCACCAGACTTGATGTTGATGCGATTGTCAATGCTGCCAACTCAGCGCTCTTGGGCTGTTTTGCGCCACTTCACAACTGTATTGACAATGCAATTCACTCCGCCGCAGGTCTGCAACTTCGAGATGCCTGCAACAAGATAATGGAAGTTCAGGGACACGAAGAACCGACAGGAAAGGCTAAGATCACTCCTGCCTTCAACCTGTCGAGTAAGTTTGTCATTCATACAGTTGGTCCGATAATACCCATTAATCGCCAACCTACTGAAGAAGAAGAAAGTTTACTTGCAAGCTGCTATGAAAATTGCCTTAAAATCGCTGTCATTAATCGTTTAAAGAGCATAGCCTTCTGTTGTATCTCAACCGGCGAGTTTCACTTTCCCAATGAACTTGCAGCCAATATTGCGCTGAAGACTGTCAAGAATTTTATCATTGAAAACAACTGCAAGATGATCGTTATATTTAACACTTTTAAAGATATTGACACCAATATTTACAAGGAGCTGCTTAACGATAACAATAATAAAGTATGATAATGTCGAAGAAATTGCCTTTAGAGTTTCCAAAGTCAGCATTGTTGTAAATATATTGCTTTCAGTTGTGAAGCTGGCGGCGGGAATAGTTGCACAATCAGGTGCAATGATCTCAGATGCTATACATTCCGCTTCTGACGTATTCAGTACTATAATCGTCATGATCGGCGTCAAGATGTCCTCGAAGGCAGCAGATAAAGAGCACCCTTACGGACATGAGAGAATGGAATGTGTCGCGGCGCTGATACTCGCAGCAGTGTTGATGTTTACAGGTATACTTATCGGTTACGACGGCGCATTGAAGATGACATCGAGTAACCTAGATGATCTTCCAATACCTGGGAGCTTGGCACTGATAGCAGCTATTGTGTCGATAATCGTTAAAGAAGCAATGTTTTGGTACACGCGACACTATGCAAATCTCATCAATTCTGGAGCATTGATGGCAGACGCCTGGCATCACCGCTCAGATGCAATGTCCTCAGTTGGTGCATTGATTGGCATTGTAGGTGCAAGAATGGGCCTGCCTGTTCTCGATCCGTTCGCGAGTGTCGTGATTTGTGTTTTCATTTGCAAGGCGGCTGTCGACATCTTCAAAGACGCCGTTGACAAAATGGTTGACCACAGCAGCAGTGAGGAAGTCGAAGCTGACATAATGGATCGTGCTTTCAGTCATAAGGGTGTTGAGCGCATTGATTTACTGAGGACACGTGAATTTGGCAATAGAATCTATATAGAGCTTGAAATATCCGTTAATGGCAATCTTCCGCTCATTGAAGCGCATGAAATCGCCAAAAATGTTCACGATGACATTGAGACAGCCTTTCCAAAAGTCAAACATATAATGATTCACGTTAATCCTTATTGAGTAATTACAACAACAAAGCCATGAGCTTAATCAATTAAGATTAGACCCATGGCTCTATTATTTATTTACAGATAGATTTTTACCGAATTACTTAAGCTCGACGGTTGCGCCAACTTCCTCAAGTTTAGCCTTGAGAGCTTCAGCATCAGCCTTTGAAACTTTCTCTTTGACAGGAGCAGGAGCACCATCAACAAGAGCTTTTGCTTCTTTAAGACCAAGACCAGTTGCCTCACGGACAGCTTTGATAACTTTGATCTTCTCTGCGCCGACATCTTTAAGGACAACATCAAATTCAGTCTTCTCTTCTTCAGCTGCGCCTGCTGCTGGAGCTGCGCCTGCTGCTGCGACTGCAACCGGTGCTGCTGCAGAAACGCCAAATTTCTCTTCCATAGCTTTAACGAGCTCAGAAAGCTCCAAAACGGTCATGCTCTCAATAGCCTGCATGATTTCTTCTTTAGTCATTTTATTATACCTCCAAATATTTCTTCTTTAGTCATTTTGGCACTCTTCAAATGAAGATTCCTAATTCAACGAACATTGTCTCACCACTTGCGGCTAAGATTATGGGCTTACACGTTCTCCAAAGGCGTAACTTCCCATGTACCCCACGGTAGTTGAAATATCTATAATTTCAAATGTTAATCCTAATTGATTAAGCAATTAAGCGGATTCTTTCTCTTTCTTTTCGCGAATTGCGTCGATAACGTAAACAGCATTGCGAATAACAGCACTGAGAACACCAACGGTATTGGCGATAGGCGCATTCATGCTGCCAAGGAGTTTTGCGATAAGTTCTTCTCTGGAAGGCAGATTTGCAAGTGCCTTGACTTCCTTTTCGTTAATAACTTTACCTTCAACAAGACCAGCCTTAACGGTCAGAATACCTGCATCTTCCAGCTTATTCTTCTTTATGAAATCGCAGATAACCTTTGCAGGCGCAACAGCATCATCTTTTGAAAAAGCCAATGCAGTAGTGCCTGCGAGATGCTCTGTGAGTTCCTCAAGACCTGCTTCCTTAGCTGCGAGGTTGGTCATGGTGTTTTTAACAACATGATAGGTAACACCCGCTGCTCTGAGTTCACGACGAAGCTCTGTATCCATAGCGACAGTTAAGCCCTTGTAACTTGTGAGGACTGCGCCTTTGGCATTTGTGAGCTGATCTTTTAATTTAGCAACTACAGCTCTTTTCTTATCAGTCACCTTGGAATCATATCCAGCCTTTTGTTTCTTTTCAGCCATTTTTATCAATTCACCTCCTCAAATTGATTCGGAATATATAATTCCCTATTAAGAAACCTCCGACCATACGAAATCGGAGGAGAATCTTCTCAAGCAAAGTGAACACAAATGCTCTCCGACCTCGGCAGGAACTTTAATCGACAAGTCGAACCTGCTGTCTATGGTCAAAAATTTTATTTAATTGATTCAAACTTTAATTAAACTGTTACAACAATCGGCACGCCTGGTCCCATGGTAGCGCTCAAAGTAATGGTCTTGACATACTGACCCTTGGCTCCTGACGGTTTAGCCTTGATGAGGGTATCCAACAAAGTTTGGTAGTTCTCTTCGAGTTTGTTTTCTTCAAATGAAGCCTTGCCAATCGGGCAGTGAACATTACCCTGTTTGTCAGTTCTGTACTCAACTTTACCGGCTTTTTGTTCAGTAATAGCCTTTGCAATATCCATCGTCACTGTACCAAGCTTTGGGTTAGGCATCAAGCCACGAGGTCCCAAAATCTTACCGAGACGACCAACAACGCCCATCATGTCAGGTGTTGCTACTGCAACGTCGAAATCCAACCAGCCACCTTGAATCTTCTGAACAAGCTCATCAGAGCCAACAAAGTCAGCACCAGCTTTCTCAGCTTCAGTGACTTTGTCACCTTTAGCAAAGGCAAGGACTTTCTTTGATTTACCTGTACCGTTTGGAAGCACAACTGCGCCGCGAACTTGCTGATCTGCATACTTAGGATCAACGCCGAGACGGACATGCAGTTCAATCGTCTCATCAAACTTAGTTGTAGCAGTTTTCTTCACGAGTTCTACAGCTTCCTTGACGGAATAGTATTTGCCTTCTTCAAGGAGCTTTTCAGCTTCGCGAAATCTTTTGCTCTTCTTTGCCATTAGAATTTCTCCTCTCGTGGTAATAACGATTTTTTAGTTAGTTATGCCGATCAACGTCGTTTAACTTCTCAGTAAAACGAAATAGAACAACAACCCTACTTAAAGAATTCTCCCACTGATTAAGCTAATGCAGTTTTGCATTAGACTATCTCAATGCCCATGCTGCGGGCGGTGCCTTCGATCATTCGAGTAGCTGCCTCAATATCGGCAGCATTGAGATCCTTCATTTTCTGTTCAGCGATCTCTTGAGCCTTAGCACGCGGAATCTTCGCAACCTTATTTTTGTTAGGTTCGCCTGAAGCTTTGTCAATGCCTGCTGCCTTCTTCAAGAGGACTGCTGCCGGCGGTGTCTTGGTTATGAACGTGAAAGATCTGTCTTCGTAAACCGAAATCTCAACAGGAATTATCAAGCCTGCCTGTTGGGCTGTTCTATCGTTAAATTCTTTAACGAAAGCCATAATGTTGACGCCTGCCTGACCCAGTGCAGGACCTACAGGAGGCGCCGGAGTAGCTTTTCCTGCCGGAACTTGCAGTTTGACTACCTTTGTCACTTTCTTTGCCATCGTTTCACCTTCTTTCCTTACCTTTGCTATCTAACGTTCGATCTCAATGATCTAAACGCTGTTGACTTTTTTAAAGTTTTTCAACTTGATCAAAATCAAGCTCCACGGGTTTACCTTCAACAATGACGACCACACGGCGTTTGTCGCTGTCAATTTCCTTCACCGTTGCAGAGTAATTCTCCAACCAACCGGAAGTAATGCGAACTTTATCGTTGACTTTAATCTTCACTGAAAGCTCTTCTAACTCTTTTGATGAGACATTCAGAATCCTGTCAGCTTCTTCCTCTGTTAAAGGAATAGGTTCTTTCTCAGATCCGACAAAACCGGTTACGCCTTGAGTATTTCTGACAACATACCAGGAATAATTGTTGACAATCATATTAACCAGCACATAACCTGGAAATACTTTGCGCTGGACATTTTTTTTCTTGCCTTCCTTGACTTCAGTTTCTGTGTGCATTGGCACAACAATATCAAAAATCACGTTACCGAGGTTCTGAGAAGCAACCTTTTTTTCAAGATTTACCTTCACCTTGTTTTCATATCCTGAATATGTATGAACGACATACCAAGCTCTTGAGCCTCTTTGTTGTTCCATGAAAACACCTCTTTACCTCAGCAAAACATGAAATAATCTTGCAAAAATAGTATCACACACCCATATAAGAGCACAAACTATAACCACTGCAATACCAACGACACAGGTGTAAGAAGTGAGTTCCTTCTTGGTCGGCCACGAAACTTTTTTCATTTCGCTGCGGACTTCCTCAATGAATTTCGAGGGACTGCTGCCGGATTTTTCATTTGCTTCCGTCAACTATACTCACACCTCCGAGTGATTAACATACCGATCAAGGATCAATTATTTTGTTTCTTTATGCAAGGTATGTTTTTTGCAGAATTTGCAATACTTCTTAAATTCCAATCTGTCAGGATTGTTTTTCTTGTTTTTATTGGTCCTGTAGTTGCGGTTTTTACATTCAGAGCAGGACAGAGTTAATTTCACGCGCATCACAGACATCTCCTTCCGCTATTTTAAACAACACAAGCAATTATATTGCTTCAATTAAGATTTGTCAATAGTAACATAAAAAAATTCCATACTAATTATCACTAATTATCTCGGCCCAATGGGTCCGGACCATAATAATTTGTACCATGAGTGCCATCAGCAAAGAGTAAATATAAAATGGTAACACCTGCCACTAAACCTGCGATTGCCGCAATCATAGAAGCATTATCAAGATCATCACTCGAAAAAAGACAAATAAAATTAGCAACAGTATTTATAATGGCAAGCTTATTGTTCATATTTAAATCTTGAAGGCGTCTAACATACAGGAAATAGTAAGGAATGAGACAAGCTATAGAAATTGCCATACTAATAATTAAAAAACTAGATGACGGATTTTTCAAATCTCCTTCGAATATCGCTGCTAAAATTATCACAGCAATGATATTGAAAAAGCCAACTGCAAGAATACGCTTAAAAAAGCGAAGACGATTAAGACGACCGCTGGATTTTAAAAACATATCTTGAATACTTTCATCTTTGATATAAGTACTTTTTCGATTTTTCATAATAAAATACCTGCCTAATATATAATTAACTATTAAATTTTATCATAAATTTCTTTACTCGTCAAATCTATAGAATCTCATACATCACAAACTTCCTTGTTTAAAGAGCATTAAATGATGAGATAAAATGTTTTGAAAATTTGTTTTTTTGGTGTATTGCATTTATTTAATTTTCGGTATATTATATGGGTAGTAAAATTTTTGTTGATTGCTTAAAAATGAGAGGAGCGAATTTGAATGTTTGGAATTATCGTTGGTACTCATGGACATTTTGCTGAAGGAATTGTGCAATCTTGTGAGATGATTTTCGGAAAGCGTGAACACCTCAAGGCTGTTACTCTTGTTCCAGGCGAAGGTCCTGACGATGTTTTTGCCAAATATGAAGCCGCTATTAAGGAACTCGGCAATCCTGATCGTGTTCTCATTCTCAATGACCTGCTTGGCGGTACACCTTACAATCAGGCAGCAAGACTGGTCTCAAAACATGAGAACTATGGTATTGTTGCCGGTGTCAATCTTCCTATGTTGATTGCAATGAGCGGTGCTCAAGATGTAGACGACGGTTCCAAAACAATCATTGAACTCATGGAGGATGCGGTTACTGCCGGTAGTGAAGGAATAAACTTCTCCTCCTACGAAAGACTCAACACCGAAGAAGAAGAAGACGAACTTTAATAATATAGCATATAGCACGAAATTCATAGACAGGGGGTAAATTTATGATTAAGAAGGCGATAGCAGTAATGACTTCCGGCGGCGATAGTCCTGGAATGAACGCGGCAGCTCGTGCTGTTGTTCGTACTGCTCTCTACGAAGGTGTCAAAGTTTACGGAATCTATAACGGTTACAAGGGAATGTTGGCAGATGAGATTGTTGAGCTTAACTCTCGCAGTGTCAGTGATCTCATTCAACGCGGTGGAACCTTCCTCGGCACTGCTCGTTGTAAAGAATTTAAAACCGTTGAAGGTCGCAAGAAGGGTCTCGACAACCTCAACAAACGCGGCATAGAAGGACTTGTTATTATCGGCGGCGACGGCTCTTTGACGGGTGGTTCCATGCTCTCCAAAGAAGGCGGAATCCCGATTGTTGGTCTCCCAGGCACTATTGACAATGACGTTTGGGGCACTGATTATACTATTGGTTGTGATACTGCTGCGAATACGGCGGTTGACGCTATAAATAAACTCCGCGACACTGCTTCTGCACATCGTCGTATCATGATAGTTGAAGTTATGGGTCATACTTCCGGCTGGCTTGCCCTCGTCTCTGGTATTGCCAGTGGTGCTGAATATGTCATCGTTCCGGAAGTCAAATATGATCTTGATGCAATGTGCCATGAGATCGTCGATTCTTATAGCAAAGGTCGTCGCTATACGATTATCGTTGTCGCTGAGGGCGCTTGCTCCGGCGTTGGTCTCAAGAATGTTGTTCAAGAAAAGACCGGTATTGATACCCGTGTTTCGATTCTTGGACATATCCAGCGCGGTGGCTCTCCTACAGTTGAAGACAGAATGAAAGCTTCTATGCTTGGTGAGCGTGCGGCTCTTGCAATCATTTCCGGTGTGTCTGATGTGGTCTTCGGTTTTGATGAGGGCAAAGTTGTCAGCATCAATCTCTTTGATTCCGTTTATAATAAAAAGACTCTCGATCCAGAACTTGTCAGACTTTCGAGTGTTCTCGTGTGACATAAACTGCAGACAAATTATGATAAAGACTCCTGGAGAAGTAACCTCTGCGGAGTCTTTTTTAATATCATTTAAAATAAAAAAGAGACTGTCGCTCTGAACAGTCTCTGAGGTAATCTATATAAAACACATTACGCCAAAACTTTTGCAAGACGCATAAACTCCGGATTGAGCTTCTTCTTATTGTTTACAGCGTCGTGGAGATTAATTGAAACAACGTGACCGCGATTGAAACCAAAGACTATATCGCTGAGACCAGAAATGATTGCTAATGCTGCATTCTCACCAAGACGACTTGCATTGACACGGTCAATAACTGTCGGCGATCCGCCGCGTTGAATATGACCGAGCTTGGAAACACGAGTATCAAGTCCTGTCTTCTCTGCAACCTGCTTGCCGACTTCATAGCCCTTACCTGCACCTTCAGCAACGACCATCAAAATGTATCTCTTGCCCTTTTCGTAGGACTCTTTCATATCTTCGCAAATTTCGTCGAGATCGTATTCTTCTTCAGGCACTAGGATATACTCAGCACCGCCAGAGATACCAGCAACCATAGCAAGATAACCGGAATTACGCCCCATAACTTCGAGAACGATTATGCGGCGATGAGCCGAAGCGGTATCACGGAGTTTGTTGATTGCATCAATGATTGTGTTTGCTGCCGTGTCACAACCGATGGTGTACTCACTGCCCCAAACATCATTGTCAATAGTACCAGGCAAGCCAACGATAGGAATACCAGTTTCTTGACTGAAGATAGACGCACCGCGAAGGGAGCCGTCACCACCAATAACAACGAGACCTTGAATACCACGATCTACGAGATTTTTGTAGCCGAGCATTCTGCCTTCCGTCGTTGCAAAACGTTTGCAGCGGGCGGTTCCGAGGAAAGTTCCGCCTCTTTGAATAATGTCGCTCACATCTTTGGACTGCATCTCAAAAATATCCTCATCAAGAAGTCCGTGGTAGCCGCCGCGAATACCCCAAACCTTCACCCCTGCATGAAGTGCGGTACGTGTGACAGCGCGAACTGCCGCGTTCATACCCGGCGAATCTCCACCGCTTGTCATTACTGCGATGCTATTCAACATAGAAAAATCCTCCTCTGCTCTAACAAAAATTTATTTGAAAAAATATCTGCACTAAATGATTCTTAATAAATAATATCACAAAAATTTTTACTTGTAAATTAAAATGATGAGTATTCCAAAAATTTTTTGAAAATTTTATATTCCTACAAGCAAATTGTATTTTACAGCATTGATATGTTGTTGTATAATATCATTAGATAACTTATGGAATTAAGTATAGGTGAAGGATATGCAAAATTTTGTAGAACTTGGCAAGAGAATTTACAATTTGAATAATGTTCGTGAAGCTCATAGATTTGTAGTATTTGTTACACGCTGTACCTTTAATGCCAGCAAGATGAGGAAGATAATCAAATTTTTTCAGAGCAGCGAACTCCTCAGCAGAGTGGCAGAAACCTTTCCATTTGTCTATGAGCAGCCGACACGCGCTTTTTTCTATAATCGTTCGACTTTCGAGGAACGAATCAATTTGATTGATGAACATATGTCCTTCTTGCAGTCCAATTTAAAATCTGATATTGTTGAGTCAATTTATAGTAACAAGCCTTTGAGTCTTTGGCAAATGGATTTAGATGATGAGTTTAAGTCAATGGAATTGACAATGGGAATGGAAGCAGGACAACGAAAAGAGGGATTATTATCTTTGAAGTTAAGATTGAATGACAATAGACCTCTTTATCAGATAATGTTCTGGATAGCTAAGGATAAAGTCGATGATTGGGCTATGTGGATAGGTGCACTTCAAGGACCAAATATGGAAGATGCCAAAGAAGTCGTGAAGAAGATTACAAAAAAATGCCACGCTTACAGGACAAAGAATTTGATCCTTTATGCAGCGCAAGCAGTGGCTCGCAATCTCGATTTAAAGAAGATTTATGCCGTGACCAATGAAGGCTATTATGCTAATAATCATGTTCGTATTGATAGGAAGCTCAAAACGTCTTTCAGTGATTTTTGGATTGAGACAGGTGGCAGTCACACTGATGATGACAGGTTTGATTTGTTGCCGTTGATTGAGACAAGAAAGTCCGCTGAAGAAATTCCAACTCGCAAGAGAGCTGTCTACCGTCGTAGGTTTGCACTTCTTGATGAGATTGATACGGCGATTGAAGAGAGAATCAAAGCGATATTGATAAGATAAATAAAAAACCCTCGAACTTGATTGACTTGACGAGGGTTTTATTATTAATTTATTAAGTAAAGTTTAATAGTTTTCAGCGTTGACCTCAAAGTAAGATTTCGGGTGCTTGCAGACAGGACATTCTTCAGGCGCTTTGGTGCCAACGACGATATGACCGCAGTTGCGGCACTCCCAAACACTCACGCCGCTCTTCTTGAAGACTTCACGCATTTCGACATTCTTGAGGAGCTTACGATAACGTTCTTCGTGATGTTTCTCAATCGCTGCAACACCTCTAAACTGTTCAGCCAAATCATGGAAGCCTTCTTCGTCAGCCTCTCTTGCCATACGAGCGTACATGTCAGTCCACTCGAAGTTCTCACCGTCGGCGGCGTGCTGAAGATTTTCGGGTGTCTGTCCAAGTTCGCCAAGAGCTTTGAACCAAAGTTTGGCATGTTCCTTCTCATTATCAGCCGTCTTGAGGAAGAGCGCAGCGATCTGCTCATAGCCGTTTTTCTTCGCAACGGAAGCATAATAAGTATACTTATTACGTGCTTGAGACTCACCGGCAAAGGCTTCCCAAAGATTCTTCTCGGTCTTAGTACCGGCATATTTGTTTCTGATGTTGCCGCCGGTTTGAGGATCAACTTCAACTTTAACGAAGTCACTTGCAGGGTGTTTGCAAATCGGGCAGATAAAGTCTTTGGGCAGTTCGTCGCCTTCGTATTCGTAACCGCAGACAGAGCAGCGCCAAATGGTCTCGCCCTTGGCGTTCTTACCAACTGCTTGTGGTTTCGGTTTGATGTTTGCATGATAGTAAGCATAAGTGGCGGACGGAGTGTCGCTGTGCTTCTCCATATCGACGACATCAGCAAGGAAGACCGTATGAGTGCCAACGTCTAGTTGCTGCTTTACATTGGCAGAAATATAGGAGTTTGTACCCTCAGTGATAGCAAGAGTACCGTTCTCTGTACGCTTGACTTTATCGAAGCCGTCGAATTTGTTGACAGTCTTGCCACTCTGGAAGCCGAAGCGCTTGAACAGTTCAAAACTTGCGTCTTCGCTGATTATAGAGACTGTAAACTTCTTGGTCTCAGTGATCAAATCGTGGGTGTAGTTAAGTTTGTTGACGGCAATGGTGATCTGATTGGGGTTGTCGGTGACTTGAGTGACTGTGTTGATGATGCAGCCATTGTCTTTGCCGTCTTTGTTTGCAGTGAGCACAAAGAGACCATAAGAAATCTTCTGTACAACAGTGTTATCCATTCGTTAAATCCTCCTAAATATTAATAATATAATCAAAACAAAAGTTCTGATTGTCAACTAGATATCCAATATATAATATATAATATACAATTCTCAATTTGTCAATAGAGAAATTATCCTCAAAATATGTTATAATAAAAAACTATAAAAGTATTATCCAAATATGGAGTGAATGATATGTCAAAAACTTTTTTAAATGGTCTCATTGTGTTGGTGCCTGTAGGCATAACTCTTTTCGTAGTCATGCAAATCTTGAATTTCACAGAAGGTGTCCTCGGTAAACATTTGCCATTTTACTTTCCAGGTATAGGACTAATAGCCGTGTTGTTAGTAATATATATAGTCGGCTGGATTTCAACTCATTGGTTGCTAAAACATGTAATATCATTCGGTGAGTCGCTTCTTAATAAGATACCTGTTGTGAAGTTCATATACAACAGCGTCAAACAATTCTCAACGGCTATCTTTGAATCTAACAGCATGTTCCAAAATGTAGTCCTCGTGCCCTTTCATCAATCGCTGGCAATGGGTTTTCTGATGCCAAATGTACCGTCGGTGATTAAAGATAAACTCGACAAAGATGTCGTCTGTGTTTTTGTGCCTTGGAGTTTAAATATAACTTCCGGTACAAATTTATTCGTCAAGCGCAGTGAAGTTATACCGATTGACATCAAATCAGATGCGGCACTACAGTTTATGTTGACTGCCGGCAATGCTGAGATAAAATCAAAGTAAACATTACAAAAGCCGCTGCACGGTATTACTCGCTGCAACGGCTCTTTTATTTTTGGTTCGATTCCAGATCGAATGACTTATTTTTCATTGCTGTCAGTCTCTCCGGCAATGACTTTGGATATCTTTCCAAAGGCTTCCTGATTTCTAGCTCCGTGAATACTCAACACCAGACTCTTACCTGGAGTAATTTCAAGATTTATCAAACTGAGAATACTGTTGCTGCTGCCGACCTTCTTACCGCTTATCAGCCTTACAAGGCAGCCGGTCTCTTCAGCAATCTTAACGATATGGGCACACTCTCTGAGAGCGAGAATACCTTTGGCAACCATGATAAAACTCACCACTGCGCCGTACTTCTCCAGCTCTTTACTGCTCACATCAATATTTATATTTTCAACCTTTTTGAATGTTTTTTTCATAGTTCATTTCCCCTATTCTCTTTCCAGGTTAATGGTTTTGTTTTATGTGACTTCCCTGTCGACGTGTGCAATTCTATCACTATATTTTCATTTTGGCAACAGGCAATTTTTATTGTTTTGTTCCAAATTCATTCTCATTTACTTCGATTTTATTTTTTTACTGCGGATTTGTTGACATTTACTAAAGCCTTCAGTTATAATGAAAATATAAGATTTACTGGGAGTGATTTAATTTGCAACGCACTAATGTTTGTGGTGAACTTAGATTATCTAATGTCGATAATATTGTCAATCTTGCTGGTTGGGTGTCTCGCAGACGCGACCACGGCGGTCTTATTTTCGTTGATCTTCGCGACCGTTCTGGCATCGTTCAGATTGTATTTGACGAAGCTGCTCTTGGCGCTGAAGCTTTTGATCTCGCTGAAACTTTACGTAATGAGTTTGTTGTGCAGGTCTCCGGTACCGTCCGCGCTCGCTCTGAGGATACAATCAATCCGAAGATGGAGACAGGTGAGATTGAGGTTGTTGTAAGCAAGCTTAATATTCTCAACAAAGCAAAAACACCTCCATTTTACATTCAAGACGGTATTGACGTTGATGAGAATGTTCGTCTTAAATATCGTTATCTCGACCTTCGTCGTCCTGAAATGCAACAGAATATTATGCTTAGACACAAGGTCACAATGATTATGCGTAAATATCTTGATGAGCAAGGCTTCTTAGAGATAGAGACGCCTATGCTCTGCCGTTCAACTCCAGAAGGTGCTCGTGATTTCCTTGTTCCGAGTCGTCTTAATGCAGGTCAATTCTATGCTCTGCCGCAGTCTCCGCAAATCTTCAAGCAACTCTTAATGGTTAGCGGCATGGAGAAATATTTTCAGATTGTTCGCTGTTTCCGTGATGAGGACTTGAGAGCTGATCGCCAGCCGGAATTTACTCAACTTGATATTGAGACTTCCTTCCTAGACCAAGATGACATTCTCACTATAATGGAAGGTCTGATTAAAGATATTTTTGAGTCAACCTTGAATGTTGAGATTAAAACGCCTTTCCAGAGAATGAGTTGGCAAGAAGCTATGGATCGCTTCGGCTCCGATAAGCCTGATCTGCGCTTCGGTATGGAACTCATGGACATTTCCAAGTATCTTGGTGGCTCTGAGTTTAAGGTCTTCAACAGCGTCCTGGAGAGTGGCGGACAGATTAAAGTTATCCGCGTAGACGATTATGCTGACATTCCGCGCCGCGAACTTGACAGTCTCGTTGAATATGTCAAAATCTACGGTGCTAAGGGTCTTGCCTGGATTCAATACTCTCAAGAGGGCGTCAAGTCACCGTTCAAGAAGTTCTACAGCGATGAGACCTTCGAGACAATCAAGAAGGCAACCGGCTGCAAGACAGGTGATCTGCTCCTCGTTGTCGGTGACAAAGCTTCTGTCGTTGCCCAGGCCCTTGGTGAGTTGAGATTAGAGATGGCACGTCGCCGCAACCTCATTGATCCAGACAAACTCTGCTTCCTCTGGGTTGTTGATTTTCCGATGTTCGAGTATGTCGAAGAAGACAAGCGCTACAAGGCTATGCATCACCCGTTCACAATGCCACGCAAGGACGACTGGTCGATCTTCGGCTACAATGAGACTGACGATACCTTCTCAAAGCCTGCCAAACTTGATGATATTGCTTCTGTCAAGGCTGATGCTTATGATATTGTTCTCAATGGTGTTGAGATGGGTGGCGGTTCTTTGAGAATTTATCGCTCTGACTTGCAAGAGAAAGTTTTTGAGGCAATCGGTCTCACCAAAGAAGAAGCTCACGCTAAGTTCGGCTTTTTGATGGACGCTTTTGAATATGGCACTCCACCTCATGGCGGAATTGCCTTTGGTCTTGACAGAATGATAATGTTGATGGCGAAGCGCAAGTCAATCCGCGACGTTATCGCCTTCCCGAAGACTCAATCTGCTGTCGATCCGATGAGTCATGCACCTTCGGAAGTTGACGACAAACAACTTAGAGAACTTCACATTAAGAGTACAGTCAAAAAATCTCAATCGTAAATTTTTAATGAAAATTTAATCTAAATATTAAACAAATTTTTAAATTTTTACGATATAATATATATGGAGAATAGGAGTGTAGAATTTTAACAAAGGAGTGATTTATTATGGCTAATATTGTTAGCAATGATAGCAACACCATTACTGGTTCTTTAAACGCTAACGACCATGTTACTGTTTATGGTAGTGCTGGTGATGGTAAATTCACTAATACGGGTCAGAGTGTCATAATATATGGTGGTTCCAGTGATAATGATGTCGAAAATACTGGTTCTTCTGCCACAATCTATGGTGATGCCGGTAATGATACTCTTGTAAACACTGGCTCTTCTGCCATTATAGACGGAGGTTCCGGCAACGACTCAATTAAATCCGGAGGTGCTAATGCACTTATAACCGGTGGTGATGGTAGTGATGTTATAGAAGTTTCCGGAATCAATTCTACTATCTCTGGCGGTGACGGTAATGATGTGTTTGTCTACTCTAACCAAAACGCTGATCTTTTAATTGAAGATTACTCTCAAGTCGGTGATGAAGATATACTTCAAGTCAATAGTGGGGCTATTTCTGGTATCACTACTGTTGGATCAGATTTAATTTTATCAGTAAATTCGGGTAACCACATTACTCTCAAAGGCTCTGCCAGCTCGGTTTTGCATCTTCGCAACGATTCCGGAGACACAGTCTCTTCCAATCAGTCGGGTATTACCATTAATGGCACTGCCAAGAAAGATTCTATCATCTCAAGTGGTGGCAATGTATTGGTCAATACCGCTGTTGGTGATGACACAATTAATATTAGTGGCTCTGGTTCTACTGTCAACTCAGGTGCTGATGACGATTATATCAATGTCTCCGGTGCCAACAGCTCAATCAATGCCGGTGATGGCAGCAACACCTTGGTCTCTTCCGGTTATAACAATACACTTCAAGCAGGTAATGGCAATGATTTGATTACCATTACCGACAACAACACCTATATCTTCACAGGTGGCAAGGATACTCTTAATGGCTATACCGATAAATCAAAAATTAAGCTTGAAGGAGATTTCGTTTCATTCTCGGGTTTTGCTAATTCTGATACACATCTTGTTACTCTTACCTTCAGTGATACTACCAACGCAGTTATAGGGACTCTTGAGATTCCAGATGCGACAGGCAAAGTCCTGAATATCATTCAAACTGATGGTACTGCTGTTGGTCCTATCTACACTGGTACTAGTGATAAGATTGATACCAAGTATAATGCTGCGTCTAATAGTACTTTCTCTGGCAGCGATGAAGACGATTACATTGTCTCTTCCGGTTCCAACAATCTCATCAAACCTGGTAAAGGCAACGATACTGTTCAGTTCATTCATACCTCTGTTGATTCCGGCTCGGTCATCAACTATACTTCCGGCAAAGATGTCGTTATTGGATTTGATTCAATCGACGCAGTTCGTCTTGAATATACTGATGGTGGTTATAATACTATCGGTGCCAGCTATGATGGCAATGATCTCAAGATACTAAACGATTCCGACACAGATGTCGTACTCACCCTCAAAAATGTCAAGACTAAAACTGTAGAGGTGAATCGCGACGTTGTCAATACTGTTTATGCCAAAAATGGCGCAGTTACACTCAATGGCGTAAATACAAGTGATGTCTTCTACTATAAGGCAGGATCCGGCAATCAGTTAATCAACGGTTATAATGGCAATGACTCAATCGTTGTCAGCACTGATACAAATGTTACCGCTGCAGGCTCCAAGAGCGGCAATGTCATCTTCGGTATGGGTGACGGTTCCTCACTGACTATCAGCGGTGGTGCAAGTGAGAAACTTAATATTGTTGGTTATGGCGCTCAAGAATATGGTGAGAAAAGCATTGAGGTTGAAGATAAAGATGGAGATATTATAAACACCACTCTTAATGCTGCGGTTGTCACCATTGACGGAGCAACCAGTAGACACAATTCCGTTTGGTTGGTCGGCAACAAGAACAACAACAAGATTCTTGGTACTGAGAAGGTCGGCTCTACTCTCCATGGTGGCACTGGCAATGATACTCTCACCGGCGGTACGACTTCCGATATATTCATCTACAGCTCTGGTAAGGACGTTATTACCGACTACTTTGGCAAGACTGGCGATCTCAGCTCTACCATTGATGCTGCGCGCTATGAGACTGACACTGATGTTATTAGTCTTGGCAGTGCATTCAGCAGCTATTCAATCAGCGGTCAAGATGTCACATTTACAATCGGTACAGGTTCGCTCAAAGTTCTTGGCGGTAAGAACAAGCTGATTACATTCCTTGATTCTAAGGGTGATATTGACACCGGTACTACCAAGATTTACAGAAGCTCGACAGAGTTCATTGTCACGGCTGATGATATAGCTTCCTTAAAGACTGTTCAATCTACAACAACAGTCGGTGAGATTGCCAATCCTGTAATAGTGACTGTGACAGCGGCTGATTCTAAGGTCACTCTGATCGATGCTAACCTTGAGCTTGATAATTCTAGTGAAACCGATTTGCAGTTTACTAACCTTTACATAACCGGCAATGCTGCAGCGGATACTATCAAGGCCAGCAGGTACGGCAATGATACTTTGAGTGGCGGCGGTACTAAGGCTGATACTCTCGTAGGCAGCGGAACTCTCGAAGGTGCAAATACCGGTAGTGATACTTATCTCTATCAGTATGGTCAAGGTAAAGATGTCATTGTCAACTATAAAGAAGCAGATAGAATATTCTTCACCTCGACTGATACTACTCTCACTGGATCAACCATTAAGAGTGGCAATGTCACATTCTCTGTCACTGATCTCAAAGGTAAGAATAAGTCTACCTTTGTGGTTCGTGACGTTGCAGGTAAGAAGATAACCTTCGAGAACGAAGATGGAACACTCTATTCTCAAGTCTTTGGCACTACTGCAATTACCATTGGCAATGAAGATCAAGTAACCGTTAATACCAAGCCTAACACTGCTGTAAAGACAATAGACGCTTCAGCGCGTACCACTGATGCTTATATAATTGGTAATGCCAAAGCAAACTCTATCAAAGGTGGTACAACTGGTGAGTTCACTCTTCAAGGTGGTGCCGGCAAGGACACCTTAACTCGCGGCGACAATAGCAAGACAACCTTTGCATTTGGCAGCAATGAAGGTACTGCAAATGTCGTCACCAGTTATATTGAGGGTTCTGATACAATTAAAGTTCTCAGCGGTGCTCTTACCTCAACAGCTACGATTAAAGGCTCCAATGACCTCACCTTTACAATCGGTAAGACTAAGGTTAGAGTCAAAGATGCCAAGGGCAAGGCAATTACCGTTGTTGATGCTAATGATACAAGCACGACACAGGTTTACGGTCTTGCTTCGATAAAAGTTGCAGACGCTGATGCCGATGAAAACGCAACTGTCAATACTGCTGCAAACTCAACGGTTGTTACCATTGATGCGGCTGAACGTACTGAATCAATATATCTGGCAGGCAACTCAAAGGGCAATGTAATTCTTGCAGGCAAAGGCAATGAGACGATTGCAACTGCTAAGGGCAAGGATACTGTTACATTCAATACTCTTGATGATTCAAAGCATGTCATCATTACTGATTATGTCTCCGGAACTGACAAAATTAGACTTGCTAGTGGTGTGACAATAGTTGCAGCTGAGACCCTTAAATCTGGAAATGCTACTGCTCTGAATGGTGCTACTCTTGCTGCTGATACAATGTTGCTTACTCTTGAGAGCGATACGGGTTCTGGAAAGATCATGACCAAGCTGGCTGTAGAAGGCGCAATCACCACCAGCAAGAAGGGCAAGGTCACCTATGGCAAGCTCACTGTCATTGATGATACCAAGGGCATTACTTACTCTCAGGCTTATGGTGTTGATTCTATTGCCGTTGCTAATTCTGACGGTGCAACCGTTGATGTCAATGGTAACAGTACAGTTAAGATTATCAACGCCAAGAAGAGAACTACAAAATCAGTCATTCTCGGTAATGATAATGTCAACAGCATTGTTGGCGGTACTAAGGCCGATACAATCTACGCAGGTATTAATGGTGCAACCATTAACGCTGCAGCTGGCAATGACAAGATATTCGGTGTGATAAGCGATACTACCAGAGTTGTTAGTGTCAACGGCGGCAAGGGTAATGACACTGTTGTTGCAGGCGCAGGTGCTAATACTATTGCTACGGGTGCCGGCAATGATGTGGTTTATCTCAGTGCGAAGAATAGCTTCTTTGATAGTGGCACAACTAATCTTGGAACAGATTTGATAACTGACTATGCGGCAGGTAAAGACAAGCTCTTCATTGAGAGTGGCACTTATCTTGTCGCCAGCAGTAGTCTCGCAGGCGGTACAGATATAATGTTGACTTTCGGCTTCGGTACAGGCACAGATTCAGGCACTAAGCTTGTTAAACTCAGTTCTACTAAGAATAAGAAGATCACCATTGTCGACGAAGCCACAGGTCTTACTACTAAACAGGCTTATGGTGTTGATAGTGTAGCTGTAGCTAATGGAGATGCCGAGACCGTTGACGGCAGTGCTGCTTACAACTCCGCTCTGAAGATCATTAATGCCAAGAAGGTCACCAAGAAGGGTCTTTACCTCATTGGTAACAGCAATAACGGCAGTAAGATCGTTGGTGGCAGCAAGGCTGATACTATCAAGAGCGGCAGCGGCAACACGACCATGACGGGTGGCAAGGGTAATGATATCTTCATTTACGGCGGCGGCAATGACACCATTACCGACTACAGCATCACCAGCAAGAACAATGATGTAATTAACTTTGCCAATGGAACTCCAACCTATTATCATGTCGATGGTAAGAATGTTGTCCTTGAGTTCAACAGCGGTACTACAAGCACCAATACCTTGACTATAGTCAACGGTAAGGATAAGAAGATCACCTTTGGAACCAGCTTCACATTCGACGGTATGCCTAAAGACGGCGTCTGGAATGACTATACCGAACTGGTCCTCACAAAAACTAAATCTGGTTCAGCCGTCAAGGGTAGCGGTCTTGATAGTCGTACGACTTTGATAGATGCTACAAAGTATGGTAGTTCAATCACTATTGTTGGCAACGATAAGAGCAGTACTCTCAATGGCAGCGCGAAGGCAGATCAGATCAGCGGTGGCGGCGAGAATGATCTCATTACTACCGGCAAGGGTAAGGATACAATCTCACTCAGTGGTGGTATAGATACTATTACTGACTATGCAACAGGCAGTGATGTGCTCAATCTCAATGGTTACATCCTCAAGAGTGCAAAAGTGACTGATGCTGTGATATTTACTACTGTCGACAAGTCTGGTAATGAAGGAACATTGAGAGTAGAAGGTGCTGTCTCAAAGAAAGGTGTCAATCAGAAGATTACTGTTTATGACGGCACACGTACGACAAGCCAGGTCTATGGAGCTACTGCAATAACCATAGGCGGTAGCGACGGTGATGTCTTTGATCTGTCAACCGATGTCAACAGCAATGTAACAAAGGCAGATGCCAGCAAGAGGAAAGCCACTAAGTCAATCAGGATTATCAGCGGTTCCAAGAATACTGAACTGATAGGTGGTGCCGGCGCTGATACATTGATAGGTGGTGATGGCGGTGGTAAACTCACCGGCGGTGCAGGCAACGATTCACTTGTCGGCGGCAAAGGTGCAACGACCTTCAATCCTGGCAAGGGCGATGACCATATTGTGATCTCCACTGAAGATGGTAGGAGTGCTGCTACTATAACCTATACTGCGGGTGGCGACAAGATATACAACTATAAGCTGGGCGACAGTATAAATCTGGCTGATGCAAGTACAGCCAAGGTGAAAGATGCTAGGAAGAATGGAAATTCCTATACCATCAACTTCAAAGGTGGCGGCTCATTGGATATTGGTCTGGCTGCAGGTGTGTCTGCAAGTGATGTATTCACTGTGAAGAAAGAAGCCACGCAGGTTAAGAAGAGCGGCACCAAGAAAGGTGGCACCGGATCAGATAGTGGCACGACGGTCTATGATTGGACGGTCAACTACTACGTGAGTATCAGTGGTATAAAGGATGCAGTTTACTCTACCACTACAATAACCAAGGTAGCTACAAAAGCAGAAGCCGAAGCAGCGGCACCAGCAGCAACAGCTTACGAAGAACGCTACGACGGTTATGAAGAACTTTACAGCACTTCTGAACTCTTCACAGATGATGTGCTGGCAAGTCCAGACGATTTGAGCGAGATCACCACCTCGAATGTCGATAAGACTGCAATCGCAGTTGATCTTACATCAACAAGCGATCTTACTGACTTCAAGACAGCTAGTGAGTCATTGACTACAATCACACAGAACAACAAGAAATAGTTGTAAGAACAGGCGATAAGGTGTTTGGAGCAAGTGTCAACATTACTTGCTCCTTGACCCTTAAACCTACGTGATAGATATCAAAAAAGAGTCCTACAATCTCAATGAAAGTAGGGCTCTTTTGATTTGTGGTTTTAATCAACGATCAAGAACCGATCAAGGATTGACAGCCTCTTTGAGAGCTTTACCAGCCTTGAAGGAAGGCAGCTTTGAAGCTGGGATATCGATCTCTTCGTTGGTCTGAGGGTTGCGACCCTTGCGAGCTGCACGGTTGCGAATCTCGAAAGTGCCGAAGCCGATGAGTTGAACTTTGTCACCCTCAACGAGTGCCTGTTTGATGGCATCAAAGGTGGTGTTGAGAATCAGATCAGCTTGTTTTTTGGTGATTTGGGCTTTAGCGGCAACTGTTGCTGCCAATTCTGTTTTGGTCATGTAAAATACCTCCAAATATTTATTTGTAAATTTATGCTATTTAAACGGTAATATCAATGTTATTGCCGAGATTTGGATCGAGAGAGCCGATATTAAGAGCTTCCTCAATCATCTCAGAATCAGTCTCGATGGCTTTGTCGAGAACTTTAATACCAATATCCTGCCAGAGTTGGGCTTGGTGCATATCAACTGACATTGCAGCAATAGACATATCCATATAAATCAACTCCAATCAGTACTTATTAAAAATGGCGTCAAATCAACTGCCTTAAAGAATATAGCAGAAAAGGCTTATAATGTCAAGACTTTTCGTATATATTTAGACATTAACTCCATAATTCTTACCAAGTGATGCTAAACCACCCTCAAAACCGGACCCTATAGCATTAAACTTCCATTCTCCGCCATGACGATAAAGTTCACCAACAACCACAGCCGTCTCGATGGAGAAATCTTCGCCAAGATCGTAGCGAATAAGCTCATTACCGGTTGTATCATCAACAACACGTATATAAGCATTTTCAACCTGGCCGAAGGACTGCTTGCGCTCAACGGCCTCATAAATGGTAACGGTGAAGTCAATCTTCGCGATATTCTGTGGTACTTTGGAAAGGTCGATCTTGATCTCCTCATCATCGCCCTCACCTTCACCTGTGAGATTGTCACCCATATGCTCAACAGCGCCACTCTTGTGCTTGAGGTTGTTGTAGAAGATAAAATCATCATCGCTTGTGACTTTGCCATTATCACCGAGGAGAAATGCTGCGGCGTCAAGGTCGAAGTCAAAACCGCCATCATATTTGTTAGTATCCCAGCCAAGACCGATGAGAACTTTCTTCAGATTAGGATTACCCTTTGTGAGATCAACCTTCTGACCTTTACGCAAAGAAACTGCCATGAAAAAAACCACCTTTCAAATTTGTATAAATTATTTTCTTCCAGATACCCAGCGAAGGCCCCAACCGAAGTCTTGGTCAAGGTATCTAGTTGATTTATAGAATTTAACAATCTTTTCAACGCTGAAAGTGCCGCCGATATTAGTGAGTAGAGCAATTCCGCAGTTAGGAAGATTGGAGCCGTATTCGTCCATTCTAACGATAATGTCCGGTGAACCTGGACATTTTACAGTCACAACGCCGTCGGCTTCGCGCCAGTTTGCAATTCCGTCGTAAATAAAGGTAAATACAAGAATACGTTTGATTTTGTCGGCAAACTTGCCGTTGACTCGAATAGTCTCACCTGCAGCATTAGAACCATTACGGTCATCGCCGTCGAGGGCAATGTAAGGTGGATTATACAAAGAGCCGAATGATTCACCAAGAGCCTGCACAACGCCTTTGTTGCCGTCTTGAAGCTCATAGAGACAGGCAAGATCAAGATCAATACCTTCGCTTCCAGAAACATCGCCAAATATCCTACTTAAGAAGCCGCCTGACTGTTTCGGTCTTTGTGGTTGCGACCAGTTAAGATTGATGATGATCTCACCAAGTGCTGCACCTGTCTTGACGAGATTGATCTTCTGCCCTTTCTTGAGTTCAATTTTCTTGGGCGGTGGTGTTGAAGGCATTATTGGTGTCGGTAAGGACCTTACAGACCTTGCACTCGGTGGATCCAACTTGATCGGCTGTCGTGGAGAGCGTTTTACGTCGACTTTAGCAGTCTCAACCTTTGATGGCGGTGAAGTATTGGAATCACTAACATCAACGCCAAAGTTCTTGCAAAGAGCTTCAAGTCCACCCTTAAATCCTGCACCTACGGCATTAAATTTCCATTCACCCTTGTGACGGTAAATCTCTGCGACAACGATTGCCGTTTCGACTGATAGATTGTTGCCAAAACCGAAAGTCAGAATATCATTGACAGTGATAGAAGTGTCTCTAACTTGGGCAAACTTATGGTTAGAGTATATTGTAAGGGTTATGGCAATCTTGTTGATCGAAGCCGGTACTTTTGGCAAATCTATAGTTATTTGACTGTCCTGGAGACGAATACATTGCGAAGAATGGACAGGATTGCTATAGAATACGAAGTCATCATCAGAAGCGACTTTGCCGTTATCTCCTAGTAAAAAAGCCGAGGAATCAAGCTCAACACCAGAATCAGCCTGCCACTTTAGCTTGATAGAGAGAAGAGACAGCCCAGGATTGCCCTTGGTTAAATCGACTTTCTGACCCTTTTTTAAAGTGAGCATCAAACCACCTGCCATTCTAACGTGAATGTATATTGAAGATCACTCTACAACGTCAGGATTGAAAGACTCCTGCCAAGGAAGACCGAACTTATTGAGAGCGTCCATAAACGGATCAGGATCAAACTCCTCGATATTGTGTACGCCTTTTAAGTTCCACTTGCCGGTGACTAACATCATTGCGCCGATCATTGCTGGCACACCAGTCGTATAAGCCACTGCCTGTGAACCGACTTCACGATAGCAAGATTCATGATCGCAGACATTGTAGAGATAGTAGTCTTTCGGTTTGCCGTCCTTGGTGCCGTGGAAGATACAGCCAATATTGGTTTTGCCCTTAGTACGCGCTCCAAGGCTTGCAGGATCAGGCAGGACGGCTTGGAGGAATTGCAGAGGAATGATGTCATGTCCTTGAAACTTGATAGGCTCAATGCTTGTCATACCGACATTCTCAAGGCAGCGCAGATGTCTCAAGTAGCTCTCACCAAAGGTCATAAAGAAGCGGATACGCTTAAGACCTGGAATATTCTTGACGATTGATTCCATCTCTTCATGGTGGATCAAGTACATATCTTTGTTGCCGACTTCTGGGAAGTTGTAGACACGCTTAATGGCCATTGATTCCGTCTCGACCCATTTGCCGTCCTCATAGTACATACCAGGCGCAGTAACTTCACGGATATTTATCTCAGGGTTGAAGTTAGTAGCAAAAGGATAACCATGGTCGCCGGCGTTGCAATCAAGAATGTCAATGGTTTCAATAGTGTCGAAGTGGTGTTTATAAGCATATGCACAGAAGACACCCGTTACACCGGGATCAAATCCACTGCCAAGCAGGGCAGTGATATTAGCCGCCTTGAATCTATCGTTAAATTCCCATTGCTCCTTGTAGGAGAATTGAGGTATCTCTTCTGATTCATAATTGGCAGTATCAAGATAGTTGACTTTAGTCCTCAAGCAAGCTTCCATTATCTTCAAATCTTGATACGGCAGAGCAAGATTTACCACTACATCGGGCTTGAAGTTGTTGATAATCGCAACAGTCTCCTCAATATTGTTGGCATCAAGTTGAGCTGTCGAAATTTTTGTGGAAGTCTTGCCGTCAAGCTTTGCTTTGAGTGCATCACACTTAGATTTAGTTCTACTCGCAATGCAAATCTCATCAAATACTTCATAGTTCTGTACACATTTGTGAATTGCAACAGATGCAACTGCACCGCAGCCAATGATTAATGCTTTCGCCATTTCCCAACCTCCTATAATCAACGTTACTAACATTGGAAACGAGTTATTGTTGACTTTATTATAATATTTGCTGCCGAATGTGTCAACCTTATAGCAACTATCTTGATTAAATGCTACAACAATAGTGACAAGTTTGAAATACAAAAAGTCCGCACACAGCGAAAATTGTGGCGGATAAGTGCTATTATCTATATTCTCACGTTCTGTTCAATGTCTTCTTGACTATGCAAAGAAAGCGCCCAAGACATTTTGTGCAATCGTTACGACCGGTGCCGCAAATCCGACAAGTTTTGAGAGGACACTAAATCCTCTTTCCACGGACTCTTCTGCAATCATAGGAACACTTGCCACGACTTCACCGTCATACTTCAATCGCGCATATCCTAGAGTCTTTCCCTGTCTTATGGGCGCTTCTGCCATCTCCGGCAGCTCATAGACTATCTTTAACTTTTTTGTGTCTTCGCCATCAAGCAATGGAAAGTTCAAGTCCTCAAGGGGTCTCACATGAACGGTAGCCTGCACGCCGTTTTGGACGAAGACGATTTTGCTCACTCTGTCTTTGTTGAGTACCTTAGTCATCTTCACGACATCAAAGCCATAATCCAGCAGCTTGGCGGTATCGTCAAAGCGAGTGCGAGTGTCCGGTGAGTGCATTATTATTGCAATGAGTTCCGTGCTTCCGCGCATTGCCGATCCAGCAAAACAGCCGCCTGCCGCATTTGTCCAGCCGGTCTTAATGCCATTCATTCCAGTATAGTATTCCAACATCTCGTTAGTAGTGATGGCTACGTCCATTTTATTTGAAGGCGAACTCCAATGTATAGGCTCCTCGATTGCTGAGACTATCTTTCTAAAGTCAGGCATCTTCATTCCATACATCGCTATTTTGGCCATATCCCTTGCGGTTGAATAGTGGTTTCTGTTCGGAAGACCATTGGGATTGACGAAGTTGGTATTTGTACAGCCAAGCTCTGCAGCCTTCTCGTTCATTGCAGCAGCAAACTGTGGCACACTTCCCGATACTGCCTGTGCAACGGCAATCGCGGCACCATTGTCAGAGACCATCATCATTCCCAATAGAAGTTCGTCAGCCTGCATCACATCGCCAGGCTTCCATTGGAAGCTGTTGTCTTCCGCATAGACAGCGGCATTGCTGAGTGGGATTAAGGTCTTTCTTGGTAACTGCTCCAGACCCAATATACAAGTCATCATCTTTGTCATGCTTGCAGGTGGCCGCACTTGATCGGCATTCTTTTCGTAAATGACGCGACCCGTACCAGACTCAATCAATATTGCCGCATCTGCCTGTATGATCGGTTCTACTGGTTGTGCTGCTGCCACTGAGACACTGAACAGCATTACCAACATCATCAAAAGTATTCGCAACGCCCTCAACTCCTACCATTGTTAGATACATCTATCAAGACATCTCCACTGAGCATATACAGATACTTTTCTGATATACTCTTGTGCAGAATAGCTTCAATCGCTTCGCTGTAAAGTTCTATCTGCAATTTATACTTTTCTTTAATGAGTTCAGCCGCTACATCGTCACCATTCGTAATCCTATCGGTCTTATAGTCAATCAACACGAAGTCATCTCCGTCTCTGAAGAGTACATCAACGATACCTTGAATAAATATCTTGTCGTCAACCTTAGGAAAGAATCGTGACGCATCAATAAGTCGACTGAATGGCAATTCTCTGTAAACTTCCTTACTTGCCAACATTCTCCTGCCAATCTTACTCTTGAAAAATTTGGCGGCGTTATTCTTGCGAATAATTCCCGCTTGCTCAACGGTAAATATCTTCTGCGCGATCATTTCGTCAATCTGCTGTGTAATACCCTTGGCACTTAAGTCGCGCTTGAGGTCGAGCCGCTGCATTACGCTGTGCATTAATGTACCGTACTCAGCGCCGGTCAATCTCTTACTTTGCTCAAAGTCAGGGCGCTTGTAGATAATTTCCTCATCTTCCTCGTTGATGACTATCTCTTTACTGCTCTCGTCGTAGTCATCAATGAGATTGTTTGTAATCTCTTCGTCATATTCGACACGTTGTTTCAATTCAGTGACGGACATCTTGGAAGGAATACTCTTACTTGTCAGTGTGGACATTTTACGTGCAAGCAAAGACATATCCGGCTTGATCTCTTCAACTGTTCTTTCGACTGCTTCGGCTATGACGACACTGTTCGCGTTGACATTAATGACACTTATGCAGTCAGTCTCTTTTGAAAGTGCAAGAAGTAGCCAATCGAGGAAGGTGTTTGCTGAGAGTGCCGCAAAACCGGGTATCCTATCAACATTGCCGTAACGCTGATACCTGGCATGCTTCTTGTCGTTGCCCTTCTTGGTGGCAACTAATATCAACTTCTCTCTTGCACGCGTCATAGCAACATAGAGTATTCGTAATTCCTCGGCCTTTTGCTCTTCAAGGTTCTTTTGAGCAATAACTTGGCGCGCGAAAGTCGGGTACCTCAACGGCTCATTCTTGAGAGTGATATAAGGTCCTATTCCCAATTCGCGATGTTTTAACAATAGAGCGGCGCTGTCCTCATTAGTGTTAAATTGCTTGCCAAGCTCAATGACGAAGACGACAGGGAACTCAAGGCCCTTGCTCTTGTGGATTGTCATCACGCGTACAACGTCCTCGTTCTCACCAAGTGTCCTAGCAACTGCAAGGTCAGTGTTGAGTTCTTTGATTTTACTGACAAATTTGAGAAAGCGTGAAAGTCCTCTGAAGGTTGTCGCTTCATAAGCTGCAGCACGATCAACCAACATTCTGAGATTCGCTTGTCTTACCACACCTTCAGGAAGACCGCCAACATAATCATAGTAACCTGTCTCACGATAGATAGTTGAAAGCAGCTCCGGAACACTAACTATCCTCGACAGCTCTCGCCAGGCGTTCACTTTTTGTAAGAATATCCTGGTTTTATCCATCAATTCTTCCGACAGATTAAGTGGATTCAATTCAACTGAAGAAGCAGAAGCGGTTATCAATGCAGTGAAGAGGTCTTCACGTCTCTTTTCTATCTTCAGAAGCGCCAAGTCCTCTGCTGTAAAGTTTCCAATCGGCGAGAGCATAACGGCAGCAAGTGGTATATCCTGCCTGGCGTTCTCAAGGACATTAAGAAGTGACAAAATGACCTTTATCTCCAATGCTTGAAAATACGTCTCATCGCCCATTGCATAGGCAGGAATATTATTCTTCTGCAGAACTTCCATAAGTGCAGCTGGGTTTTTCTTTGAGCGGCGCAATATTACAATATCGCGATATTTGATTGTGCGATACTTATTTTCCTCTTTATCATAAACTTGAGTATTGATGTTAATCATTTCCTTGATGCGATCGGCAATTACCTGTGCTTCACGCTCAATACTCAATATATCCTCAGTATTTTGAGGACTGTCATCATCGTTATCGTTGCTTTTCTTGTTTTCAATCAAATAAAATTCCGTAGGCGTATCCAAAAGGCCAGCAATGCCCGTAGTATAGTTCATTCCATAGTACAGGCGAGCATCGTCAGTATAATCAATTTCCATTGATTCTGAATTCATAAGGCGCTCAAAGATAAAATTGACGGAATCAAGCACCTCACATCTGCTTCTGAAGTTCTTGGAAAGATCAATTCTCAGACAGTCACTGTATTTTTGAGCTTTTTCGTTGTTTTCCTCATAGTCACTTGTAGTCGGATACTTGTTGTATTTATCAAGGAACAGCGAAGGGTCAGCCATTCGGAACTTATAAATACTCTGCTTAACGTCACCGACAGCAAAAAAATTAGCCTTATCTTCGTCGGCAATTTTTTTGAGGATGGCTTCCTGCACACCGTTAGTATCTTGGTATTCGTCAACCATGACGGCTTGATACTTTTTGCGAAGAGCATTGGCTATCTTTTTATCTGAGAGAATCTCTAGTGCAAAATGTTCCATATCGCTGAAGTCAATTATACCTCTCTCATGTTTGGCAGCAATAAGTGCTTCTGAAAATTCTATAGTCACATTGACAAGAGTCTCGACTGATGGCCTAATATTTCTTAAATCGTCGAGTAGTTCCTGTTCTGAAGCAAAGAAGTACCTCTTTTGAAGGTTCTCTACGGCTTCCTTGTATTCTTTGCGGCTATCAGTCAAGAGTCCCCAAGCAACTCTATCGGCTTTTCCAGGATTACCTATATTATCGAATATCTTACCATCGGGTGGATTTAGCAAATCAAAGATTTTTCCCCAATTACCAGACTTGTAGGCCTTTGTCAAGGGCAATATGACATCGTACATATCTTTTTCAATTTTATCTATCTTGATTTTAGTATCAAGTGCAAGCTCAAGATTGATTTTACATTCGTCAAAAGCAGCGTCAAGAATAAATCCTATGTGCTTCATTGCCGAAGCATACCAAATAGTATCTTTGAGTGTTGCGTTGTCAGCTATATCAAATGACGCAACTAAAGACTCTAACCATTCTTTTGGATTAGGCTGACTACGTGAATACTCATAGAGACTTAAGATTATTTCATGAAGCTTGTCGTCACCTTTTTCAGTGCCACCGAAGTCATCGGTGAATCGTTGAAAATTCTCACTTTCTTCACCATACTTACTCTCAAACAACTCTTCAATTACATCTTGCTTAATGAGATTTAATTCCTGCTCATCAGCTACGCGAAACTTTGGGTCCAGGTCTATCTTGGAGAAGTTCCTCTTTAAGATCATTTGGCAGAAAGAGTGCATCGTCATTATTGATGCGCCGGACAAAAGGACCACTTGCCGCTCTAAACGTTTTAGAGTCTCGAAGTCATTATTTGCCCTCAACTCTTCCGTTAGAGCGGAATGGATTCGTGAGCGCATTTCTTGTGCTGCAGCATTGGTAAAAGTCACCACAAGTAACTTATCGACATCGCAGTCTCCCGCTAAAATGAGCTGTTTTATTCTCTCAACCAAAACTTTCGTCTTGCCTGATCCTGCTGCTGCTGCGACTAACAAGTTTTTACCTCTGGTCACAACAGCAGCTTTTTGCTCGTTTGTAAGTACCATTGCCACACCACCTGATAAAGAGTGAGAGTATTAGGACTAATTATCAAGTAAAGATAATTGCTCATTGATCCCAATACACTGCTCCTAAAAGTTAGTTTCTATTGAAGACGAGTAAATCTCCAGCTTTTATGCCAAGCTCTGGCGCAATTTCTTGAATTTGTGGAACATCTTGCTTAAATATCGCAAATTTATCAATTCTTTGCTCACGATACAAGAAGGCCGCGTCAGAGACAGAGATTATAGGTATTAACAGTGATCCTGTATATAAATAGTTGGTGCTATCATATGTCCTTATTACATCGCTCTTGACCGAAACACCCTTACGCCAAGCGACTCTATCATCAACAATAAATTTTGGAATATATCCCAAATTGTTTGTTGACAAATACTTTGTCAATTCCAATGTATCAGAGTGCAAATTTGGAAGAATGGCAATCTTTTTGAGACGATCTTTTGATTCTTTGTAACCAAAGGCCGCCTTGACATCACGATCAAATTCAGCACGCTCCGTCATGATCTGCTCGCGATATTTTCTTTGGCTTTCATAATTTTTATTGAAGTTTGTAAATATGTCTTTGATACGCTCAACAATAGGTATGAGATTATCATCGGTATCGTTGAACTTGAATGAATCATCAATGGCGATATCATTGGGATTGCCCGCAGCACCACGGCGACCCGTTACCACGCAGCAACCGGACACTGCCGCTTCTCTTGGAATTCTATCACGACCCGGATGGTTGCCGAAATCAATATAGACTTTAGCTCTAGCAAGTAACTGCTGAACTTCTTCTGGTGTCATATCACGTATAGCCTGCCAATTTATCTCTGGCGCAACTTTTAGTAATTTTTGAGTGAATTCGAAGCCTTTGACGGGATTGTAGGCTACTATGTTTTCCTTTTGTGAGATATCTACATGTGATGCACGCTGCAGGAAAGCTTCATTCAAATAGTCTCTAACTCTATATATTTGCCTATCAACAATGCCATTGTTTTTGATAAATATCTTGGCATAATCCGACTGCACCCAATGCTCAATATTACTGTCGTCTTTGTCAAAATAGAAGAATTTGGGCATGGTGGAATCAAGTGGATTTTGCTTGAATTTTTTGAGGATATTACAGAGGTTGTTGATGTAATTGTCAACACTCATCCACCACATAATTCGACGGATTTTCGTTGAAACATACAAATTCAAGCTGGAAGATTCCGGCACAATCATGATATTCTTGTGGTCAATTTCCAGATTGCGGACGAATGGTATGTGATACTTTTTGTAAAATGGGTCAACAGGATCAGCGGGATCGAAACTTGCATTTGCAGGAAGATAGAACATATAGACGTTGTAGTCCATCTTGAGAAGTTGAGAGGCAAGTTGGTGGACAAGTTCGGGTCCACCAGAGTGGATATTACCCGGACTTATTATAAATATTTTGGTATCAGGATATACTTTCATGATTCACCTGCTCTCTAATTAGATTTATAAGTATCTCAGCCAAACGTAAACGGTTGAAATGATTATCGAGAGGATCATCAGCGGGAAGGCAATCTTCATGAAGCCAATAAATGATATTGGCTTGCCGCGTTGTGCCGCCATTGAAGCTACGACAACATTCGCTGAAGCACCAATCAGAGTACCATTGCCACCCAAGCAGGCACCGAGTGCCAAAGACCACCACATTGGATCGAGATTTGCAAGTCCCATCTCGCCCATATCTTTAATCAGAGGAATCAGTGTAGCAACGAATGGGATATTATCAATGAAGGCTGAAGCGATTGCCGACATCCAAAGAATCAATATTGCGGTTGCAGGAACAGAGCCATCGGTAATCTTGATTGCTTCTGCGGCAAGTGCTTTGATGACGCCTGTCTCAACGAGAGCACCGACAAGTACAAAGAGACCTGCAAAGAAGAAGATTGCAAGCCATTCAATCTTGCTTAAGACCTTTGCAATCATCGCTTCATTGTCAGTTGCAGTTATCAGCAACAAGAGACCTGCACCTGTCAAGGCGCAAGTTGCAGATTCGAGACCCAACATGCCGTGGAGAACGAACAGTGTGATTGTGAAAGCAAGAACAGCAAGACATTTGTTGAGAAGTTTGAAGTCGGTGATTTTGCTGAGGGCATCAATTCTCATAACTTTATCTTGAAGTTCCGGCTGGGTGTGTAACTCGGATTTGTACATCATCAGCAATATACCGACAGTCACAGCAAAGATAAATATTGCTGGTGCGGTGAGGTTGACTATGAAATCACCGAAACTGAGACCAACAGCAGAGCCTATCATAATGTTAGGCGGATCTCCAATAAGTGTTGCAGTGCCACCGATATTTGATGATATTATCTGCGCCATAAGGAATGGCTTAACATCTACTTTAAGCTGCTGAGTAATTGCAAATGTTACAGGGACAGTCAAGAGAACGGTTGTAACGTTGTCGAGGAGAGCGGAACAGACGGCTGTCAATGTTGCCAGCGCGACAAGTAGAGCAACAGGCTGCGCCTTGACCTTTTGTGCTGCCCAGATTGCTAAATAGTTAAATAAGCCCGTCTCAGCGGTAATGTTGACAATAATCATCATGCCCATCAGCAGACCCAATGTGTTGAAGTCAATGTGATGTATTGCAGTTTCCTGGTCAAGAACACCGATCAAAATCATTAGCATAGCTCCGAAGATACCAACAATAGTACGGTGAACTTTTTCGGAGATAATCAAAGCATAGGCGGTGACGAAGATGATAATTGCCACCACAGTCAAATTGTCCATTAATAAAACACCCTCTCAGATAGTCGTCAACAGACGACAGATAGCTGTCAGTATCCACGTCTGCTGCAACTATCTGTCATCAGTTTAAAATTTCTTGTTAGTGACGGTCAATGTGATCGTTTCACCGTCGCGTTTGATTTTAAAATTATAACTTGTAACGCCCGCATTTGCAAGCTCTAATTTGAGAGCCATGAGCGCCTTGCCGAGCTGATCGGTGAGTTCCGGTGTAAATCCAGCACGGGCGAGCGGTGCCGGTGGAGCTTCGAGCTTGGCAGCGGCTTCCAGCTTCTCTGCCTTCTTCGCTGCTTTTAGTAACTGATCTTCTATCGTCTGCTCTTCGACATAATTCTTGACCATATCTTTATCTGTCAAGTTCTTTGGAATTTTGGGCATTTTTCCCATGAATATCACCTCGTATGTGTTAGGATTGAGATTTCACCTTTGCCCAGGTATCTTTGAGACCGACGATCCTATTGAATACAAGGTGCTCAAAGGTAGTGTCATAGTCGACGACAAAGTAACCAAGGCGCAAGAATTGATACCTTGTGCCCGGAGCAGTGAAACGTACACTCGGCTCAATCATCGCGTTCTCGATAGTAATGAGTGAGTTTGGATTAAGCGCAGCGATAAAGTCCTCTGGAAGGTTGCCCTTCTCGTCAGTCGTCAAAAGGTAGTCATAAAGTCTGACCTCAGCTTTAAGTGCCGATTTAGCTTCAACCCAATGAATAGTACCCTTGATCTTACGGTTTGCCGTTGCTCCGCCACTCTTTGAAGTTGGATCAATAGTGCAATGCAGCTCTGTGACGTTGCCCTCAGCGTCTTTGATGACTTCCTCACATTTGATGATATATGCGTGCTTGAGACGAACTTCACCGTTAGGCTTGAGACGGAAGAACTTTTTGGGAGCATCTTCCATGAAGTCCTCACGATCAATGTAAATCTCTCTACTAAATGGAATATATCTACTGCCGCCGCGTGTCGGGTGATTCTCAGCCAGCAAATATTCAACCTTACCTTCCGGCACATTCGTCAAAATGACTTTGAGCGGATCGAGTACAGCCATGACCCTGTCGGCAGTCTCGTTCAAATCTTCACGGACACAGTGCTCAAGCATTGAAATATCAACCAGAGAGTTTGCTTTAGCAACACCAATCTCATTGCAGAACTTTCTGATAGCTGCAGGAGTGAAGCCTCTGCGTCTCAACCCGCTGAGTGTAGACATTCGCGGATCGTCCCAACCTCTGACATGTCCTTCTTTGACAAGCTGAAGCAGCTTGCGCTTGCTAGTGACTGTGTTGGTGAGATCAAGACGGGCAAACTCTATCTGCCGAGGACGAGTATTTACATCAAAGTCAAGAGACTCAAGAAGCCAATCATAAAAAGGACGGTGATCTTCAAACTCAAGAGTGCAGACGGAGTGAGTAATACCCTCAATGGCGTCACTGAGCGGGTGGGCAAAGTCATACATTGGGTAAATGCACCACTCGTCGCCTGTCCTATGATGAGTGGTATGAGCGATACGATAGATGACAGGATCGCGCATATTCATATTAGGCGAAGCCATATCAATTTTGGCTCTCAAGACCTTGGAACCATCAGCGAACTCGCCAGCCTTCATTCTTGCAAAGAGATCAAGGCTCTCGTCAATACTGCGGTTACGATAAGGGCTTTCCTTGCCAGCTTCAGTAAGAGTGCCGCGAGTTGCACGAATCTCTTCAGCACTGGAATCGTCAACATAGGCAAGACCGCGTTTAATCAACTCGACAGCGTAGTCATAGAGCTTGCCGAAATAGTCGGAAGCATAGAACTTCCTGTCTTGCCAATCGAATCCAAGCCAGCGAATATCTTCTTGAATTGAATCAACATACTCAACGTCTTCTTTGGTCGGATTGGTATCATCGAAGCGAAGGTTGCAGAGTCCATTGTTGTTAGCAGCTAACCCAAAGTTTAAGCAGATTGATTTTGCATGTCCGATATGGAGATAGCCATTGGGTTCCGGTGGAAAGCGAGTGTGTATACCATCGGTATATTTGCCGTTTTTGAGGTCTTCGTCGATTGCTTGCTGAACGAAATTATTTGAGATTGCTTCTGACATTTATTATCCTCCAATAAATTTATATAAATTGTGAATGGTAATCGAAATTTAATCTTCATAATGTCCTTTACAAGAGATTATATGAATAAAATCATCTTTAATGGCATAAATCAAACGATGTTCTTGATTAATTCGACGACTCCAACCAGGCTCATATCTTAATTTTCAGGTTTTCCAATTCCACGAGCAGCACCATTACGCTTTATATCTTTGATGAGTTCATGAATTTTTTCAACCATTTTGATGTCATTGTGAATCCAATACATCAAATGAGACAAAGCCGCGGTTTCAAAAACTACTTTATCCATTAATGAGTTTCTCCAATTCTTCAAATGTCATAACTGTACCCTTGCCTTCTTCTAGCTCCTTTTCCGCACAATCAAGCATTGCAAGATAACGAGCATTATTTATGGCCTTTTGAAGATTTTCTTCATTGAGAGGTCTCAACTTCAACTCTCTAAAAAAGTACTCCCATTCTTCTTTAGTAAAACTTATGTAACTTTCTTCTTTTTTTCTTCTGTTGCTGTTTGGGATTGTACCGCTTCGTCGTAATCCATCATTGATGCAATATTCATAATGCCACCTCTAGTCTATACAGGTTACAGTAAGGTAATACTCAGCAGCAACATTTTTAATTATATCATCATCTAACTTACCATCAACTATGACTTCAAGAAAACCATCTTTGTTTTCTGTGATGTCTACTACATTTTCAACAGCCAAAAGTTTCGTAATGAATTGAGCTTTACCATAGCTAGTAGGCTCTTCCTCAAAGTGAACAGCCTTATAGTCAATACGTTCAATCTTGAAGATAACCGGCCTGGTGCCGTCGTTGCAGCAAGCAATCATGATTTTATCATCATTAGTCCAGCCATGCATTATTGAACCGCCTTGCAGGGCAGTATAAATGTAGCGACTGATGCAGTCCCAAGCTTCAGCACATTGAGTGCCTTTGCCCATGGTCCAGAATGTATCTTCGTTGCCATAGCGTTCAAAGATAAATTCTTGACCAATTTGATAGAATGGGCAAGCACCGGCGTTGGGATCGGCTATATATTTTTCTTGAAGTTCAGGATACAATTTTTTGTCAATAACAGTAACTTTACATTTATGTTGCATTTCGCTCTATGCTCCTTAAAATGTAGTTTCTTCTAGATACTTCAATCCCATATCTGCAATAACATTTGGTATATCATCACTGTTCAGAAGTTGGGCAAGATCTTTAACATAAGCCTTTGGTATACGTACACCTTTTCCTTGAACCCAGGGATTTTCTGGTACCTTCCTCCATTCTTTAGAGATAAGCCAATCACCATTGTCAAAATGAGTAACTGACACTCTTTGTGTACTAGAGGTTTGAAACAACAACACTTTCATATAATTCTCCTTGATTTTCTAAAGGTCTATATTATACTCTGTCTCCTATGATTTGCTTTAAAATCTTGCTTTCTAAACATCTCAAGTTAAGTCATTTCTTATCGGTCACATTTCGGCGAGAAAGGCGGAATATCCCTTTTTGGTCTCATATATGTCGATTTTTGAGGTGGCTTCCCAAGGTGCATGCATTGAAAGAACAGCAACACCACTGTCAATAACGTCCATTCCGTACTTCGCCATCATATAGGCAATAGTACCGCCGCCGCCGAGATCAACTTTTCCAAGCTCACTGAATTGATAGTGAACCTCGTTCCTATCGAGGGCATTTCTCAACTTTGCAACGTACTCTGCATTGGCTTCGGAGCTACCGGACTTACCGCGTGATCCAGTGAATTTGTTGAAAACCATACCTTTACCAAGGTAGGCAACATTCTTCTTGTCGTAGGCTGAAGCATAGAGTGGATCAAAGGCACTAGAAACATCAGAGGAGAGCATAACCGAGTTTTGGAGGGCGCGTCTGACTGCTAATTCAGAATACTGTCCAGCAAGGTTGAGAACTTCAGCGACAATATTTTCAAAGAATTGAGACTGCATACCTGTCGCACCATAGCTGCCGATCTCTTCCTTGTCAACAAGCAGACAGCAATTAGTACGAGTTGGAGTATCTGAAGCTTCAAGCATAGCAACTAGCGAAGTATAAGAGCAAACTCTATCATCTTGACCATAGCCAAGAACCATTGAACGATCCAAACCAAGCTCACGAGCACGACCAGCAGGAACAAGAGCCAATTCTGCACTCAGAAAGTCATCTTCCTCAATATCGTAGTTATCTTTGAGCAGCTTGATGATGCCCTTCTTGACAGATTCCTTCTCACCATCCTTGAGAGGATAGTTGCCAATCAAGATATCGAGGTTCTCACCCTCAATGACCTTGCTTGCTTTCTTCTCCATCTGTTCTTGTGACAGGTGAATTAACAAATCTGTAACGCAGAAGACAGGATCATCAGAAGCTTCACCAATATTAATATCAATTACTTTTCCGTCCTTTTTGATGACAACGCCGTGCATTGCAAGAGGAAGTGTTACCCACTGATACTTTTTGATGCCACCGTAGTAATGAGTATCAAAGAGGGCAAAACCGCCGTCCTCATAGAGTGGATTCTGCTTTAAATCGAGACGACAGGTGTCAATATGAGCACCGAGAATTTTCATTCCTCTTTCGATAGGTTCCTTACCGATATTAAATAGAGCTATAGATTTATTCATACATACGGCGTAAACTTTATCACCGGCATTGAGCTTATTATATTTGTCGAGACTCTTGTAACCGGCAGCTTCAGCCTGGCGGATTGTCTCCTTGACGCTCTCACGCTCAGTCTTACAGTTGCTTATGAAGTCAATATAACCAACACTCAGCTTTTCCAGCTTGCTTTTATCATCTTCTGAATAGGTATTCCAAACGGAAGGTTTTTTATTATTCTCTTTCTTTTCTTCAGACATTATAACAACTCCTCGATTTTTAATTATTAATAAAATAGTTTAACATTTTTTAATATTAAAGTCAATGTCGACAAGGTAAATCAATCATTTGATTTATCAACGAGAACAAATTGGCTAAACTTCAAGCGCCCAGCTTTAGTCGGACGTAGTTGACTAAAAATGCCCACAACGAATCAACTCGTTGAGAGCATTTTATTTTATCTGTACTTTTGATTGTCTACATAATGTGCGCTATCATCAGTTGGTAAGACTACGAAGTGGAGCGGGTATCCTTCCACCTCGAGCAATAAAGGTCTCACTACTCCACTCACTTCTAACGGGAACAATCGGGCAATATCCAAGCAGACCGCCAAACTCAACTACATCTCCGACCTTCTTGCCAGGTACAGGAATAATCCTCACCGCTGTCGTCTTGTTATTGATGACGCCAATCGCTGCTTCATCTGCAATGATACCGGAAATTGTAGAAGCACTCACATCGCCAGAAATTGCAATCATATCAAGCCCGACAGAACACACACAAGTCATAGCTTCCAGCTTTTCAATAGTAAGACTACCTTCCTTAACAGCGGCAATCATACCCTCATCTTCACTGACAGGAATAAATGCTCCACTGAAACCGCCAACGTGAGAACTTGCCATCAGTCCACCCTTTTTGACGGCGTCGTTAAGTAGTGCCAAGGCCGCCGTTGTACCGGGAGCGCCACAACTCTCCAATCCCATCTCTTCAAGTATCCGTGCCACACTGTCACCCACCTCAGCAGTTGGTGCTAATGAGACATCGACAATCCCAAATGGCACACCGAGACGCTTGGAAGCTTCACGCGCCACCAACTGTCCAACACGAGTGATCTTGAAGGCTGTCTTCTTGATCGCTTCGGCAATCTCTGAGAAATCCGCGCCTTTAAGACCTTCAAGAGCATGCTTGACAACACCGGGACCACTAACACCGACATTTATAACTCTCTCAGCTTCGCTGACGCCGTGGAAGGCACCTGCCATGAATGGATTATCCTGCGGCGCATTGGCAAAAGTCACCAATTTGGCGCAACCTAGAGCCTGCTGGTCGCGTGTGAGTTCAGCCGTTCTCTTGATGACCTCACCCATTTGTCTCACGCAATCCATGTTTATTCCCGCCTTTGTTGAGGCAAGGTTGACACTACTGCAGACGACATCTGTTGCAGCAAGGGCTTGCGGTATCGAGTTAATCAACACCTTATCGCCATTGGTGAAACCCTTCTCAACGAGAGCACTAAATCCACCGATAAAGTTGACACCAACGGCCTTTGCTGCCTTATCCATAGCTTCAGCAACTGGGACGTAGTCATCAGTTTTGCAAGAATCAGCGGCAATGGCAATCGGTGTGACCGAAATTCTCTTGTTGATGATAGGCACACCATATTCTGCTTCAATGTCCTCGCCGGTCTTGACGAGAAACTCAGCGGAAGTTGTAATCTTATCGTAGACGTTTTGGCAGAATTGCTTGATATTTGGGTGAGCACAATCGCGGAGAGATATTCCCATTGTAATTGTCCTCACATCAAGCTTATTCTGAGTTATCATTCGATTAGTCTCAAGTATATCATCAATAGTTATCATAACACTGCTCCTCTAAACGTAATACTTGACACCAGATTCAAAGATCGGTTGATTTGTATTTCCTGTGATGTTCTTGAAGACATTAACACCGCGGCGCTCCGAGTGTCCCATCTTACCAAAAATTCGACCGTCTGCACTTGTAATGCCCTCAATCGCTGCAATCGAACCATTTGGATTGAATGGTAAATCCATTGTCGGCTGGTTATTCACATCAACATATTGAGTGGCAATCTGACCATTGGCAGCGAGCTTGGCGATCCAATCATCATTGGCAACGAAACGCCCTTCACCGTGACTGACCGCGATTGTGTGAATATCACCAACCTTGAAGTCATTAAGCCATGGTGACGAGTTGGAGACAATGCGAGTATTCACCATGCAACTCACATGCCTACCAAGAGTGTTGTGAGTAAGCGTCGGATCATCTTCCTTGAGAGGTCTGATTTCACCGTAGGGCAACAACCCAAGTTTGATGAGTGCTTGGAAGCCATTACAGATACCCAAGATTAAACCGTCGCGCTTGTTGAGAAGTTCCATAACTGACTCGGCAATCTTTGGATTGCGGAACATAGCCGCTATAAACTTACCACTGCCATCTGGTTCGTCACCACCACTGAAGCCACCAGGGAACATTATAATTTGAGATTCGTTAATCTTCCTGACGATAGCTTCTATGCTCTCCTCAACTGACGCTGGTGTCAAGTTGCGAATGACAAGTACTTCTGGCTCACCACCTGCTTCGCGCCATGCCTTGGCACTATCATATTCGCAATTCGTACCCGGAAACACTGGTATAAATATCTTGGGTTTGAGTTTGAAGCGAGAGTGTGCAGCGATTGTCGAATGATTCGGCTGTTGATATTTAATATCCTCAATGTTTGAACTCTTCTTGGTATTGATTCTCGTCGGAAAGATTTTTTCAAGAGGTGCGGTGTAACTGCTTTTGATCTCTTCGAGTGATATTGTCATGTCTCCACAGATGATCTCTGAACGATCAATCGTCATACCAAGTTCCACAAAGTGTTCAAAGTTACCTAAATCAACGTCATTCGCCGTTTCAACAATCAAAGTGCCACAGCGCCAAGTGAAGAAGGACTCGACAGAGCGTTTTGCCGCGTTGAATTTGAAGCCAATATCATTGCCGATTGCCATCTTGGAGATTGTTGCTGCTATACCTCCACGGTCTACACTCATTGCAGAGATGATCTTGCCTTCACTAATGAGTTTATACACGTCAAGGAAGTTTGCCTTGAGTTCATTAAATATCGGTACACCATACCTATCGCGCGGACAGGGAATCAACCAAACCTTATGATTGGGTTCTTTGAACTCCGAGGATATAACTTTGTTAGCTTCAACAGGCGCAATGGCGAATGACACCAAAGTTGGAGGTACATTTAAGTTCTCAAAGGTTCCACTCATTGAGTCCTTGCCGCCGATTGCTGCAACGCCGAAGCCCTTCTGAGCGAGGAAGGCACCAAGCAGCGCACTGACGGGCTTGCCCCACTTGTCGGGATTATTGCCCAAGCGCTCAAAGTACTCTTGCAGAGAGAGCCAGGCAGTTCTGAAGTCGGCACCAAGAGCAACGAGTTTGGTCAGTGATGCGGTAACTGCATCAATCGCGCCATGGAACGGACTCCACTCAGAGATATAAGGATCAAAGCCGAAGGTCATTGCCGTTGCCGTGTTGGTCTTACCCTCAACAGGAAGCTTGGCAACCATACCTTCAGCAGGCGTCAGTTGATTCTTACCGCCGAAGGGCATGAGGACAGTCGCAGCGCCAATGGTAGAGTCGAAGCGTTCCGCAAGGCCCTTCTGGCTGCAAATATTTAAATCCTTGAGATTATTTAACCATTCACGTTTTAAATCATTGCTTTCAATGAGTGGCATAAACCTCTTTGGCGAGTGGACATTTGCTGTGATATGCTGCTTGACACCGTTAGTATCAAGGAAGGCACGACTGATATCAACAACCCTTTGATCTCTCCACTTCATTACAAGCCTTTCAGCTTCAGTGACCACAGCAACCTTAGCTGTCTCCAAGTTCTCTGCGTCCGCCAATTTCTCAAAGGCTTCAACGTCAGCAGGAGAGAGAACAACTGCCATTCTCTCTTGACTTTCGCTGATTGCAAGTTCGGTGCCGTCGAGACCCTCATACTTCTTGGGCACAGCGTCAAGACTGATCTCAAGTCCATTGGCAAGCTCACCAATCGCTACAGCGACGCCACCTGCGCCGAAGTCATTGCAGCGCTTGATGAGTTTGGAAGCTTGAGGATTTCTAAATAGACGCTGTATCTTGCGCTCAGTTGGAGGATTGCCCTTTTGGACTTCAGCACCGCAATTCTCAACAGAATGTGAGTCATGAGCCTTCGAGGAGCCTGTAGCACCACCAATACCGTCACGTCCAGTACGCCCGCCCAGCAGTACAATCACATCACCAGCCGCGGGACTTTCACGCTTGACATTAGCCTTCGGAGCGGCAGCAACCACCGCGCCTATCTCCATGCGCTTTGCCAAGTAACCTTCGTGATAGACTTCATGCACCTGTCCTGTAGCAAGCCCAATCTGGTTGCCGTATGAGCTGTAACCCTGCGCCGCGCCTTGGGTTATCTTCTTCTGTGGCAGTTTACCGGATAGAGTTTCCGCAAGTGGACGACGAGGATCAGCAGCGCCAGTTACCCTCATTGCTTGATAGACGTAAGTCCGACCGCTCAACGGATCACGAATAGCACCACCAAGGCAGGTAGCAGCACCGCCGAAGGGTTCAATCTCCGTAGGGTGGTTATGAGTCTCATTCTTGAACATGATAAGCCAATCTTCAAGCTTGCCATCGACTTCAGCCTTAACGTTAAAACTGCAGGCATTAACCTCATCAGAGACATCGAGATTTGGCAACATGCCGTCATATCTGAGACTCTTGGTGCCAATAGTAGCCAAATCCATCAACGACACATCACGTCCTGATTGTTCCCCATAGAGTTTTCTGCGATCACTAAGGTATTGCTTGTGAGAATTCATTATCGCTGGAATGAAGAAAGCAGGATCATCATCATCAATCGCTTCAAAGATAATATCGTCAATCTTCGTCATGAAAGTAGTGTGACGGCAGTGATCTGACCAGTAAGTATCAATGACTTTAAGTTCTGTGATCGTCGGAGGGCGCTTCTCGGTGTCGCGGAAGTAACTTTGACAAAATTTCAAATCGGCATATGCCATGGCAAAGCCACGTTCTTTGAGAAAGTTTTCAAGAGCGGCGTCGTCAAGATAATTAAAGTCCGATAGAATTTCAACATTCGGCGGAACGTCTGTCATCATCTGCAATGTAGCAGGCTTGTCCATACTTGCTTCGCGACTTTCAACGGCATTTATCAAATACTTCTTGACTCTCTCGACATCTTCCGCTTTGACATCACCAATTAGAGCAATCACTTCAGCCGTCTGAATAGTTGGGCGTTCCTTGCCTGTAATGAGCTGAATACATTGTGCCGCTGAATCTGCACGCTGATCGTACTGCCCAGGCAGATACTCAATGGCAAACACTTTGGCATCATCAATGACGGGCAGAGTCTCTTCATAGCGTACATCGACCGGCGGTTCACTGAATACAATATCCTTGACGGCATTGTATTCCTCGTCAGACAGTCCTTCAATATCGTAGCGCTGAAACAACCTCAACGACTGCAACTCTTTAATCTCCAACGTCTCGCAAATGTCTTCAAACAAGTGAGCTGCAGGAACATCGAAGCCTTTGCGCTTCTCTATAAATACTCTTCTAACACTCATACAAATCTTCTCCTGTCAGATATCAGCATTACTTCACAACTTGACAATTACTTCAACAATTCAACAGGAATCTTCACCACAACTTTGGTGACAATGGACGGGTTATCCTCATCTACGCTGCAGCAAGGACGATGTACATCAACTGGATAGAGAATGGCAAAGCTGCGGGTAGAGAGTATTACACAACTCTCTGGTATCAAACTTTTATAAAACGTCACGTCCTTGGCAAAATTGTAAGTCTCAGTAATCTGAATATCAGGACTTATCGGGCACCAGCCAAGCAGCTCTTCACCTTCAGCTACAAACTGCACATCTACAAATTTATTGTGACTTTCTGGTTTGCAATCCTCTGCTTGACGCGTCTCATAGCGCTGCAACTTTGCAGTTATATTGTTGGTTACAGGATAGGCACCCTCTACCATATTGCTGAAATCTGTAGTCCTCAAATACTTCAGTACTTCTCTGAGTATCGGATTATAATAAGAATCGTTTACATCATCAATCTTTCCAATGAACATACTTTGCACCTCACTAAACTCTGAAGATTTACCGATGATTTAGATTAATGCCAAAATTATCATCAGTTCTCTAATGATGTTATTTTACTTGACGGATAGCATAGTGTCAAGTGTATAACATTCTTGCACTAATACAAAAGCACCGGCTTCGTCACATGAATGACTGCCGGTGCTGATATTATCTTACTTGTGCAAGAGATTTAGTTTATTTATTTTGTCGAGTCTTTGAAAGACCGTAATTTTGTACGGAAGAACTGTTGTAAAGAGCATCACCTTGGAAGGTAGTATCGCCTTGAAGCAGTTGCTCTGATGAGGAATCTTTAACGCTCAAGCTTTGCTCATCATTGAGTATTGTGCCAACTTCAGAAGTCGAGAAGTTGTCGTCGCCTTCCATGAACCAGCGCTCTTCATAGTAGCTGCTGTAGTAGTTGCTTGAACCAGAGGAGATAGTGGTTGTAGTGTTATTTGCAAGTTTAACCTTGATATTTTTGTAGGCGGCACCCTTGAGAGTAATGAAGCCATCAGAAGACAAGCTGATAACTTTGTCACTGCCTACATTGTAGTAGGAGGCATTACTGAGAGAATACAGACCAGTCAAGTGGAGAGTATCATTAGTAGCGTAGTTGGTGATGACATCATAGTCATCATGGTTGCCAAACTGGAAGACATCACCATAGCTGCTGGAAGTACTGCCAACAAGAGTGTCATTACCATAACCGCCATTGAGCGTAACTCTATATGAAATAGTGCCAGCATTGATAGAATCATTACCGCTGCCACCACTGAGACTTGAGTAATCGCCTGAGCTGGCGTTGTTGATTGTGTCATTGCCACCACCGCCACTGATTGTCACATACTTATAACTATTGTAGATACTGTCAGCACTACTTGAAGCGGTCAGATATTGATAGTTGTAAGAAGTTGAATAGCCATCATTATGAGTGTAGTTCTCAGCACCAGAATAGATGTAGGTTGTGCTGCCACCAGAGAGTTTTACTCTGATATTCTTATAAGCTGCGCCTTTGACCGTTATAACACCATCAGAAGCAAGACTGATTACCTTATCACTGCCAGAGTTATAATAACGAGAAGCACTGAGATAGCTGAGACCAGTCAAATGAAGAGTATCATTAGTAGCGTAGTTGGTAATGACATCATAGTCATCATGGTTGCCAAACTGGAAGACATCGCCATAGCTGCTGGAAGTGCTGCCGACAAGAGTGTCATTGCCATAACCGCCATTGAGCGTAACTCTATATGAAATAGTGCCAGCATTGATAGAATCATTACCGCTGCCACCACTGAGACTTGAGTAATCGCCTGAGCTGGCGTTGTTGATTGTGTCATTGCCACTACCGCCACTGATTGTCACATATTTGTAATTGTTGTAAATGCGATCAGCAGTACTAGAAGCTGTCAATTTTTGATAGTTGTAAGAAGTTGAATAGTCATAACCAGTGGTACCGCCACCACCGCCGCCAGGAGTATAGTTCTCAGCACCAGAGTAGATGTAGGTTGTGCTGCCACCAGAGAGTTTTACTCTGATGTTCTTGTAAGCTGCACCCTTGAGGGTGATGACACCATCAGAAGCCAAACTGACAACTTTGTCACTACCCACATTATAGTAGTTGGCACTGCTGAGGTAGTACAGACCAGTCAAGTGAAGAGTATCATTGGTGGCATAGTTGGTAATAACATCAAAGTCATCGTGATTACCAAACTGGAAGACATCGCCATAGCTGCTGGAAGTACTGCCGACAAGAGTGTCATTACCATAGCCGCCATTAAGCGTAACTCTATATGAAATAGTGCCAGCGTTGATAGAATCATTACCGCTGCCACCACTGAGACTTGAGTAATCGCCTGAGCTAGCGTTGTCGATTGTATCGTTGCCGTAACCGCCACTGATTGTCACATATTTGTAA